>DATJEN010000168.1:0-3511 GCA_035496575.1 Pirellulales bacterium
GTCGATTTCGCTCACCAGCGACAGGTGATACACCGCGACCTCAAGCCGGCCAACGTGCTCGTGACCTCCGACGCCTCGGAGCTCGAAGTGAAGATCACGGATTTCGGCCTGGCCAAGTTCCTGGCCCAGAAGTCTTCGCAGCACACGAAGTCCTACGCGTTTTTGGGCACCCCGAGTTACATGGCGCCCGAGCAGGCCCGCGGCGGCGCGCGCGAAGTTGGGCCGGCGACGGACATTTACTCGCTGGGCGCGATTCTCTACGAACTGCTGACCGGTCAGCCGCCATTTCGCGGCGAAACGCCGGTCGAGACATTGCGGTTGCTGTTATCCAGCGACCCGATCTCGATTTTCCAGCTGGCGCCGCGAACGCCGCGCGACCTGGCGACCATCTGCGAGAAGTGTCTGCAAACGGATCCGGCACGGCGCTATCCGTCGGCCGCCCAATTGCGCGAGGATTTGACGCGCTATCTTGACGGCAGGCCGATTCAGGCGCGACCCGTCGGCAACCTCGAGCGCGCGCGTCGGTGGTGCCGTCGAAATCCGCTGCTGGCCGCGGCGTTTGGTTCGGTTGCCGTGCTACTCTTGGGCATCGCGGTCATGTCGCTGTGGTACTCGGCTCAACTGAGCGATGAGCTCGAGCGGACCCGGCAAGTGGAGCAAGCGGAACGCGCGGCGAACCTGTCGGCCCAGCGCCGCTTGTGGGACTCGTATCTGACTGAGGCGGCGGCCCGCAACGGCGGCCGGCAAGTCGGCCGGCGGTTCGCGGCGCTCGAATCGATCGACAAAGCTGCAGCCCTGTTGCCCACGATCGGCCGTAGCGAAGACCGCGAATTACAACTGCGCAATGCCATATTGTCTTCAGCCGCGCTGCCGGACGTGCGGGTGTTGCGCGAGTTTGCTCTTTCACCGCTCAATGCGTACGGCGTCGCGCTATCCCTCAGGCAGAACTTTTGCGTGGTCACTGCGCATGATCATTCGATTGCGGGATTTCGCCTCTCCGATGGTAAGCGGCTTTGGACGATCGAGCACTCCGAGCCGCTAACCACCCCGATCGTTTCACCTGACGGTCGCCTGTTGGCGGCCATCGGCAAACGATCCCTGACGGTGTGGCAACTTGATGAGACAGAGCCTCGCCCTGCCTGGGAGGTCGAGGGCGTGCAATTCCTCACATTCTCTCCCCGTGGCGAGTTCGCTGCCTACGGCACGAAAGAAGCGATGCAATTAGTCCGCGCTGCCAGCGGAGAGATTGTACGAACGCTTGGCAGCGGACCGTCTGAATCGCCGATTGCATTCGATCCCCGCACCGGCCGCATCGCGGTCGGAACAGAAAAAGGTGTGACAGTAATCTCACTCGAATCGGGAGCAATCGACTTCGAACTTTCGATCGACGTTCAATTCGCTCCAGTCGTCGCCTGGCACCCGGGCGGCAAATACATGGCCATTTGGCAGAACTTTCGGGGAATCGGGATCTGGGACATTGGCAAGCGGACCAAAGTTTTCGATCTCGCGCATCGCGGTGTCCCGGCAAAGCTGACGTTTAACGACGACGGGTCGATCCTGGTCACCGAGACGTTGTGGGACCGACGGATGCTGGCTTGGGATGTTGGCAACGGCCAGCCATTGCTCGAAGTGCCCGATTTCACTAGCCGCGCCTGCGAGCCGGCAGCCAATGGGCACCTGGTGTTCGCGGCAGTCAACGATGACAAAGTCGCGATATCAGAACTTTCTCTGGGTGCCCGACTGTCGTTCTCGCAATCGTTCGATCCACCCGTGGGGCATTGGTCGAAGGTGTCGATTAGCCCCGAAAGCCGGCTTGTGGCCTTTTCTGGCGACCAAGGCGTTGAGCTATGGGACCTCAAGACGCGATCCAGACTCTTCGCGCAAGCCCTGGGATCGACACGAGCCGCCTTCAATAGCGCGGGCGATCTGTTTCTCGGGTTTGGCAGTGCGATTTATCGCTTGCCGCGGCAGCTTGAAGTGGTCTCCGCGGCAGCGGGCGAAGAGCAACCGCGTTCGATAGTCGGCCGAACGGTTGTACGCTACGGCCCCCCCGAGCGCCTCGCCAGCACCTTGATGCCAACACTCTTTCAGATCACCGCCGACGGCCAGTCGCTGCTCTATCTCAATCAGTCGCGGCGTTTCGCGTTGCAATCCAACAGAAGCTCTGAAGCACTCTCACTGCAACACGAAGGCGATGCGCGGATGGCCGCGCTGAGCAACGACAATCGCTTCGTGGTTCTGGCCAATTGGGAGATGCCTGGAGCGACCGTTTTGGACGCCCACTCGGCCGAAAAGATCACCAATCTTCCGGTGGGCAGGCACGGCGCAGTGCAGTTCAGCCCCGACGGTCAGTTTTTGGCAGCCACTCCCAACGGCGTGACGCTGTGGCATGCCGAAGATTGGCGCCAGATCGCCAACCTGCACGCCAGCGGCACGACCCCCGCCGGTCTCGGAATAGTTTTTTCTCCCGACAGTCGCGTATTGGCCGTGGGCCAGGTGAACGGTGTATTGAGTTTTGTCGACCCGCGAACCGGCACGGAGCTAGTGCATATTTTACATCACGAACTGCGCGTCGCGTCTCACCTTGCCTTCAGCTCCGATCAGCGCTGGCTGGTCACCACGCCCGAGGACGAGCGGTCGCCGTCCCAAGTTTGGGACCTGACGGCGCTGCGGCGCGACCTGCAAAAGCGCAACCTCGACTGGCCCGCCGACGTATTGTGCGTCCTGGCAAACCCGGGTGAGCTCAACGGAGACGTCGAGGTCGTAATCGACGATCGGGGACTATTCGATCGACCGACCGACCATCGCGGGCCCTCTTCGTCGCAAGAAGAGTGCGGGGAGACATGAGTGAGCGGAATGGAGCTGGCGAGCCCTACAGCGCGCCGCTCGATGCAGACTGTTTCCGACTCGCTCGCCCCGCTAGGGCATGATGCGCCGGCTTCTTCCAGCCGCCCTTCGCAGAGCTGCTTCCGAGCGCTCGTAGTCACCGAGATGGGCACGCATCAGGCTCTTCCAGAGCTTCCCGTGGTTTGGCGCGTGGAAGTGAAGTAGCTCGTGGACAATCACATAGTCCTGCGGTCCCATGCGAAGCTCTAGCAGGGCAGCATCGAAGGTAAGTCGGCCCGTTGTGGAGTACGAAGCCCACTTAGTGGTCATGGGGCGTACTGAAACCGAGGTCACACGGGCGTCGAGCTTCTCCGCCCAGCGGCGCACTCGCTGCTTAAACGCAAGCTTTTGAGAAGTCGCCTCGCTCATTGCGCCACCGACCCAGCTTACTGCACTTTAGAAAACAGTCGGTCCACGATCCGGGTGACCTCGTCGAGATCGTCGACCTTGGCATAAACGGCGAACGTCACAGCCTGCCGTAACTCTCTCAACTCAGCCTCGCTCTGCCGCCAGCCCGAATGCTCCACAAAGGCGGTCGCAATCGTTTCGCTCACATCCTCCGGATCTGCAACCCTCATTTCCTGTAGCACACCGAACACGAAGTAACGGAGCGAATCATAGCCCT
>DATJEN010000169.1:0-4676 GCA_035496575.1 Pirellulales bacterium
CGATACTGGGCGAAGCAGGGGCGCGCGGCACATAGCGCGGCACCGAAAACCAGGATCGCAGGCAGCAACCCAGCGGCAAAACAATCAACGCGCCTCGATCGAGTCGCGGTAGGCGAAGCGTTCATCTGTGCGGACTCCGTCAGGAGTTTTGCCCCTCGGTCGCGAGCGCCCCGCGAAAACCGTTCCCACCGCCGCGGCTTGAGCCATTTATCCGTACAGTTGATTGGCTTCTTTGAAGTCAATCAACCGGGCTCGGGCCAACCCACCCGCCAAGGGTTCGCCCATCGGATCGATATACACGCGGCCGGTCGTCAATTTGCTCGCGGGGTTGAGATCCATCACGTGCAGGTTGAAGATGAATGCCGGTTCCGTGATCGCCTGGAACCAATGCACGTTGTCCTTGTAGTCCGACACCGTCGAGCACTCGCCTGGGCCGAACTTGCGGTCGACGGTGGGCCGAATGATCATGTGCTCGGGCTCATCGCGCACGCGGTCGTAGTGCCGTCCGCGCAGGTCGCCTTTCAGAATCAAGAAGGCGGTGGCCATGTTGTTGTGGCCGTGCGGCACCACCGAGCGGCCCTTTTTCAGGGCGAAGATCTGCTTGCCGAAGCTCAGCTCGCTGGGAATACCTTCCACTTTTGGAAAGGCAAACCGCAGGCTGCGTTCGCCGCGCTCGGAATACTTCACGCCGGCCGAAAGCCGCTCGAAATCGATCAACTGCAGCAGGTCGTCCAGATCGACCCGCGCCATCAGTTCCTCGATCTTCTTCTGCCAGGCGAGCTGCTCGAGCTTCTCGCCCTTCAGCTCGCGGCCCAAATCGTTGACGTCGGTTACCCACCGCGCGGCGCTTGAGCGGACTTCATCGGCCAGCAAGTCGTGGCGAAAGATGGTCTCCAGCAGTGAAAACGTGAGCAACGATCCCAGTGCCTGCTGCGTGAAGGCGCGACGCGATTCGAGGTGAGTCGTCATACCATGTCTCGTGGGTAAAAAGGGGCAGTGCCAGGCCGGGTTGCGCCATCGTACCCCTGCGGCCATGGCGGGGCAACTTACAGGAGCTTCCGCCGTCGTTAACTTCGGCACTGCGTGGCAGTTGCTTCGCGTTTGCCGCGCGGTTATTTTCAGTTGAGCCCCCATTCGCGCACTCCCCACAGCCCCTCACACCACCGCGGAGCTTGTCCACCATGTCGTACTTGACCGATCGTCGCAGATTCTTGAAAGCCACCGCGCTCACCGGCGTCGGCGTGTGGACGGGCACAGCCCTCGCCGCGCCTGAGCAGAGCAAATCGCCCAACGAGCGCGTCCGTTTCGCCTGCATCGGCGTGGGTGGAAAGGGCAGCTACGATTCGGGAGAGGTCAAGCGATTGGGCGACGTCGTGGCGATCTGTGACGTGGACGATGGCACGCTGGCCAAGGCGGCCGAAAAAAGTTTTCCAGCAGCCGCGCGCTACAACGACTTCCGCAAGATGCTCGACGAAGCTGGAAAGAATTTCGACGCGGTGACCGTGAGCATTCCCGACCACATGCACGCCGTCGCCACCGCCACGGCGCTGCGCATGGGCAAGGCCTGCTACACGCAAAAGCCGCTCACGCGCACGATTCACGAGGCGCGGCGCCTGGGCGAGATCGCTCGCGAGATGAAGGTGCCCACGCAGATGGGCAATCAAGGCACGTCCTTCCCGCCTTTGCGAAAAACGGCCGCTGCCGTGCGCGCGGGCGTCGTCGGCAAGGTGAAGGAAGTGCACGTGTGGACGAACCGGCCGCACTGGCCCTGCGGTGGTCCGCGCCCGCCCGAGGCGCAGGTGCCGCCGACCCTGCACTGGGACCTGTGGCTCGGGCCCGCCCCCGAGCGGCCCTACGCGCCGGGCTATCACCCGAACACCTGGCGGGGCTGGTGGGATTTTGGTTCGGGCGCACTAGGTGACATGGCCTGCCACACCGTCAACATGCCCTACATGGCGCTCGATTTGCGCGACCCGACCGCCGTGCAGGCGGAAACCTCGGGTCACAACCGCGACAGTTTTCCGAAGTGGGCCATCATCAAGTACGACTTTCCGGCCAACGCCAATCGGCCCGCCATTGCGATGACCTGGTACGACGGCGGCAAGAAGCCCGACCCCGCGCTCTTTGGCGGCCAAGAGATTCCCAAAACCGGCGTGCTGCTGGTGGGCGATGGCGGCACGCTGTTGGCGCGCGGCGACTACTGCGAATTCGGCTACAAACTCCTCAGCGGAGGCAGCGACATGAAAGTCGAGTACGAGTCGTCGCCGGGGCATTACAAGGAACTGACCGATGCCATCCGTGGCGGCCCGGCGCCCAAGTCGAATTTTCCCGACTATGCCGGCCCGCTCACCGAGACCATCCTGTTGGGCAACCTGGCCGTGTGGGCCGCGCCGGAGGCGGGCACGCAGGGCAAGAAGATCGAGTGGGACGCCAAGAACCTGAAGGCCACCAATGCGCCCGAGGTCGAGCACGTGGTCGTACCGACCTACCGGGGCGGTTACCAGGTTTAAGGCGGACTCGAACGCCACGACGTCTGAATAGCCAAGAAACGAAAAACCCCGTCTCGGCTGTCGAGACGGGGTTTTGTTTGTCGTGTCGAGCTTGGCTCGCGCGAACTACTTCGCGGCTGGGGGCGGGTTTTCGCCGCTCGTCTCGGTCTTCGACTGTTCGGTCGTGGTGGTCGAACCGCCGGGCGTGGTGGTCGTCGTCTCGGTCTTTGTTCCAGTCTTCTTGTCGCAACCCGCGAACGGAACGAACAGGGCGCAAATCACGCACAGAGCAAAAAAGCGCTTCATGATCCTTCTCCTTGTTTTGTCTATGACGGCGCCGCCCGGCAGGAAATCTGGGGCCTGCTCGCCTCTGAAAGATAGATTCCTGTGGGGCCGGGTTTATTCCCGATCTGCCGAAAATCCCAGGAATTGCGCTGGCCGGTCGCAAATTGCCGGGCTTTGCTGCAAGTGCAACGGGAACAATCGCTTAGCCCTCCCCGCCCTCATCGCTCAGGAGGGCCTCTTGCAGGAGCGAGGTCTCTTGTTTGCCATGCTGGTCGAGCTGGTCCAACAGGGTCAGCAGCTCGGCCGAGCACTTGGCAAATCCGTCATGATCGACCGGATCGATCTGGCCCAACTCCGAAAGCAGCCGTTTCAATTCGCGCCGAAAATGGACGTGTTCGCGCCTAAGTACGATTACCTGCGATTTGAGTTCCGGACGCGATTCGAGCACCACGGCCATGTATCCATCGTGCTCCTCGAGCTTCATTAAACGCTTCAAATGGCGCTCGAATGACTGGGCGACAAACCGCGCGCTCTCCAGCTTGCGCGTGAGATCGCTTCCCTGAAATTTCCAGCCGATCGTGGAGCGCAGCGCGCTCGTCACGAAGGCCAGCGTCTGGTGCTCGTTGAGCACTTGCTGCGAGATTGCAAGGTGATCCATGTTGCGCCTCGAATTGGGGCCGTGGGCGCGTGAAAGCCGCTACTAAAACCTACCTTAGGAAGCAACTCTCGGGCCAGAATGGGGTCCCCGCCCGGCGGCCCGGGCACGTGAATATCGGCTAGAAAAAGCCGATGCGGCGGCAATCCGAGCAAGAAAATGCAGAAAAAGGGGGCGCCGTTGCGTCGTCAGCTCGGTCGATTTCGAGCCGGCCCTTTTTTTAGCGGCGCCGCTTGCGCCAACAAACCGCCGCCAGGCCCAGAACCGATATCCCGGCCAGCACGAGACTGCCCGGCTCGGGAATGATGGGAGCAGGCGCGAGACTAGCCACCATCGTCACGCTGCCGTCGATCACGGCGGCAAGTGTCCCGCTGAAATTCACCGCGTTGGTCTGAATGACCATGAGTGAGCTGGTCTGCCCGGGCCCGATCGATCCGTTGCTGATCAGGATCTGCGGAACAGGCGTCGGGTAGTTGAAACCGACCACGTCTCCCGGAAGGCCGCGATCGATGAAAGTGGGTGGAACTCCGACGCTGAAGGAAGAATAGCTCACATCGGTCCCAAATGCGGCGAAGCTCGAAACCGTGAAGCGATGCAACTCATGTGCGCTGGAAGCATTGTTGTGCAGCAGGTACGTGAAGGTCAGGCCGTTGGGTCCAAACGGATTGCTCGGATCGTTGTTGAACACCTGCGACGTCAAATCGCCGGTATAGGTGGGCGCCGTGAATGGAACCACCCCCGTGCTAAACAACAGGTTCGCTCCAATGCCCGGATCAGGCTCGGCGACGGCCGCCACGGCCGTGCCCGGGGCGAGTGGTACCGCCTGACAGGGCTGCGCGGCCACGAATAGCAGCACAAGAGCGACCGCGACGATCGGCATCGGTGCACACGATCGGTTTTTTCGCAAGATTGCCAAGTCGGACTCCTTATCGGGCAATTAGGCACGCGATTGACATGTCGCTGGAGAGCTGGCTTGGTGACCAGATTGCTGGCTCACGATCGACATCCGCTAGAGCGCGGATGATGCCGAGCGAAGTACCGGGCGCACGCGGGTCGCCTCGGAAAAACTCGGCGGGTGAGCAGCGGAAAGGTCCGCAGCCGCCTGCACAGACATGTCGCGACGTCGGGACAGCTAGGCTGCCAGACCCGTCGCGATCGCGTGCATTAGCGGACCTTCAAAAGAAAGTAATCAACTGGCCGTAAGTCTAGCCGAGGGGTGAGACCTGTCAAGCAATCTCAGCGGGATT
>DATJEN010000170.1:0-24600 GCA_035496575.1 Pirellulales bacterium
CACCTCGTCGAGCATCAACAGCGAACCCTGGTTGCCGAGCATCTCGAAGACCGGAAAAATCTCGACCCCCAGCGGCCGGGCAAACGCTTCCAATTCGTCGACCTGCTCGCGGGTCAAGGCGCCGCGCCCCTCGCCGATCGCCGGGTAGCGCTTGAAGCGAAACGTGTCTTCGAAATAGAAAATCAACGTGTTCATCTTGAAGTCGGACAGGAAACGGATCATGTCCTTGAAGTTGTCCATCGTGGAGACCTGGCCATAGCTGATCTCGTCGTGGATTCCGCGCAGTTTCATTTTCGGCCAATCGCGCACGTTCACGGCCGGAAGGGGCGTACCCAGCCCGCGCGAAACGATCATCTGCCGCAGCGTGGCGGTGCCGTAGAGCAGACCTTTGGCGCTTTCGGCGGCGATTAGGATTCCTTTATCGCCGACGGCGAGCACGTAACCTTCGTCGCGCATGTCGTCCGAGAGCGTGAGGCCGTACGTCTTCATCAGACGGGCTACCAATGCATCCTCCTTCGGATTCCCGAGCACGATCAGCTTGTAGGTTGGCGGGTCGAGATTCGTGTCACGGTAGAATTTGAGCCCCAGCCCCAGTTGCTCCTGCAAACGTTGCTCCAAATATGTGGCGGCAAACTTCACCCCCTCACTCGCCTTCGGTGGAAGCACGATCAGTGTGGAGCCGTTGACCTGCACTGTGCCTTCGTTCCAGACCACTTCCTGCGGGGTGGGGATGACACCCAGGTCTTCGCGCTGTTTTTCGGCAGCCGTAGCAAAAGCACTTGCTGCCCCGAGCGCGAATGTCAACGCTGCCATGCAAATCCAGCGTGTCGTCGTTTGCGTCATCCTTTTCTCCCAGCGTGTCGGGCGATTACTCGCCGCAAAAGCGGTCAACGGGGCGGCAGGGTGGCGGAAAACAACCGTCTCGGATACGTTCGAGCTGGCCCACCCGGGCAGGAATCGAGAGTGTGAATCCCTCAATTCAACTCCGCCATCGACGGCGTATCAATCCCTAGCACGATGAGCCCGTTCACGATTCGCCTGGCCCGGCCCGATGATCAGGCCGCAGCGTACCATGTGTGCATGATGACCGGCGACCACGGCCGGGACGGCGAGCCTTTTTACCGGGATGATCCCGACGCGCTGGGGCGGATTTTCGTCGGTCCTTATCTGGCACTCGAGCCTGAGCTGAGCCTGGTGGTCGAGGACGGGCAAGGTGTGTGCGGCTATGCGCTTGCCGCGCTCGACTCGCGAGACTTTTACGCCCGCTACGATCGCCAGTGGCGGCCCAAGCTGTGCGAACAATTTCCTTTTCCCGCGAGCGACCCGGCCACCTGGACGCGCGCCCAACTGGTTCACTCCTGGTATCATCAACCGGATTATTTCTGCCCCGAGCCGTATGGCGCGTACCCGTCGCACATGCACATTGACCTGCTCGAGCGGGTGCGCGGCCAAGGCATCGGCCGGCAGATGATGGAACAACTGATGGATCGTCTCGGCGAACTCGGCTCACCGGGCGCCCACTTGAATGTGAGCGCCCTGAACGCGCCGGCGCTCCGTTTTTACGCGCGGCTCGGCTTCGAGGAGCTTGCGCGCAGGGGGACGCCGCCGGAGAATAACATCTACCTCGGCAAGAGATTCTCGAACTAGCATCCAGAGTACGCATGGCAGACAAACTTGCATTGTTGGGAGGCTCGCCCGTTCGCGAGCGCCCCTTTACCCGCTGGCCCATCTTCGGCGAACGCGACGAGGCGCGCGTGCTCGCCGCGCTGCGCACCGGCAAATGGGGCCGGCTCGATGGCAATGAGGTCAGCTGTTTCGAAGAGCGCTTCGCCCGCATGCATGGCTGCCAGCACGGCATCGCGATGGTCAACGGCACGGTGTCGCTGCGGCTGGGCCTGATGGCGGCGGGCCTGCAGGCCGGCAGCGAAGTGATCGTTCCGCCGTACACGTTTTTTTCCACGGCTTCGGCGGTGATTGAAGCCAACATGGTGCCCGTCTTCGCCGACGTCGAGCTGGGCACGTTCAATCTCGACCCGCGCGCGGTTGAGGCCGCCATCACGCCGCGAACCCGCGCGATCATTCCCGTACACTTCGCGGGCCAGCCGGCCGATATGGACCCAATCATGGCGACCGCCGAGCGCCACAAGCTGTTGGTCATCGAGGACGCGGCGCACGCTCACGGCGCGAGCTACAAAAACCGCCCCGCCGGAAGCCTGGGACGGATGGCATCGTTCTCGTTTCAATCGAGTAAGAACCTGACGAGTGGCGAAGGGGGCATTCTCACCACGAACGATGCCGAGCTGGCGGCGGCCTGCCGCTCACTGCATAACTGCGGCCGCATTCCCAGCGGCGTGTGGTACGAGCATCACGTGATCTCGGGCAATTATCGTTTGGGCGAGCTGCAAGGCGCCTTGCTCAACGCGCAGCTCGATCGGCTGGAAGAGCAAACGAAAACCCGCGATGCCAATGGCCGAACCTTGCGCGAGCGGCTGGCAAAATTGCCGGGCATTTATCCCCAGGAGCGGCCGGAGTATTCGACCCGGCACGCGTACCACTTGTTCATGTTGCGGATCGTGGGCGAGGAATTTGGCGCACCGCGCGCGGCCCTGATCGAGGCCCTACGCGCCGAGGGCATTCCCTCTTCGCCCGGCTATGGCTTCTCGCTGCATCAGCAGCCGATGTTCGTCAATCGCGCCTTCGGGCCGTATCTGCCCGACATCGCCGAGAAATTGGACTATAGCCAGGTGCATTGCCCAAACAGTGATCTGCTCTGTCGCGAGCAAGCCGTGTGGCTCGAGCAATCGATGCTCCTCGGCCCGCGCGAGGACATGGACGACATCGCGCGCGCGTTTGAGAAGGTGTATGCGGGGCGCGTGGCGCTCGCGCAGCGGGCTCGAACATCGAAGTGATCCGCACTCCGGCGAATGGGTCTCGCGAGACCCAGATGGCTGCCGCCCTATTTCTCGATCTGCGCCAGCGAAGCCCGCGCGGTTTCGCGCACGTCGCTGTTGGCGTCGTCCAGCAGAGCTTTTAAATTGGGGACCGCCTGACTGGCGAACGATCCTAAACCACCCAGGCTTTCCGCCGACGCCTGGCGCGACTGCGCCGCGCTTGACTTCAATCCGGCATTTAGCACGGGCAGGACCTGGGCCGCGGTCTTGGCGGAGGCGCCTTTGATCTTGATCAATGCCCAAGCGCTCATCAGAGCCAGCGACTCGCTCGGACCGGCCAGGTTTTTCAGGAGTGCTTGTTCCGCCGGGGCAGCCGCGGGGCCGATCGATCCCAGGGCATACGTGATGGCAGGCCGAGGCGCGTCGCCTTCTCGCCCGAGAGCGTCAATGAGTGCAGGAACGGCTGCCTTGGCGGTTGGTCCAATTTTCGCGAGCGCGTACGCGGCTTCCAGGCTCACGTTCGCGTCCGGGTCCGAAACCAACTTGGCAAGCGCCGGGGTGGCCGGCGCGGCCCCGGGACCAATCTGCCCGAGGATGTAAGCGACCTGGCCGCGCAGCGACGTGTATTTCAAGGCCGCGATCAGCCTGGGCACCGCCACCGGTCCCAAGCCCGCCAACGCATCCAGCATGTAATGCGCGGTCTTTTCGTCAGCGCTCGCGAGCGCCTTTTCAAAAATGGGTCCGGAAATTTCCGGGCTGGGCGGCAGCGCTGCCAGGGCGCGAGCAGCCGCGCTTCGAACAAACGGATCTTTGTCTTGCAATCGAGCCACCAGTTGCGTCAAGGCTGCCTTCTTAAGCGCGATATCTTGAGGATGAACGCGCGCCAGTGCCCACAGGCTGGTCGTTGACAACATGCCATCGCTCGACTGCGCATTGCGGCGCAGCGTTTTCTCGGCCTCGGCCGGAACTTGCCCGAGTACACCCAGCGCATATGTGGCAGCCACGCGCGCGTTTTCGTCGGCTAACAAGGCGGTAAGCTGGGGAGCGGCATCCTTTGCCCCAATCGCGGCCAGTGCCAACACGGCCTCGCGGCGAACCTCGGGCCTGGCATCCTTGAGGATCTCGATCAACGCCGGCGCCGCATCCTTCGCATCAGGTCCAATGTCCCGCAATATCAGGCACGCCCAGTAGGTCGCCGCAGGATTTTTCAGGCCCTCGATGAGTGCCGGCACGGCGGCTTGCTTGGCATCGGCAATCACTTGCATCACCCGGATGCGGACGCCCGGATCTGAGTCTTGCATGAGCTTAACGAACAAAGGCACCGTGACTTTCGGGCCGGGCCGAATGGCAGCCAGCGCCCCGAGACTTTGACGTCGCACCGCGGGGTCGTCATCCGAAAACAGCTCGATCAAACGATTCACGGCGGGTTTGGCGGCGGGGCCGATATTTCCCAACGCCCGAGCCGCGGCTGCCCGGACGGCAGGGCTGTCCGAGCTGAGCAGTTTGGTGAGCGGTTCGACGGCTGGCTCTCCGCGCGTGCCCAGCGATTGGATCGCCGTCGCGCGTGCGGTTGGATCGCCCGAGTTTGCGGTCGCGACGAGCTTCTCAAGTGGCTCGTCGGCCGCATGCAATGAACGGGGTGTAATGCCCCCAGCCAGGAGACCAAGCGCTCCGCACATCACCAACCGATACGTCCAATTTTTCATGAAGGTCACTTTCGTGGGAGTCGCCGGGATTGGCTGACCAGGTGTCACAAATGGCCGCGAGAGAACCATCTGGCCGAGGACGACCTAGCTCAGCCGGCACTTGCAAGTGGTGAAAAGCAGGCTTTGCAGAAAATCCTTGCAAGTCGTGTAATCGCTCGTGGGGATGCTGCGGATTTGAGACTTCAACGTTTTCGCCATGTTGTTGATGATGACTCGCGCCTTGTCTTGTTCGCCCGCACTCAGGGCGCCTAATTGCGAATACGATCCAAACAGCGATTCGAACTTATTTCGGTCTGTGGCATATGCATTCGTCTGCAGCCTGGCCGGCCAATGTACTTTGCCACTCAGATCATCGACTTCGCTTGGACCTAAAGGCTTGGGAGCATAATCGTGGGCCAACCGCGATAGTTGCTCCACGCTCAGTTGCGATCCGCGTTCCGCGGTGCGTGCGTTGCGATTGGTCTCACGCATTTCAAAGTAAGTGTTCGTGTATTGCTGCCGGTTTTGGATCTCCTGCTTTTCAGCTTGCGTCATATTGACGGCGGCCGCGGAAGTGCTGAGGTTGTAGTCGCCTTTCGCGCTGATGACGTTTGCCATCCCCGTCATGTACGACCCGCCCACGGTCGTGCCTGCGCCCATGTTGTAGCCATATCCGCCGCCGCCATAGCCGCCCATCGAAGGCGGCGGAACCGCTGGTTGGTATCCGGAGCTGGCCGACGAATTCTGACCGAGGGCAACCGACGGCGCGGCAACGAAGACCAGCAGAATCAAGGTTAGCCGCATGTGAACTCTCCATCGGATCGACGTGGGAAAGCGGGTCCGCAAAGCTGGTGGACGGGCCCCCCCCTCGCAATCCTGTGAGCGTAGCTGCCCGAGACTTTTACAGCAACCCTTTCGGCGAAGTTCCGCGGCGGTGGCGCGGATGGCACGCTGGATGTCGGCGCGGACTGCGGCGGGATGCCACGGCAGCTAAGCGTGAATGGCTTCGCCTGACGTGGCGCGACCGGCGGGCTGTGCCGCGGGCGAAAACGACACCGGCAGCGCCGTCAGTCCACGCAGCACCAGGCCGCGGCGCCAGCGCAGCTTACTGGGCTGGATGGCGAGCTGCAGATCGCGCGTGCGCGCCAGCAGCGCCTTGATCGCGATCTGGGCCTCGAGCCGCGCCAGCGAAGCGCCCAAGCAAAAATGAATTCCGTGCCCGAACGCCAGGTGCCGGTTCGGCTCACGGGTGATATCCAGCTTGTCGGGATCCATGAACTGAGTTTCATCGCGGTTGGCCGATGCGATCGCCGCAATTACCAGTTCTCCCGCGGCAATCTTCACGCCCGCGAGTTCCAGGTCTTCGCGCGCGAATCGTTCGGTGGCCGTTTCGACGGGCGCCGTAAAACGCAAAAGCTCTTCGACGGCCGGCTTGATCAATCCAGGGTCGCTGCGCAAGCGTTGTAATTGATCCGGATGCTCGATGAGCGCCAGCATGCCGCTGGCGATCAAGTTCACCGTGGTCTCGTGCCCGGCCACGATCAGTAGAAGGATCATCGACAGAAGCTCGTCGTCGCCCAGTCGCTGGCCGTCCTGGTTGGCGGTGATCAGGGCGCTGACGAGATCGTCGCTCAAACTGTCGCGGCGGGTCTTGATGAGCCTGCGGATGTATCGCATGAAGCGTACCGCGCTGGGCATCGCGCGGAGCAGGCCAAACCGCGATGCGCCGGCCGCCAGCATGATGCTCGACCAACGATGAAACTTGTGGCGGTCGGCCACCGGCACGCCCAGCATCTCGGCGATGACGGTCGTCGGAATGGGCAGCGCATAATCGGCAATCAGGTCCATGCGGCCACGACGCTCGACGCGATCCAACAGTTCATCGGCCAGCGACTCGATTCTGCCGCGCATCGCTTCGACCCGCCGCGGCGAAAACGCCTGCTGCACCAGCCCGCGCAGCCGCGTGTGATCAGGCGGGTCGCGGTTGAGCATGTGGTTGGAGAGCGGGATCAACAGCGGGATCATCAGCTTCGTCAACCATGGCACGTCCGCCAACCGCTCCTTCGAAAGCACGCGAAAAGCGTCTTTGGCAAATCGCTCGTCCGTGAGCACCGAAATGACGTCGTCGTAGCGCGACACCAGCCACGCAGTTTGCCGATCGGGCATCATGACCCGGTAGACCGGGGCCGTTTCGCGCAGACGGCGATAGAACGGAAAGGGATCCGCCTTGAACTCGGGCGAGGCAATATTGACGTCCAGATCGACCGTCACGGCACACCTCGGCTGGGATGCATGGCCTGGTTTGCGGACAAATCTATCAGCAGCCTACGGACTGTGACACACGCGCTCAATGGCCGGTTCGTGATCTCATGGCATTGCCGCAGGGGCGCAAGCCCAGGATTTCGTATTTGTCCGTGGGCGAGCGACTTACAGGGCCCACCCGTTGCGATATGCCGTATGCACGTGCTCGTTCAACTCGGGAGCATTGGCTACTTTCAGATTGACGCTGTCCCACTCCAGCCTTCTGCCCGGGGCGCGCAAGGCGAGCAGGCCCACCAGTGCGATTTCGGTGAGTGGCCCGGCGTAGTCAAAATTGGACATGGGCCGTGGGCCGCCCTTGCAGGCAAGCATCCACTCTTCGTAATGACCTGGCGAGCGTGCCATCGACTTGGGAACCTCGTCGGCCTGGTGCTTCAGGTCCGCAGGCACGAGCTGCGGCATGCCGCCATGAGAACCATGGTACAGGTGGCCTTTCGTGCCCACGTACAGAACGCCATTGTCAGGCAGGCGCGTGCCGGCCGGCATCCCCGGCGGCGTCGGCGGCAGCAGCCCACCTTCGTACCAGGTCATGCGGACTGGCGGCAGCTTGCCTCGCGCGGGAAACTCGTAAGTGATGATCGAAGCGATCGGAAAGGTTTCCAAATTCGGCTTGTCATCGACGACCGATCCATCCAAGGTCGAGCTAGCCTCAACCGTGGTCGGCGGTCCCAGTCCGAGCGCCCACACCGGATGGTCAATAATATGGCAGCCCATGTCTCCCAAGGCCCCGGTGCCGAAATCGCGCCAGCCGCGCCAGTTGTGGGGAGCATACGCCGGATGGTATGGCCGCTCTTGAATGGGCCCTAGCCACAGATTCCAGTCGAGCGTGGCAGGCACTGGCAGAGTCTCTTTGGGCCGCCCGATTCCTTGCTTCCACAGGCGGCCTGCGCGATCGGACCACACGTGGACCATAGCGACGTCGCCGATCACGCCCGCTTGAATCCATTCGTTGGTGAGCCGGGCGCCTTCGGTGGCATGACCCTGGTTTCCCATCTGCGTCGCCACGCCGGCAGCATGCGCGGCCTTCGTCAGTTCGCGGCATTCGTGCAGCGTGTGCGTAAGGGGCTTCTGACAATAGACGTGCTTGCCCGCACGGATTGCCGCCATGGCGGCCACGGCATGCGTGTGATCAGGCGTGCCGACGGAGACGGCGTCGATGTTTTTCGCCTCCTTGTCGATCATGACGCGAAAATCCTTGTAGCGCCGCGCAGTGGGAAACGCTTTGAAGGAGCCGGCGCCGCGCTGGTCGTCTACGTCGCACAGCGCGACGATATTGGCGCCGTTGCGAGCATGGTTCGCGATATCTCCGCCGCCCATCCCGCCCGCGCCGATGCCGGCCAGGTTGACGCGCTCGCTGGGCGCGACGAAACCCGCCCCGCCCAGCACGTGCCGCGGCACGATCGTAAAGCCGAGCGCCATGCCGCCGCATGCGCCCAAAAACTTGCGCCGCGGGATGTCGGTCGGCCGGGATGTTTGTTCGTTCGTGTTGCGCATGGTGATTTCCTAAGGCGCGATGGCGAGGTAGAGGCGGGGACGGCCCGAAGTGTTGCCTGCGTGAGTGTACCGTCCGGCGAGCGCGCCGCCCACAATCAGGCTACTTCGTGCACTCCAGAAAGATCGCCGGCGGATGATTCATGAAGTCCGCCCAGTGCTCGTCACCAAATTCAGCTTGTCCTTCAGGCGCGAGGCGGGGCCCATGCCAGTGAATCTGGTTGAATCCGGCGGCGCGCAAGCATTGCTCGTGCGCCGCAATGTCCAAGTGATAGTTTTCGATCGAAAACGATCCGTCAGCCAGATGAAACGTCCAGGTGATGGGCGCGCCTTCGCGAAGTTCACCGACGACGCTCGTTTCGAATCCATACTTGCGATACGAGGGAGCTTTGGAGAAATCGAGTCCGGGATTGCAATTGACGGTGACGAATCGGCCTCCTGACTTGAGCGCGCGCGCCACGCCGCGACACATCCGCCCGAGCTCCTCTCGATCGGGCGCGTAGTTGAGCAGGTAGGCGGCAACGGCCAGATCGAATTCGCCGTCGAATGCCAGATCCCGGGCATCGCCGACCGAGTACTCAATGCCCAGGCCGTGCGCGGCCTCCTGCTTGCGCCCCAACTGGACCATGCCTTCTGAAAGGTCGACGCCGGCGACGCGGGCCGCCCCTTTCCCGCGCAGCAGGCGCGTGTAAAAACCCTCTCCGCAGGCCACGTCGAGCACCGACTGGCCGCTTGGATTTCCGACCAGCCCCATGAGCGTGAAGGATTCGATATGGGTTCGCCACGGTTGTTGTTTCGACCGCTGGTACTGCTCGGCAATGGGATCGTAATTAGTGGTCATCGGTTTTGCGTCGCACGCGAGAAAGTGGATTGAGGGGCCCCGGCGCCCATGCAAGGTTAGCATTCGTGCCAGTTGCATGAGAACGCTTCGAGTGATTATTACGCGGCCATTTTTTTCAGCAATTCCGCCCGCGCGATTAGAATGCAGCCTGCTTTCGCCAACCTCTGGGTTGACTCGCCATGCCCAAGTCTGCGCAACCACGCTCGGTCAGGATCCTGTTCATCGGCAACAGCTTCACGCAGCGCAACAACGTGCCAGGACTGCTATCGGAAATGGCGGCCCGGCGCGGAGTGAGCCTCGAGCATGAACTCATCAGCGTGGGCGGAGCGTCGCTGCGGAATCATTGGAACGCCGGACGCGCGGCCAAGGCGATCGAGACCGGCGGGTTCGACTACGTCGTGCTGCAAGAGCAAAGCACGCTGCCGGTCAAGAACGCCAAACGCATGGCCGAGAACGTGCGACTGTTCGACGAGGTTATCAAGCAAGACGGCTCGAAGACGGTGCTCTATCTCACCTGGGCCCGCAAGCACTCGCCCGAGTCGCAGTCAGCCATCACCGCGGCCTACACCTCGATCGGCGAGGAGTTAGGCGCGCTGGTGGTGCCCGCCGGGTTGGCGTGGCAGCGTTTTCGAGCCAGGCACGACAATCCTGAGCTGTACGACCGCGATCAGAGCCATCCCACGCTGGCGGGCTCGTATTTGGCGGCGTGCGTGTTCTTGGCGACGCTTTTTGGAGAGAACCCCGTCGGCATTGAAGCTGGGCCGAAGGGACTCGAGGAGGAAGACAAGAAACGACTGCAAGCGGCGGCTTGGGAGGAGGCGCGCAATCTAGCACATAATTGAACGCTGAAAGGTTTACAAAGAATGCCTCCGGCGGCCGGCCCGTGCCTCCTGGCATCAGTAGGTGCAGGGCCGGGGATGGGGCGCGTCGCTTCGCTCCGCTCTTCTAGAACATTGGTGGTGGAGTTGTTCTTCACTAGGCGGAAGCGACGCGTCCGGTTCCGCCATGCATAAATCTATCCTCAAAAATCCATTACCGAGATGGCATCACGCATGATGAGTCGCAGGGCACTTCTTGTTTCATCCCTTTTTGTTGCTTTGCTTCCGGGCCTGGCCTCGGCCGCCGAGACCACCTGGAAAGCCGGTATCGCCAAAGCCATCATCACTCCGGAAAAATCCGTGTGGTTGGCGGGCTATGGCAGCAAGCGGCCGCCGGACGGCAAGCTGCACGAGCTGTGGATGAAAGCCCTCGCGCTCGAGGATGAGACGGGCCAGCGAGGCGTGCTCATCACGAGCGATTTTCAGGGCGTGCCCCGCAGCATGAGTGATCGCGTGTTCGCCCGGCTGCGCGAAAAGTTTGCGCTCGAGCGACGCCAGGTTCTGTTAACCTTCTCGCACAATCATTGCGGGCCGCGGCTAGGCGATGACCTGGTAGATTACTACCCCGTTGAAGCCGAGCAAGAAAAGTTGGTCGACGAGTACACCGACGAGATGATCGATCGGATGGTCGACATGGTGGGCCAGGCGCTCGGCAAATTGGAAGTGGCGCGCCTCGCGATCGGGCAGGGCAAGGCGACCTTCGCCGTCAATCGCCGCAACAATCCCGAGGCCGACGTGCCGGCGATGATCGCTGGGGGAAAGCCGCTGGCCGGCCCCGTCGATCATGCCGTGCCCGTCATGACGGTGACGCGGCCCGACGGGCGGCTCGAGGCGATCGTGTTTGGTTATGCGTGCCATCCGACGACGCTCAGTTTTTTCACGTGGTGTGGCGACTATCCGGGCTTTGCGCAGTTGGAGCTCGAGCAAGCGCACCCTGGTGCGACGGCCATGTTCGTTAACACGTGCGGCGGCGACCAGAACCCGCTGCCGCGGCGCAGCGTGGAGCTTTGCCAGAAGTACGGCCACATGCTTGCAAGCGCGGTTGACGACGTGTTGCGCCAGCCGCTCGAGCCGGTCTCGCCAACGTTGCGCATGGCATTCGAGTATGTCGAGCTGCCGTACCTGGCCGTCGCCTCACGCGAGGAGCTGCTGTCGGCGCGGCAGGGTAGCAATGAGATTCGCGCCCGGTGGGCCGGCCGTATGCTCGACAAGCTGGCGCGCGGCGAAAAATTCTCGACCGCCTATCCCTATCCCATTCACGCCTGGCGGCTGGGTTCCAAAATGCTGGTGATCGGCATGGGCGCGGAAACGGTGGTTGACTACGCGCTGCGGTTCAAGAAGGAGTTTGGCGCGGGCACTTGGGTGCTCGGCTACGCGGACGACATGATCGCGTACATCCCCTCGCGGCGAGTTTGGGAGGAGGGAGGCTACGAAGGGGGCTCGAACCTGTATGAATATGGCCGGCCGGCCTTGCGCTGGGCGGGCGACATCGAGGACCGCATCGCCGCGACGGCCCACAAGCTGGTCAAGCAAGTGCGCGACTGAGGATGTCCATCAAAAGACGACCCGCGCGCGTCACCCGCCCAACGACCTTGCCCCGGTCGCACGCGCCAGCGAACCTTGATTCGTCACGCTGGGCAGTCCCAAATACCGTTCGGCGATTCGAGTCGTTGCAGGGACGAGCCCTCGCAAGTCCAACGTATCTTGCGACTGTTATGCCGCGCCAGCCAACTTGCATCGGTAGTTCAACGGAGCAGATTCACTCCTCATGGTAGGGCTTACCTGCCTCGTACAATCTCAGGCCGGCAAGCATGTCGGCCTTTTCGTTTGGGGCCGCCGAACCGACAGCCTTCCGTTGCCACGAAACCGCATCAGAAAAGTTTCCGTTCTCAGCGTGGGCGGCGGCAAGCACGTAGGCAAGCACGTGGGCACTGTCAGCATTCCAGCAATCCGTGATTTCGCACGCCTTTTCGGCTAATTGGACGGCTTTAGCTCCGTTGCGGTATCGACCGTCAGAACAAGTTGCCAGGAGCCAAGCAAGAGTGGCATAGCGTCTGGCAGTGTCTGGGCCGAGGCGGATGGCTTCGGTATAGTCCGCGACGGCGCCTTGATAATCGCGTGCTCGTTTCAAAGCAATTCCGCGGTTGTTGTACGAACGGGGGTCGAGTGGATCGAGACGGATGGCTTCGGAATAGTCCGCGATCGCCTTGTCGTACTCGCCTTTGCGTACCCAAGTGTCGCCGCGGCTGTGGTAGGCATCGGCAGATTGCGGGGCTATCCGGAGGGCCTTGTTGAAGTCGGTGATCGCCTTATCGTACTCCCCTTTGCTATCCCAGTTGCTACCGCGGCCGATATAAGCATCGGCAAATCGCGGGTCGAGTCGGATGGCTTCCGTACAATCGGCGATGGCCTTGTCGTACTCGCCTTTCCCAGCCCAGGCCAGGCTGCGGGAGTAGCGAGCACGGGACTGAATATTCATCAAGTTGATTTGTTGACTCGATACCGTGCTACGCTTGACCTTGGCATGGGGCGGAGCGAGCCGAATGGCTTCGGTATGGTCCGTGATCGCCTTGTCGTACTCACGCGTCTCAGTCCAGGCGCGGCCGCGGTTGTAATAGGCTTTGGGACCTTGTGGGTCGAGACGGATCGCTTCGTTGAAGTCCGCGATGGCCTTGTCGTACTCGCCTTTCTGATGCCAGTTGATGCCGCGGCCGATGTATGCATCGGCATATTGTGGGTCGAGTCGGATGGCTTCGTTGAAGTCGGCGATGGCGGTGTCGAACTGGCCTTTACTGACCCAAGCGCGACCGCGACTGCAATAGGCTTTGACATCTTGCGGGTCGAGTCGAATGGCCTCGTTGAAGTCCGCAATGGCCTTGTCGTACTCGCCTTTCTCGCCCCAAGCGCGGCCGCGTTTGACATAGGCAATGGAATCTTGGGGAGCGACGCGGATTGCCTCGCTGCATTCGGCGATGGTCTCGTCGTATTCCGAAAAACGTGCTCTACTGAAGATGTCCCCGCGTAGCTTGGTGCGCAGTCGTGACCAAATTGTCATTCGACCAACCTCTTCACCAGGCGGGTTGTACCTTTGCTGCAATTCGTGGGCAAAGCATCCTGATTCTATGAAATCTAATCTGCGCAGAAATGAAACGCCAACGCAGGGTTGCTCCACAGGTCAAACCGACAATGGCCACGAAGCAAGTGGGTCTGTTGCCCAGGCATGACGGATTGTGTACGAGGTGACTTTGAATCCCACCTTCACGCTCAGATCGGCAAAGCGTTGAACGACGGCGTCCTTTTTCCACGAGTTGCCAGTCCGGTTGCGGAACAAATGGTCGTCCCGCTAGCGGCAGTTCGCCGCGAATGCTGGCTGTTCGCGATCGAGCAGGGGTACGCTACAGGGTCTATGGCCCGGCGGCGGGCGTGACTTGCGAGCGTGCCGGGTGGGGGTATAATTCGGAGTCTTGAACCGCATCGGAACGGGGTTTGACGGAGTTTTCGTCCGGCTGACCGCCCGATTCCGACCGCCGGGGGTGTAGCTCAGTTGGTTAGAGCGCTAGCCTGTCACGCTAGAGGCCGAGGGTTCGAGTCCCTTCACCCTCGCTCCGGATAAGTCCGGTCAGAATCCCACGTTATATGCCGCGCCGCTGGTCGCCGTCACGATGCTGAGGATCGGGAGGCGCGGCAGCAGAGCCCGCCATTGAGCCCCGCGGTTGCGCTAGGGGAGCGACTCTCGACGCATTTTTGATGTCCTCCTTCCTCGTTCTTCCGGCCCAGACCGGGCGCTGCGATTCCGGCTAGTGAGGCGAGACACCACTTTGTCGCCTCTGCTTCGCTCGCCTTCCACGGCGCGGCAAGCTCAAGCGGAAGAACGCCGCGCCATCAAGTGCTGCGCGACGTGCCGGGATTACGCGGCGGCGTGATCAAGCTTGGGTCTGACCAAGAATGCCCGTTCAAGTAGGGCACATCGGCGATGATTAGCGTTCCACCGCCCGACGCATTCTCGATCATGCATTGACCGCCTACCATGACGGCGCGCTCCATCATTCCTCGGAGACCATACCTCCCGGAAGAATCGAGCGATTGGTTCAGGCCGACTCCCCAGTCACGGACCTCGAGGTGCACTCGGTCCTCACGCAGACTCAACTCGATACGAACCTTGTTGCTGTTGCTGTGCCGGCGACAATTCGTCAATGCCTCTTGCGTGATGCGGTACAACGCCCGCTCTGTTTTTGGCGCCATTCTCTCTATACCGTCATCCGCGACGAATTCAATCTTGAGATACGGATCATGCTCTTCCACGAGTTGCTGCACGGCCGACGTGAGTCCGCAGTCATCGAGCACGGTAGTATGGAGTCCGTTTATAAATTGCCGCCCCTCACCGACTGTCAGCTGCAACAAGCCAATGACGACATCGAGCCGCTCGGAAAATGCATCCGGCACCCGTTCCCGTCGAATTGCTTCCAATTGCAAAAGTGCGCCCGTCGCGTGCTGAACCATACCATCATGCACCTCGTATGCGATGAGTCGCCGCTCTTGGTCTTGGAGCTGGATCGTCTGTCGCAGCAAGTCCTGCTCGGCGTTGAGCGACTGGGTCAAAACCCGACCCTCTGCAAGCTGCCTGATCAACGACGCGCGCGCTTTATGTTCAGCATTGCAAAGAAAACAAATGATGCCGCCGACGGTAAAATACAGAGCTAAACTGGCCTGAAATTCCAGCGGGGTCCAATAGAATCTACGCTCGGTGTACCGTAGTACTACCGCCAGAATTCCGCCGAGGAACAAAACCAACAGAGACGGTCCGAAGCCGTTGAACCGGCCACTGACCCATATTGCCAGGACCAGGAACCCGTAGATGATCCCGAACCCGATATAGGGAGCCACGATTCTTCGGCAAGCAATGACAAGCAATATGTAGCACAACGCAATGCCATAAGCTTGAAAGCGCGCTGTCATTGTGTCGCCCAACGGCGCCCTGAAGTGGAACCGGCTCTAACGCTAACTTGGATCACAGCGAGACGCAAGCCGACTGCAACACTCATGCAACGGCCGCTGGTTCTGCGACGGCAACGTGGCTCTTTGGCTCATCGGTTCTCAGGCGGTTGTGCAGCTTCAGCCAGCGGGCACGCCGGACCCAATAGAAGCGGACGGGCAAAAACAGGTCGACGACCTCGTCCGAGATCAACAGCCCGCCCAGCACGGGCAGCGCCATCGGGGCCAGGATTTCGCCTCCCACTCCGCGCGCGAACACCATGGGGAAGATGGCAAGGATGGCAACTCCCTCGGTGAGCAATTTTGGCCGCAGCCGATGGACGGCGCCCTCGATAACGGCCTGGCGAAGTTCTTCGAGTGACTGAATGTTTTCCAATCCGCCGCGTTTGTCGATCGCTTCGCGCAGATAGACCAGCATGATGATGCCGGTTTCCGTTGCCATCCCGAAGCAGGCGATAAACCCAACCCATACGGCCACGCTGAAATCCATGGGCGGAGCGGACCAGCCTTGCATGATTTTGGGGAACAGGAACATGAAGAACGCGCCCCCCGCCAGAGCTTCCGGCACGGCCAGCATCATGAGCGCCGCGTCGGCCAGGTCGTTGTAGGTCAGATAGAGAATCAGGAAAATGAGCGCGATCACCGCCGGGAAAACAAACCGCAGCGTGCGCGCCGCGCGAACCTGGTGCTCGAACTCGCCGCTCCACTGGATGTGCACGCCCTCGGGCAAGCGGACTTTCTGCGCCACAACGCGTTGGGCTTCGTCGACGTAGCCCACGATGTCGCGGCCGCGCACGTTGAGTGTGACATAGTTTAGCAAGCGCCCGTTCTCGCTTTTGATCATGGCCGGACCTTCGACAATCTGAACGGTCGCAACCGCATCAAGCGGAATCAAGGTCTTGCCGGTGGCTGCATGCCCGGGCACGGCGACGTGGGACTCCTCTCTGGTCCCGCGGCCTGATGCCGCGTTGGCAGAGTCGGCCATCGAGAGCGTACCGCCGCCGGCGCTCGCCATTCCGCTGGCGCTGATCAACAGTCGGCGGATGCTGTCTTCGTCCTCGCGATTGACGCGCGCATAGCGAATGCGGACGGGAACGCGGTCTCGCTTTTCGACCGTGAAGGTCACCGCACGACCCGCCAATGCGACTTCGATTTCATTCTGGACATCTTCAACGGACACGCCGTAGCGGGCCGCTTGCTCGCGATCGATGTCGATTTGCAGATAGCCTTTCCCCATGATCGGCGCGGCGATCACGTCGCGGGCGCCGTTGATCGGTTTCAAGGCAGCTTCGATCGATTTGCAGACGGCATCGATGGTGTCCAAATCCTCGCCAAAGACCTTGACCCCGATATCGGTCCGCACGCCCGTGGAGAGCATTTCGATGCGGTTGATGATGGGCTGCGTGAAGATATTGCTCCAGCCCGGCACTTGCAGGACGCGGCCCATTTCGTCGTCGACCAGGTCGCCCTTGGGCCCTGTTTGCCGAGGCCAGAAAAAGATCTGCTGGGCGAACGCCGTGTCCAAATCCTGGCGAATCGCGTTGAAGGGTTGGTACGCGGCCGAATCGAAATCCTGGCCGAGCTGAGCTCTGGTAACTTCCTGGGCAAAGCGGCTGGACTGTGCCGCGTGCTGCGCACCGTCGAGCAGCCCGGTCTTATTGGCGGCTTTGACCAGTTCCTCCATCGCATAAGCACTGAAGGCGGCCGAACCTTGATCGTGCAATTCCCAATCGACCTGCCCGACGCGTTCGAGCCACAAACGCGTGCGTTCTCGTTCAACGGCTTCGAGCAAGGCGTCGAAAAACGTTTTGCGATCCGCGCCCAGCGCTTCGGAGACAGAAGCCACGAATCGCGCCAGGGGCGGCTCGTGCAAGTTCAACGAGGTCGCGAGATCCTCCAGCACGTTCTGGTCCTTGAGCGCCTGCGCAACCTGGCGGGCCAAGCCCGACACATCTTCAAGCGCGGGCCGCTTGGCCAGCCACATGCCGTACTTAGCTGAAAGTTCCCGCGCGAGTCGGTCGGTTTCCGCCGACTTGCCGTTTTCATCCGGCCACGCGAGCGGCTGTGAGGCTTCCATCAAGCGGATGGTTTCCGCGACGGCGAAGTGGGTCAGCGTGAGGCGCAGCTCCTGCTCGAACTCCTGGTATCGCAGCAGGGCTAGCTCGCGCATCATTTCGTCGAACCGCTCTAGCGATTTTTGCGTGGCATCATTGATCAAATTGCGACGCTCGTCATCGTTCGGCGGAGCCTGTACGAATCCATTGGCCTCGAGGACATCCAGCACGTTGCCGACCTGCTTTTCGGCTTGCGGATATTTCAGCACGCGCTTGGGCCACAGCTCTTTGGGACGGAAGTTGACAAAAGTCTCGACCATGTCGAGCGGCGCGGGATCGGTGGGCGTGTCCGCGCGGCCGGCCTTGCCGACCACAAACTCGACCTCCGGAAAGCCGCGCAGCAGCGCATCGCGGGCTTTCAGGTCATCGGCCGATTGAGTGATGCTGGCGCGCGGCACCGTGATCGGCATGTCCAGCGTTGTGCCTTCGTCCAAGGCAGGCATGAAAGCCACGCCGATCTTGGTGAACTGATAAGCCCATAGGCCCAGCACTGTGAGACTAACGAGCGACAGCGCCTGCCAGCGCACGCCGCGCGTGTAATGGACCGTTAGCGCCGTGACGACGAAGAAGACAGCGAGAAAAGCCGTTCGCCAGGCGGTTTCCGAGGCGCCTTGCCCCACAACCGCCTGCAGTGGGAACATGCCGGCAGCCAATACCAACAGCGCCGCAAACATCCACATCACCAGGTTCCGCCGCGGCAATGCCCAGGTCAGCAATGGTTTGTAGATATTGATGAAGCTGCGGACGATCCAGTTGTCTTCTTCGCTGCGCAGGCGGCCCTTGATGAAGATCGGAATTAACGCCGGCACGAGCGTCACCGAAATGATGGCCACGCCCAGCATGGCGAAGCTCTTGGTGAACGCCAAAGGATGAAACAACTTTCCTTCGCGTCCGCTGAGCATGAAAACGGGAACAAACGAAAGCAGCATGATCAAAACGGAAAAGAAGATGGGCCGCCCGACCGTGCGGCAGGGTTCGATCACGAGCTCGCGGATATCGCCCTTGACCTTGTTGTCGCCAAAATGCGCCTTGAGATGGTGCGTGGCATTTTCGGTCATCACGATCGCCTGATCGACAAGGATGCCGATGGAGATTGTGATACCGGCCAACGACATGATGTTGGCCTGGATGTCGATGATCCCCGTCGTTCGCAGCAGCCACATGAGCAAGAACGAGAACAAGACGGACAGAGGCAGCGTGACGCAAATGACGAATACACTGCGTACGTGCGACAGGATCAGCAAGATGGCGATCGCGGCGATCACCATTTCGTGCCACATGACGTCGCGCAAAGTGTGAATGGCCCCGCCAATGAGCCGCGTGCGGTCGTACGCTGGGACGATATGCACGCCGGCGGGCAGGCCCGGCTGCAGCTCCTGGATGCGGTCTTTGACTCGATGCGTGACTTCCAGCGGATTCTCGCCGTGCCGCATGAGCACGGTTCCGCCGACGACCTCGGTTCCATTCTTCTCATAGACGCTGCGGCGGAACTGAACTCCGACGGCTACATCCGCCACGGTTTTGACGTAAATCGGCGTGCCTTGAACTTCCTTGATCACAGTGTTTTCGATATCACTCTTGTCCTTGATCCAGCCCACGCCGCGCACGATGTACTCGGCGTTGTTTTTCTGAACGACGCCACCGCCGGCGGGCATGTTGCTCTTGCCGACGGCCGCATACACGTCGCCCAGCGAGATGCCATAGGAGCGGAGCGCCTCGGGCCGCACGTCGATCTGGTATTCGAGCGGGGTTCCGCCGACCGTTGCCACGTCCGACACACCCTCAGCCGCGTTAAGCTGGGGCGCGATGTAGAACTTGTTCAATGCCCACAGCTTGGCTGAATCGATGGGGTTGAAGTCACTGGGCTCGACGGTGTACCAGAAAATCTGGCCGAGCGCCGTGGCATCGGGCGCGAGGTAGGGCACCACGCCAGCCGGCAAGAAGTTGCTGGCTTGCGCCAGCTTCTCGGTGACTCGCTGGCGCGCGAAGTAAAAGTCCACGCTATCTTCGAAGATGAGCGTGATCATCGAGAAGTTGAACTCGCTGGACGAGCGGACCGCCTTGATGCCTGCCAGGCCTTGCAACTTGCGCGAGAGAGGATAGGTGACCTGGTCCTCGATTTCCCGCGGGCTGCGACCCATCCAATCGGTGAAGACAATCACCTGGTTTTCGCTGAGATCGGGGATGGCATCGACTGGCGTGTTCAGCACGGCGTAGATGCCCGCCACCGTCAGCGCGCCGGCCAATACCAGCACGACGAAGCGGTTGCGAATCGAGAGTTCAATGATGCGTTCGATCATTCGTGGCTTTCAGCGGGATTGTCTACTTAGCGCTTCTGTGTCGAAGCTCGGAGCTCGGCGGCCTTGGCCAGCGTTCGCTCCGGATGCGCGAGTGCTTCGGCGCTACAGCCCTCGCAACACACGAACACAACCTTGCCGCCGATGGCGAGTTTTTCGGGCTTGCCCATCGACCCCAAGCGACTGTCGGGCAGAATGACACAAAACTTTTGCGCCTGCGCGGCTTTGCGATCGGAATCCGAGAGCTTGGCCAGCTCGGTCTCGATTTCAGTTTCGATGGGGTCGTTTTTACCCTCATCCATCGCGCTGTCCGTCGTCGCTGCGGGCCCTTGTTTCTTCACAAGCGCGGCGACCTTCGCAAGAGTTCCTTTTGGATTCGCCAGCGCGCTCTTTTTGCAGCCGTCGCAGCACAAGAATACGGTCTGTCCGTCGATCGTGAGCTTGACCGGGGTTCCCATCGAGCCCAAGCGATTGCTTTCCAGCACCGGGCAGAACTGCTGTGCCATCGCGAGCAGTTGATCGCCGGCCGACATGGTCTTGAAAGCAGCGGCGAGCTTGGCCTCTTCATCGTCGGGCGTTGATGGTCGCACGTTGCTTGAGGTTCGCTGGTTGGAGCCGGCGCTTCCTCCGAAGTAGACCGAGCCGGCAGCCGGGTTCAAGCGGGTTTCCGCATCCACCAGAAACGAGCCACTTGCCACGATGCGCTCTCCGCGCGCGAGGCCGCCCAACACCGGATAGAGTTCTTCGCCTTCTGGCCCGGCCATTCGTGGGCCGAGCTTGACGCGCACTCCCTCGAACGTGCCGGGAATCGTCTCGCGGTAAACGATGCGTTGTGCGCCGGTGTCGATGACGGCGTTTTCGGGGACGGCGAGCATTTCGCCCTCTTGCAACTTGCTGGCCTGCTCGGGATCGGCTTGGGTTGCAGCCACCAGGGACGCAACGTTCTTCGGCGCCAGCGACAGAACGACGCTGGCCGTCGAGCCCGGCCGCAACTTGTGGCCCGGATTGTCGAGCTCGCAACGAATGGTGACGGTGCGCGTGTTCGGATCGACGTGTGGGTAGACAAAATTCAGCTTGCCGTGGAATACGTCGTTCGGGAACGCGCGGGTCGTGGCGGAGACATCGAGCATGCCACCCGCACGCAGCGCACCCGGGTGTTGCTGGTCGAGCGGCAGGAATTCCATGTCGTCTTCATAGACTTGCGCTTGCAGCCAAACCGTGCTCAAATCGGCTACTTCATACAGCGGCGTGCCTTGTTCGACATACTGTCCTTCGCGGACGAACTTTTTGATCACGTGGCCACTGATTGGAGAGCGAATGACCAGGTCCAACTTGGGTGTATCGCCGCCGGCCAGCTCTTTGATTTGAGCGTCGTCGATGCCGAGCAACTCCAGGCGTTTCTGCACGCTCTCGAGGTTCTTGGCATTGCCGCTTTTGCGCGCGTCGATCAGGTTCTGAACGGTCACGACCAGGTCGGGACTGTAGATCGATGCCAATGCGGCGTTCGCTTCGACCATCTGGCCGGTTTCGTTCGCGAACAGCTTGTCGATGCGGCCGCCGATCCGCGCGGACACCGTTCGTTGGCCTCGCTCATCGAACTCGATGAACCCGGCCGCCTTGATCTGCTTGGACAGCGGGCGATAGTCCAACTGCCAGGTTTGCACGCCGGCCAACACCACTCGGTAGGGCGAGAGCTGCACTCGATTCACGATGCCGGCGGGCAACACTTCCTCATGTGCCTCGCCTTTTTTTCGCTTCGATAGCGGCATGAAGCACACCGGGCATTTTTCCTTGCCGTTGTCTCGAACGACGGAGGGATGCATGGGGCAGAACCATTCGACATCGCTCGCGGCAGCGCTGGCCGAATCGGTATCACGGGTCCAACGCTGGTAGTAGGCGGTCAACAAATCCCATTGAGTGATGATGACGCCAATCAACACCAACACGGCGACGAATCGCAACCGGGCCAGCTTGACCAGGATGATGAAATCGAACCACCACCAGGCTTTTCGCCAGCCGGTGAGCCCGGGCGGGGCGCGCAGGCCCCCCTCGTCATAGATCATGGCGGTGTTACGATGACGAACGTAGTCGCGATCAGCCATACGAATGTCCTCAATCTGTTCAAAGGCAGCCGTGGCGCTGTCGGCTCAACGGTTAGGTTGAGTGCTAACCCGCCAGTAAACCACGGCTGCCCGCCTATCGTCGCAATGAAGAGGGATTCGCCTAGTAAGTCTTAGCCGGCATTCCGGCGTTGGTTAGGGCTTCGAGTATTTGAGACGTGCTTAATTGCGCCCCTTCATTGAATTGCATCGTCAAAGTGTGCGTGGATGGAAACGTGGTGACCTTACCAACTCCTGGCAGTTTTTTCAGCGCGTCAACGGCTGCCTTGGCTGATTCACCATCGCGGACTGCTGGCACACTTAAAGCAAGACTCCCAGAATACTTCATACCTCCACCCATCATGTGTGGTGTATGGGAAACCGCCTCGGCAATCTGGGTCGGTGAAACCACTTTCTCGTCAAAGCTTATTCTCGCGCTCTTCGTCCCCCAATCCACTTTGGCCATCTTGATTCCTTTCACACGCCCCAGTGAGGATTCGACAGTGCGGGTACACGGCGGACAATGCAGCCCACCAATCGTGTAGGTCGCCTTGGTTAGACCATTTTCCTCGGCGTAAGTGGTGACAGATCCCAGAACCAAAATCGTCATCACCGAAAGAAGCCTTGTCATTGCGTCCCTTTCATAGTTTGAAGTTGGCGCCTTCCGCCTGAGGCATCGTTTCATGGTTGCATATCTAACGACAGATTAGGTGAACTCGCTCTGCAACGAGCACTGCGCTTTCGGACGTAAATCATCTGCGAGGCCAGGGCCACCTGGCCTCGCAGATTGGCAATCCCAAATGGTTTTTCATTCGGCTGGATGATGTCTTAGTACGCTCCCATTGCCTTGGAACCAGCATCGCGAACGCCGCCCTGCCATCCGCGCGCCCGAATGGACGGCGCATACGACCGCACGGTGCCGCCCGTCGCCGACGGATCATAGGAAAATCGTCGCGTGGATTGCGGAGCGGCCTGCGTGGATGCCTGAGCGCTCGGCCCCGTCTGCTGCGTCACGCACGGGGCAGCCGCGCTTGGCGGATCATAAGAGAACGCGCGTTGAGCTGATGTCGCGGGCATTGGCTGGGCGATCGGGGCTGGCGCTATCGAGTAGCCGCGTGAATACTGACTTTGCGCCGGTTGGTCGAAGTGGTCGTAATGTCCCAAGATCTTCGATCCCGCATCGCGGACTTGGGCTTGGGCGATCGCTGCATTCGCGATGAGCCCGAAGCCGACGACAAGAATTTTGACTGACGTTTTCATGGTGAGTTCTCCGCCCAATTAGGAATCAAGAAACTGCGTGCGAGAGACGATTCCCGCGCGCACAGACTACAAATCGGTGACATCAGGTGGCCCTGATGCGGTTTTTTCGCGTAGCCACATTCAGGCGCATGGCCTAAATGCAGAAAACAAAGCGCGCAGTGCTCCTAGCGCTTCGGCGAATCACGTCTGAATACGGACGTGTTGCGACTGTAAAGTCGCGGCGGCTAGAGCGCCGCAGAAATCAACAAGGCAGGATTGAGAAAATCGGCTGCTTTCCGTAGCATCAATGCCGCATGCAGATAGATAAAGGATGACGGTTTGCAAGCCATCAAGCTCGGCGCTGCCGCGAGAAAGCGGCGTCACCGGGATCTGCTTCGACTGCTGTCGCATGCAGCACGCCATTCCGCAGCACGCGCCATCTTCGCTGCCGCAGCAGCAAGTTTGACTTTTGGCGGGCCTGGCTGCTGGATTTGCGCTTTTCGCGACCGGAGTGCAAAGGGGTGCGATGGTCGTACTCGCGGCGAGCGCCACGACCAGAAGGAACCTCGTTTGTCCGGCAATTAGACTCATGGCAACTGCTGTACGAAACACCTCGGCTCAAGGTTCGCCAGAATCCTACATTCGACCAAAATCCCGTGCAAGAACAGCTTCGCCGCACAAAAATGGTAGAGCCCGGGCGGTGAGCCAATATTAGCTTACTACTCCGTAAGCTTCGCGGCAAACGGGGCACAGCGAGATTGGCAGCCGGCGGCAGACAAGTTGGTTTCGCACCAGGTCAACAGGATGCCCGTTGCCGCTTGATGGAATCCCTTCTCAATTGCTGCTGCGGCCGACGAGTCTCAGATTTCCGAGCTGAGTTTTCTCAGTCCCGCGTAGATGGGAATGCCAACGTCGCTCCAGGTCGCTGAGGCGACACTGGTAGGCTTGCACGAGCGCTCGTTCGCAGTCAGTTGCTGATGCCAAGCGAATGAAGTCGCCCAGCCGCTGTTCTCCGCCAAGTTTGATCAGGTAATCCACCACGGAGGCGCTTTGCCCGTAGAAGGCTCCCCACCGCCCGCCCGGCGGATAGTCTTCGCCCAAGTTGATCAGCTCGATGAGTCTGAATTCGGCACCTTGGCGAATCGAGTTTCTTAGCTCGCTCAAATGCCGGCCCTGTTTCTCGGCGGGATCAGCCAGAATTGCAATGCCCTCGTCCAGCCAACGCGGCAAGGGCTGTGACGGTGTGAGATCAGCCACGACCACATGCGTCAATTCATGGGGTAGCGCCGCTGCAATCCAGTTGGCACGAGGGCGGATATCAATACGCCGCAGCGAGATCATCCGATCTTTGCGCTGAACGAGCGACGCTGCGACCGTGCTGCGGCCGCCCTGGCCCACTTCCCGAAAATATGAAGTGTCGCTCTGGTGCAACACGATCTCGCATTTTGGGCTCCAACCAGAGGCAACATCGCGCACAAACCAGCGCTTTACGAGCTCGTCGCGCAGTTTTTCGCATGCGTCCCCAGTTGCGCGGCCGATTGGCCGAGGCCCCAGGGCTACGATGCGAAAATTCGGGGTTTCGAGCAACTGGCTCGCCGGCGTATCCGCGCACGCCATCGACGGGCCGGGAATCCCCTGGCGGACGAGGTCGAAGCTGCCGCTTCCCACGAGGAAATAGAAGGCCACCAGCGGTCCACAGAAGTAGCGAGTTGGGACCACGGGCTGCGCGCTGGCACTTAGGGAAGATCTGCAAC
>DATJEN010000171.1:0-17966 GCA_035496575.1 Pirellulales bacterium
TCCTCGTGCAGCAGCCGGGCGCAGGGTTTCGCCATATTCTCACTCCTGGCGATGTTCGCGCGCGCTTAGCCGACTTTCCACAGACGTGGATCGCCGACCTGGAAGTGGTCCAGCTCAGCCGTATGACCCGCAAGAAGCAGAGCTTCCCCTGCTATGGCATGCAATGGGGCGCAAGCCTGTACCTGTACCCCATCGAAGAGACGTTGATCGAGATTTACCACTGCCCGCCCACCCCAAACCAGATGAACGAGGCGCGGATGTACGGCGGCCGTTGGTCGCACGACGCGCCAGGCGTGTGGAAGTTGCAATGGACCGAGGACACGGTTCGCGACTTCTACCTGAACAATATTCTGATCCACGAGCTCGGCCACCTGGTCGACGGCCGAAACACTGGCTATGCGGATCGAGAACGGTTCGCGGAGTGGTTTGCTCTCGAATACGGCTACAAGCCGAGCCACCCCAGCCGCAGCGCGCGCAAGGTGCTCAGGCGGCACCACGTCCACTCCTCACGACGTCTGCGACGCGCCTAAAGCGCGGCACGCGGCCTCTGTCGCCGATTTCACGCTTCTCGAGTATGTCGTGGAAGAATGCGCGGCATAGGGAGTTTTGCGAGCCGGAGCCCAATCGTGAGTTGACCGCGCAAGGCGGCCTGTGATAAGTCTCAACGCGGGTTGCTGCACAAGGGATTCACGGCACTTGGAGCTCGCGCGAACATGAAACCGGTTCTGCTAACGGCCGCATTGCTGACCACCTCCAACGCGTTCATGACCCTGGCCTGGTATGGCCACCTGAAATTCGAGCAGACCACCCTCTGGAAAGTGGTGCTGGTGAGCTGGGCGATCGCGTTTCTCGAATACTGCTTTCAAGTGCCGGCCAATCGCTGGGGCCATGAGGGCGGCATCTCCTCGCCACAATTGAAGGTCATGCAAGAGGTGATCACGCTGGTCGTGTTCTCCATCTTCGCCGTCACCTACCTGGACGAACGGCTGCGCTGGAACCACTTCGTGGCCTTCGCCCTCATGCTCGCCGCGGTATTCTTCGTGTTCTATGGCGGGCCGAGCGGAATAGAAAAGCCCGGGCCGCGGCATCTCGCGCGGCCCGGGCTCTCACATGAATGAGCGCGAAACTCGGAGTCCCCGCGGGCCGGTTAAGCGAGCGGGCTTGAACGTTACGCGCTTTTGTTCTTGGGTTCGATGATGGGGAACTTGGGTTTGCGGCCCTCGACCACGTCCTTGTTGATGATATAGCGGCTGCCGTGTCCCTCGTCCGGCAGGCTGAACATGATGTCGAGCATCACCTCTTCGATGATCGAACGCAGACCGCGGGCTCCTGTTTCCTTGACTTGGGCTTTGTGGGCAATCGTCTGCAGAGCCTCTTCGGTGAACTGCAGGTCGGCATTCTCCATGGAAAACAGCCGCTGATATTGCTTGACCAAAGCATTTTTCGGCTCTGTCAGCACGCGAACTAAAGCACCCGCGTCGAGCGGAGTCAAAGCCGAGATAACCGGCAACCGGCCCACGAGTTCGGGAATCAATCCGAACTCCAGGATGTCGTCGCTGGTGACTTGCGGCAACAGTTTCGAGGCGTCCCCTTCGCTGCGAATGCCGCTCTCCTGGCCAAAGCCGATCGTGCGCTTGCCGAGCCGCTTGCCGATGATTTTTTCGATGTTCACGAAAGTCCCGCCGCAGATGAACAAGATGTTGCTCGTGTCCATCTGGATGTACTGTTGCTCGGGATGCTTTCGTCCGCCTTGCGGCGGAACATTGGCGAGCGTGCCTTCGAGCATCTTGAGCAGGGCCTGCTGGACGCCCTCGCCGGACACGTCGCGCGTGATCGAGACGTTCTGGCTGGTCTTGCCAATCTTGTCGATCTCGTCGATGTACAGCACGCCGCGCTGCGCCGCTTCGAGGTCGAAATCAGCCGCGTGCAGCAGCTTGAGCAACAGATTCTCGACGTCTTCGCCGACGTAGCCCGCTTCGGTCAGCGTCGTGGCGTCGCCGATCGCAAACGGCACGTTGAGCACCTTGGCCAGCGTGCGCGCGAGCAGCGTTTTGCCGCAACCGGTTGGCCCGAGGAGCAGGATGTTGGATTTTTCGATTTCGACGTCGGAGCCTTCGGCGCCCAGCATCAGCCGCTTGTAGTGGCTGTGCACGGCAACGGCCAGCACCTTCTTGGCATGCTCCTGGCCGATGACGTATTCGTCGAGTTGCGTGACGATCTCGCGAGGCGTGGGCACTTTGGCGAACAATTGCTTGTTCGTGCCGCGCCGCCTGCGTTCTTGCTCGAGGATCGATTGGCAGAGCTCGATGCACTCGCCGCAAATGTAAACGTCGCCGGGCCCCTCCACGAGCGGCCCCACGTCTCTGTAGCTCTTGCGACAGAATGAACAGAATGCGTTCTTCTTGGTGGTCCCGCCGCCACGCCGACCTGCGTTGACGTCCCTACCTGAGGGCATGTCTACTCCTTTCGATGTTCCCGCCATTGAGCACCGGGCGGTGCTGAGCCAGTGGCGGGCTTTTCCGAGGTGTCGCTCGAGTGGCCATCAGGTCGCGTCATTGCATTGGCCGGCAATCGTCCCTGTTCGAAATAAGTTTCGAGCAGTTTGGTTGTTTGTCATTCTCCGCGTGCTGGACGAATCGCGGGCGGTGCGGAGTCGAACTCAGATCAGGGGGTTTGGCGGCGCACCTGGCCACCCGCATCGCGTTTTGCGTGCGATAACCCCACTAAGCCGTTTGGTCCGTACTATTTAACTCCCGCTGTAAGCGCTCCGCCAGCACAGCCTTTATTGTTCGGTATTCCTCGTCCGATAGCTCACCCCGCGCATGCAATTCTTCAAATTTCGTCAACCACTCGCTAGCTGGGGACTCTTTGGCGGCTATGCCGGCGCGGACCTTGCCGATCACATAAACGCCGACGGCGACTAGCACGCCCAACAGGGCCGACAGCCAGACGAGTTGCGCAAAGGGGCTAGTCGAAAACTCCGCCATCTAGGCGCCGCGCCGTTGGTTGCATGGCTTCGTTACGATGCCCCACCGAAGGCCCGCCTTGTTATTATGTACCGCCGGTACTATCGCGTCCAGAATTGTAAATTGTTCCGCGACCCGCCGTTTCGATGTGCTTATTCTGGCGGGTTCGATTTGGCTAGCCGCCAAAGTGCAATCCGGGTGCCAAGCGACTGAGTGACTGATGCCTGATAACGATCCGCTAGCTCGAATCGCGAGGATGCCGGTAGTGGCCGTCGTCCGCGCCGCGAGCGGTGAACAACTTGTCGACGTGGCCGAGGCCCTGGCCGCCGGCGGCATCGACGCGGTCGAAATCACGTTCACCGTGCCGCAGGCTCACCGCGTGATCGAAAAAGTCGCCGCGAAACTCGGGACGCGGATTCTGCTGGGAGCGGGTACCGTGCTCGATGCCGAGACGGCACGAATCGCGCTGCTGTCCGGGGCGGAGTTTGTCGTCTCGCCAACACTCGATTTGCGGGTGATCGAAGTCTGCCGGCGTTATGGCAAACCCGTCATGCCCGGCGCCTTTTCGCCCACGGAAGTCCTGGCCGCATGGCAAGCCGGCGCGGACATCGTCAAAGTGTTCCCCTGTGATGTGCTCGGGCCGGCCTATCTCAAAGCGCTGGCTGGCCCCTTGCCGCAAATCCGCCTGATGCCCACCGGGGGAGTCAACCTGGAGACGATCGGCGCGTTCTTGCAAGCAGGCGCTTTTGCGCTGGGAGTGGGCGGGGCGCTCGTGGACGCGAAACTCGTAGAAGCGGGCAATCTCAACGAGATCCAATCACGCGCGAAGCGCTTCGCGGACGCCGTGCGACAGTCGCGTCGCACGTAGTGCTGGCATTGCTCCCGTCCCGCGCAACTTGCCCCGCTTTGTTTTCTCCCTCCTGCCCGCAGCTCCTACTCAAGCGGCAAGGTCCGCCGGTCCGATGATCGAAGGTGGGGTCGCGCGCCGGCAGGTCGATCCTGCGCGCATTTCAAATACGACTGATCACGAAGTGTCTGCCACTCGCCATGCGGTTTTTGTGCAGCATCATCGCGCTTGTGTCGTTGGCCGGGACGACCGCGCGCGCCGCTGGCGCTGCGGCCGGCGAGCCGCCGCGAGCTGGGGCGGCGCTGGTTAGCGCCACGAGACAAACCGCGTTCACGATTCCCTTTCGTATCGAGCCGCCGGAATCCCCCACCGCGCAGCCCGTCGAAGTTCAGTTGCACGTCTCGTCCAACGGCGGCGCGAACTGGGAAATCGCGGCGCGCGTGAAGCCGGACAAAGCCGCTTTCGTGTTTCGCGCGCCGCGCGACGGCGAGTATTGGTACAGCATTCGAACCGTGGATGGCCAGGGCGTCACGCGCCCGGACGGCCCCTTGCAGCCGCAGCTAAAAGTCACGGTGGATACCATTGCTCCGCGGCTCGACCTCACCGCGTCGCGCGGGCCGGCCGGCGAGATCATCGCGCGATGGCAAGCCGTCGATCCTCACTTGAAACTCAACTCGTTCAAGCTCGAGTACCAGGCGCGGCCTTCTGATCCCTGGGAGCGCGTTGCCGTCGACGCGCCCTCCCCCGCGATGAAGCACACGCTGAGCGGCGAAACCACGTGGTGGCCGCGCGCCTCTGGCGGCCCGCTCCTTGTGCGCGCGGAAATAACCGACGAGGCGGGCAATCCGGCCGTTTGCCAGGCCGTCGTCAAGGAATCGGCTGCGCCGCTTACGGCATCCGGTCCCGCAAATCCCGGTGATCGCGTCTCCAGCGGAGCCCTTGGCAACAATACTCGCTGGAATGCAGACCGCTCGACGAACGACACGCTCTCGCGAGCGCAAGCTCCCAGTCAGCCGGATCCAACGCCTAATTGGCGGATGGCGAGCTCGGGCAGCTCGCTCATCGGCGACCAGTCAGGCGCAATCGATTCACTCAGTCGCGGCGGTCCACCGGGTTCCCCGCTCGATTTCAGCCGCTTGCCAATGGGTGCCCGGCCGCGGATGGTGAACGCGCGAGCGTTTGAGCTGGAGTACGAGATCGACTCGATTGGCACGTCGGGCGTCAGCAAGATCGAGCTGTGGGGAACGCGCGACGGTGGCCAGACGTGGTCCGTATTCGGAATCGATACGGATAACCGCAGCCCGGTGGTGGTCAATCTGGAGGCGGAAGGCATTTACGGTTTTCGCGTGGTGGCTCAAAGCGGCAGCGGCTTGAGCGGCCGAACGCCCGCGGCCGGCGATCTGCCGGACATCTGGATCGGCATCGATTTGACGAAGCCGGTGGTCAAGCTCGCGCGCGCGGAGATGGCGCCCGACGCGGGAGAACTCGTGATTGAATGGGAAGCGACGGACGACGTGCTCGACACGCGCCCCATTTCGCTTTCCTTCAGCATCGCCGCACAGGGTCCCTGGACGCCGATAGCCGCGGGCCTGGAGAATACCGGCAGCTACCGCTGGCGCCTCGATAGCCGTGTGCCCGACCGAATCTACTTGCGGCTGGACGCGCGGGACGAGGCTGGCAATGTGGGATCGTTCGAGACGGCAGAGCCGGTTGCCTTGGATCGACAGCGGCCGGAGGGGCGGATTCGAGGCATTCGCGCCGTGGGTCCTGGTGCGGCCAATTAGGGCGCTGGGTCGGCATCGAAGCGCAGCCACGCTCCCGGCTCGACTTCCAGCGAGAAATGCTGCGCCAGCGCCTCGAGCAATTCCGCATCTGTCGCCAAGGCACTCGTCGTGGCCCCTTGCGCGTCGATCGTAACCAGCTCGCGGTTGCGCAGAATATAGCGCACTTCGGGCGTGGGCCGCTGCGCGAGCAACAGCTTGCGAAAGATGGAATCCGGATGTTGCCAAATGAAGTAGTTGGCCGGCTCGTAATCGACGGGCAGATTCGGTGCGCGCAAGAAGGCATAGAGATCCTGCCACTGGCCGCTTTGTAAAGAGGACAAAACCCAATCCGGTCCGGCATCGCGCAATCGATAATCCCACGCGAACTGGCGAGACTCGCCTTCGACGAGCGGAATGGGTTCGAGCAACCCCCAGCCGCCATAGCCGACGTCCCCCAGCCAGCTCTCGCCGCCGACGCGGACTTCGATGGCCATGTGCGTGCGGGGGCGAGTTTGCGTCACCCCCATCAAGACACGCGCTTGCAATCGTGTGAGCCGAAATCCAATTTGCTCCAGCACGGCAGCGAACAGCGCGTTCTGCTCGAATCAGTAGCCGCCACGCCGCTTGCGGACGAGCTTTTCCTGGAGCGATTCGAGATCGAGCCGAATGGGCTCGTTCCGCAACACGTCAATGTTTTCAAAAGGAATGTGCGTGGCGTGCGCGACGTGCAGATGCTTGAGCGTCTCGAGAGTCGGCTGCGGCGAGCCGCGGTAGCCGATGCGGCGCAAATAGAGATCGAGGTCAATGGCCGGGCACTCGGTGCTCATCGAGGCTTGTTCGCGACAGGTTCCAGCTTCTTCTCGGTCAGCCGCTCATAGGCTTCGACGTACTTGCCGCGCGTCTTGGCGACCACCTCCTCGGGCAGGGCGGGCGGCGGGCTGTTCTTGTCCCAGCCCGTGGTCTCCAGCCAATCGCGGACGAATTGTTTGTCGAACGATGGCTGGGGGCCACCCGCCGCGTAACGATCGGCGGGCCAGAAGCGTGAACTGTCGGGCGTCAGCACCTCGTCGATCAGGATGATTTCGCCGTGGGGCGCCCGCCCCCATTCGAACTTGGTGTCGGCGATGATAATGCCGCGCGCGGCGGCATGTTCGGCGCCGCGGGCATACACCGCGAGACTGCGGCGGCGCAGCTCATCGGAAACCTGGCGACCGACGATCTCAACCATTTGCTCGAACGAAATGTTCTCGTCGTGGCCCGATTCCGCCTTGGTGGCTGGCGTGAAAATGGGCTCTGGCAGCCGATCGCTCTCGCGCAGCCCTGCAGGCAAGGGGACGCCGCACACGCTGCCGCGCTGGCGATACTCCTTCCAGCCGGAACCCGACAGATAGCCGCGCACCACGCACTCGATGGGCACCACCTCGGTCTTGCGGACGAGCATGCTGCGGCCGGCGAGCGGGGCGACGTCAATGCTGCCCGGCAGGTGAAAGTCCCTGACGTTGGTCGACAGCAGATGGTTGGGCTCGGCGAGGCGCTTGAACCAGAACTCGCTGGTCAGGGTCAGCACGCGGCCCTTGTCTGGAATGCCGGTGGGCAGCACCCAGTCGAAGGCGCTGATTCGATCGGTGCTCACCAACAACAGCTCATTGCCGAGGTCGTAGACGTCGCGCACTTTGCCGCGGCGCACCGGCAGATTGGCTAGCGAAGATTGCAGGACGACGGACATCGGCCGCTCACAAAGGCACAACTTAAGAGCAGGCCGAGTATATCACACCCCGCGCGTGCGCCACGAGTAGCGCGAGTGGGCGCGGGTATGTTTCTCGCGCCATGCGCGCGGTAAGCTACTTGGCTCAACTTGGATAACAAAACGGACCCTCGCGATTCGAGCCATTCATGAGAACCAATCCGGTCAAACGGGCCCTGGCAGCGGGCGAGCCAAGTTTTGGCACGTGGCTGTCGCTCGGCGACCTTTTTGCCACGCGGCTGTTGGCACGCATGGGCTTTGCCTGGCTGACCTTGGACATGGAGCACTGCGCGATCGACTGGTCGCAAGCCGCCATGATCTTTGCCGCGATCGCCGATGCGGGCGGCGTGCCGCTCGCGCGCGTGCCCAAGGGCAATCACGATTACATCAAGCGCACGCTGGACGCCGGCGCGTGGGGGATCGTGGTGCCCATGGTGGACACCGTCGAACAGGCGAAGATCGCGATCGCGGCCGCCAAGTATCCGCCGATCGGCAATCGCAGCCTGGGTGGCGGCATGCACTCGCTCAACTTCGATTGTTCGAGCGGCGATTACTTCAAGCGCGCCAACGACGAAATCCTGGTCATTCTGCAAACCGAAAGTCCCACTGGCGTCGCCAACGCCGAGGCCATTTACAGCCTGCCGGGGGTCGACGCGATCTTCGTCGGGCCGGTGGATCTCCGCGCGCAAATGCGCGCTAAAGACGGCACCGAAGCCAGCGACAAGGAATTCGAAGCCATGTTGGCCCGCGTGATCGCGGCGGGCAAGAAGACCGGCACGCCAACCGGCATGCACGTCATGGACACGGCCAGCGCACACCGCCGTGCCGAGCAAGGCATGCAGTTCATCGCGATAGGCAGCGAACTGCGGATGATGACCGAGCGAGCCGCCGAAATCGTGAAGGCCGTGCAGCCGGAAGGCCAGCATCAAGAGTTAGTCAAATACTAGCCGCACGAATCCGAGTATGAGTTCGCGCCCACGCACTGCCATCCTGGAACGCCTGCGCGCGAAGATTGCCGCCGGAAAACCGATCGTCGGGGGCGGCGCCGGCACCGGCCTAAGCGCTAAAATGGCCGAGGCCGGCGGCATCGACCTGATTGTGATCTACAACTCCGGCCGCTTCCGCATGGCCGGCCGTGGCTCCCTGGCGGGCATGATGCCCTATGGCGATGCCAACGCGATCACGATGGAAATGGCGCGCGAGGTCCTGGGGATTGTCGGTCATACTCCCGTGCTCGCGGGAGTGTGCGGCACCGACCCCTTTCGCCGCATGCCGCACTTTCTCGCCGAAGTGCTCGCCGCCGGATTCGCGGGCGTGCAGAATTTTCCCACCGTCGGGCTCATCGATGGCCGCTTTCGACAGGGACTCGAAGAAACGGGCATGGGATTCGGACTCGAGGTGGACATGATCCGCCAAGCCGGCGAGCTCGGGCTGCTGACGACGCCTTACGCATTCACGCCCGAAGAAGCCACGGCCATGGCCGAAGCGGGCGCGGACATTTTGATCCCGCATATGGGGCTGACGACCAAGGGCACCATCGGCGCAACCAGCGGCCTGACGCTGGACGAGTCGGTGCCGCTGATCCAACAAATGCACGATGCCGCGCGCCGCGTGAAGCCCGATATCATCGTGCTGTGCCATGGCGGTCCAATCGCCGAGCCCGCTGACGCGCAGTTCATTCTCGACCACACCGAGGGCGTGGTGGGTTTTTACGGCGCAAGCTCGATGGAGAGGCTGCCGGTCGAGCCCGCCATCGCCAACCGCGTGCGCGAATTCACGGAGCTGACTTTTCCGCGCCGCTGACTGACGCGGTCTCGTCTTGCCCGGCTCGAGCGCTCGACTTTTCAAGCGACCCGAGGCGATTCTCGATCCACGCGGCCGAGACGAATCGCCGCAACAGCGTGCGCAGAGTTTCGACAACCGCCGCGAGCGTGGCTTCGTTCAAGTCGTCGCCTGGCTGAGACGGTAGCGGCGAGTCGACGCGGTAAAAACCCCGCCAGCCCAGGCGGGTCGGCCACATGCAAAGTTTGCCCGTCGCGTTGACGCGCTCCATCGCGCGCAAGCTCCACACGAGGCCGTACGCATCGCGGAAATCGAGCCACACGCGATCGAGTGGCCGCGGGGCTTGAGAAACGATGCGTCGCGCCGTAGCCACGGCCCAGGATGCGACCAACGCGGCCATGCCGGCTGGCGGCAGCCACTCGCGCGCGGACGATGCCTGCTCGAGGCCAAGAAAGGGCGCGACGAGCGCCCCCTGCCCGGCCGCGAACAGCAGACTGGCCGGCATCAAGCGGGTGCCAACCCCGTTGATCGCGCCGATCGCGATCAGAAGCACGAGAAAGGCGACTCTCGCTGGGTGTAGCTCTTGCACGCCGCCGAACAGCAGCCACTCCAAGCCCGGCAGCGCGAGCACAACCCATAGCGAGAGCACGATGAATTGCCAGCCAGCGTCTTGCGGCCGCTTCGCGCCCAGCAGGGCCATGAGGGGACAAAAGGTGCTCATGGCGGCGACGTAGCGAAGCGCCGTCGTGGTTGGATCGCCCGCACTCGTCGAGAAGGCCGCAGCCAGCTCGGCCGACGTGAGCGCAACGAGTGACACGACCGACCAGCACCACGGCGCAAGCAGCGTCGTGCCCCGCAGAGCGCCTCGCTGGAGCCACAAACACAACAACCCCGTCGCGGCGAGCGCCGAGGCCGCGATCAACGATGCACCAGGCATGGTTCACTGTGTCTCAATTTATTGGGCCTCAACTTACTCTGCCTCACTCGCGCGATCGGTATAACTCGCCAGGTCGCATGCAAAACCAGGGTCGCGAACAAAAACCGACGACCAGGTTGCGTGCGCTCAAATTGTGGGGAATGGTTAATACGCTGGGCTAGCCGGCGGTCGCCTTGCGCGCGCGAAGTGCGTGACGGCTTCGAGCGGTTGTTCTCAGCCCCGGGCATGGACGTGTTCGAATCCCATGAAAGGAGCTCACGATGAGCAAAGTTGTTTTGGCTGCGTTGTGTGTATTGGCCGGCGCGAGTTCGGTAATAGCTGGGGACCCATTCGGCCCTAACTGCGGCGGTGGCAACTACGATCAGTTTGCGGGCCCACCGGTGCCCGGCCTGCGGTTTAGTGGCGCCAACACCACGATTCTAAACGGCTCTCTGGCAGAGCGGGCAGGTCCTTGCGGCGCGTGTGCCAACGGCGGGGTGTGCGTGGATTGGAAGCTCACGTCGTGGTACGCCTCTTGGGATGGGCACCAGCCGCACTACTATCGATATTATCCGGGCTATGGGGGCGCGAACGGCGGAAACGGGGCCCCGTGCGGCGCAAATGGCGCCGCGTATAACGGATATGGGGGCGCGTACAACGGAAACGGCGCGGCGGTTAACGGAAATGGGCCCGCGTACAACGGTAACGGCGCGGCAGTTAACGGAAATGGGGCCGTGAGCGTTCCATAAGCTCCCACGGGCCTGGCCTTCCGTGCCGCCCAAATGGCGGCCGAAGGCTTACCAAATCGAAATTTGACGACGGGTGGGCTCCAAGGGGGGCTCGCCCGTCATGCGTTTTGAGGCCATTAAGTCGCACTCTGCCCATGGGTTGTGGCACACGGACAAATCGCTTCAAGAGCTGCCAACGGCGAGTCCGATAAAAGTCATACAAACGTGTCGGAAGGGCGGGAACCACGTGATCCCGCTTCAGGATAGAGGTCATGGCAAGACGACGGATCGACTTGCCATGACCTTTTTTTGCGCGCATGCGCGGGCGGCCATATTCGCGCGCCTATTTTGCGGCTCCGGCTTTCGCCGCCGGGTCGGGCGATTTGCCGGTCCCGCTCGGGCGATCTGACTTGCTCTTGGGCGAAGTCTTTTCCAGCTTGAGCAGTTGAGCCAGAAATTCCTCGGCCGGCTTGCGATAAGCAAAGGGCGCGTCGGTGTTGAGCGCTTCCTTGAGCATCTTGATGGCTTCGGGCACGTTGCCCTGCTCCTTGGCCAAATTGGCCAGGTAATAGGCCATCTCAGAGGTCATGGTCTTCGCCGGACCGGTGTCGGTATTCATAGCTGCCGTAAAAGCGCGCTCCGCTTCGCGACGGCGATTAAGCCGATAGTTGATCCAGCCCAACGTGGTCATCGCTTCGACCTGGTTGGGATTCAACTTCGCTCCCAGCTCCGCAAATTGCAGCGCTCGTTGATGATTCTCATCGCCGGGCTGCTCAATTAACACCAGCGCCAGGTTGTTGTTGATCTGCGGGTTTAAAGGCTGCGCCAGGTGCGCCTTGCCCAGGTATTTTTCGGCGAGCGGATAGTCGGCCATCAGCCGCGCGATCAGCCCCGCGATGAGATTCGACTCGAGGCCATCCGGATCGAGTTTCAAGGCCTCCCCGGCGTGCGACTTGGCGGCTTCGGCCTGATTCTTTTTGAACAAGTAAGCCGCGGCGCCAAGTTCGGTGCGTAGATCGCCCCCTCCTTTTTTGAGCGCGAAGTTCACCCAGTTTTCTTGCGCGGCCTTATCCGTCGAGAGATACGCCATGGCCAGCTCGGCCGGCATCGCCTTCTTGTCGGCTTCCGCCGCCGCCTGGAATTCGGCATAGGCGGGCTTTTGTTCGCCCAGCGCAAACAGCACTCGACCCAGCTTCTCGTGCGCTGATGCAACGCGGGTGTCGGCTTTCACCAAGGCCTCGAGCTTGGCCTTGGCCTCTTTCAAATTTCCTTTGCGCTCGTCGACGCTCGCCGCCCCTGACAGCGCACGAAGTTGCACGTCCTGTTTGCGGCGAGGGTTCTCGGTAAAGGATTCCAGCAACTTGCCGGCACGCGCGAACAGAACTTCCGCTTCGGTCAGCCGGCCCTCGTCGAGGGCATGTTCGCCGAGCATGACCAATGGCTCAGGATCCTGAGGCAAACGCTGGACCGCTTTTTCCAGCATGCCCACGGCGCCTGCCGGGTAGTTGGCGTCCAAATACAAGGCGGCCATCATGACCTCGGCTGGCGCAAGACGCGGGGTCGACTTTTTGGCCTTCTCCAGATGATCGAACGCGGCCGCGTAATTTTTCGAGTTGAATTCGCGAATGGCATCCGCCACGTCCTGGTAGTACGGGCCGACTCCGCTTGTGGCGTTTGCCACCAGTTTTTCGACGGTCAGGTCAGCGCGGGCGACGGACACCGCGCCCAACACAAGCAAGCTCGCAAGCGCAAAACCGCCAAACGACGGCTTCCACTCACGGCTGGACGTAACTTGAAACATGATAAACCTGTTGAAAACGCGACCCTGCGCGCGAACCATCCGCTCGTCGGGCTCGTTCGTTGGTGGAACTGAAACCAGGCGTCATTTTAGTCCTCTCCGCGGATCCCTGAAAGCGCCTGGGCACGCAAGTGACTGCCAGAAGAAGGCTTTTCACGAGGGACTCTCTCGGCGAGCCACCGGCCGTGCGCTATAATGCCTCAACCTGCGCGATGCGGAAGCAGTTCGGTAACGGGGCGCTCGCGCAGCGGTGCCCATCCAGTTTCGGGGAGACTACTCGTTGTTCGTCGGGCCCGTGTTCACCCGCGAGATCGTGACCTCGCCGCGTCGCGCCCGGCTCTATGTCTCGAGAGCCGCTTACGTCTCTGGGCTGTTGGTGCTGGTTTGCACTGCCTGGCTGCTCCTGGCGGGCACGCAAGTCGTGCGCAACTTGAGCGACATGGCGCGGTTCGGCGCGATGCTGTTTCAGATCATCGCACCCTTGCAGCTTGCGCTGGCGCTCTTTTTCGCCGCGCTTTTGGCCGCCAGCGCCGTGGCGCAGGAGAAAGATCGTCGCACACTGGTCCTGCTGCTGCTCACGAACCTGACTAATAGCGAACTTGTGCTCGGCAAGCTGCTGGCGGGCATGCTGAACGTGCTCGTACTGCTGGCCGCCTCGTTTCCGCTTTTCATGCTTTTGACGTTATTTGGCGGCATCTCGTTCGCGCAAATCGCGCGCGTGTTTGCCGTCACGGCCAGTGCCGCGTTGGCGGCCGGAAGTCTTGGCTCGACCTTTGCGCTGTGGCGAGAAAAAACGTTTCAAACATTGGCCCTGACCGTGCTCGCGCTCGTGTTCTGGTTGGCTGCCGGCGAGGCACTTGCGCAGGGCGCCTTCGGCTCCGGCTGGGCTGGCATCAGCGCGGAAACCTGGGCCCAGGGTTTGAGCCCCTGGCAAACGATTTTGGCTGCCGCCCGGCCGTCGCTTGAGACACAACACGCCCTGCCTTACGTAGGCACGCCGGTGAACTTGTTCGTGCTGGTGGCGTGTGTCCTGTTCGCTGCCCTCAACCTGGTGTCGATCTTGCTCGTGCGCGTGTGGAATCCGTCGCGCGAAGTTCGCGCCACCCCGGCAACGGCCGAAGAGCCTGAGAGTATTTGGGGCCTGACGGAAGAGGCGGCCGCGGTTCGGCGGGCCGCCACGCGCAACGTGCACGCGGCCGGCGGCCGCACGCGCCAAGTGTGGGACAACCCCATCTTGTGGCGCGAGATTGCCACCTGGGCTTATGGCCGGCGGGTGTTGATCATTCGCATTGCGTATTTGGCACTGGTCGCGGCCGCGATGATCGCGCTAAGAGGCATGCTCATGGCCGAGCAGCGTCCCGGTGTGGGCTCGACGGCTTTGATTTTGGTGCCGCTTTTCGTGCTGAGTCTGGTGCTCGTCAATGCGCAGGCCGTGACCGCGCTCACCAGCGAGCGCGACGTGAAGGCGATCGATCTGTTGCTGGTCACCGACCTGACCGCCAAGGAGTTCGTATTCGGAAAGCTGGCCGGCGTGCTCTACAACACGAAGGAAATGATCCTGCTGCCGATGGCCGCCTGTTTCTACCTGTGGTATGCACGCGCGCTGGCCGGCGAAAACCTGCTGTATATTCTGGGCGGGCTCGTGGTCATGAACGTCTTCGTGGCCGTGTTGGGCCTGCACTCCGGAATGAGTTATGGCAACTCGCGCACCGCCATCGGCGTCAGCCTGGGCACGGTGTTCTTTCTGTTCGTCGGCATCGCCACATGCATGCGCATGATGGTGGCGTTCAGCGGCGCGTTCCACTGGCAGATTCAGCCGTTTCTGGCGTTTATGATCGGCGGTGGCGTCGGCCTGTATGCGGCGCTCGGTTCGCGCACCCCGTCCGTCGCGATTGGCGTGGCCTCGATGACCGCCCCGATCGCCACGTTCTGGGCGATCACCAGCTTCCTGATGAACTACAACCTGGGCGTGTTCCTGGTCACGATCGGCACATACGGATTTGCGACGGCCGCCATGCTGGTGCCGGCTATCTTCGAGTTCGACGTCGCGACCGGCCGCACGACAGGCGCCGACGAATAGCAAAAGCCGCGCGCTAGCGGACCTCTGTCAGCGCGCACATGGCTGCCGCATGGAGCCGCGGCCAGGTCGACTACTTATGGTAGCCGACCGACTTCACGACCAAGAGCATCTCATCGTACGTGATGAAGCGCCGGCGATGGACGAGCTTGTATTCGTCGATCGCGCGGGCCAACTCGCGGCCTTCTTCGGTCAACCCTTCGTGGCTGTTGGTGAACTGGCGCCGCTCAACGGCGGGACGGCCCACGCCGGGGTCGTAACTGCGGCGGTCGACGAAGGGAGCCTGGGGCGAAAGCGTGGTCATGCGAACTCCTGGATTGCCGGACGGTTAGCCGGCTATTGAGGCAAGCATCTGTCACAGCGTCCCACGCCGTAACATTCAACCGTAGGCCGGAAAAAACGGGCAGGCAACCACCAAGTCCGCCCCACCAAGCACCCGATGACACGGGAGGTGCGGATCGTAACGAATATGCCGACGGCGACCAGTCGCATCTATCGAGCGGCTGCGTGAGTCGTCGCCGCGGCGACGGTTCCCATCTGGGCGCGCAGGGCGCGGCTGGGCGCGTGATCGGGATCGAGGGCCAGGCATTGGTCGAGCGTTTTTTGTGCGCTCGCAAGTCGGCCTGCGTGCCATTCGGCATCGGCCAGGTGATAGAGAATCTCGCTGGTCGGCCGATCGCGGTAGGCCGCGGCCGAGAGCACCCGCGAAGCTTCGTCGTATCGCTGCAGCGCCGAAAGCGCAAGTCCCTCCAGCAGCAACAATCGCTGCGGTTCATCTCCCGGCGAGTAGCTCTCGGCCAGCGTCTGCAACGAAACGAGCGCCCGGTCGGGCTCGTTGAGCTGCCGATAGGCCTCGGCAATCAGGATGCCCACCTCGCGATCGCCCGGCGCATAACCCAGGGCCCGCTGATAATCGGCCAACGCCGCGCGGTGCTGGCCGCCAGCCGCGGAAACTCGGCCACGCAGAGCCCAGGCGTTTGCCAGTTTGGGGTCGATGCGCAGAGCCTCGTTGACCATCTGGCTTGCCGACTGGGTATCGCCTAGCTCCAGGTGAAGTTCGCCCGTTCGAACCGCCAGGTTCGGATCTTCGCCCGCCAGTTTGCGAGCGTGCTGCATTTGGACAAGCGCCTCAGTCCGCGCGCCGCGCTGCCACAGCGCCTCGGCATAATAGCGCCGCGCATCGGCGTCATTGCCCGACGATTGCACGGCGCGGCTTAGCAGGGCCTCGGCGCGTTTCCAATCGCCGCGGTCCATCGCGCTTGTGCCTTGCTGCGTGAGTTGCCGACAGCTTGCCACTGACTCAGGCACGGGTCCGCGGCTGGAGAGCGTGCGACAGCCACTCGAGCTCGCGAGCACGAGCGTCAGGGCGACCCAGCAAGGTGCGCGACGGATGCTAAGCATGAATTGCCGCACGCTAGGATTGGACCGAACAAAATTGGCAGGCAAGGTTCGCAGGCGGTTACGAAGGCGCATGCGCGCGGCATGTGACCGCTAACACGCGCAAAATGGCCGCGGGACAGTATCAAAAGGCGGTACGCCCGGCAAGATTCGCCTGACTGCCAGCATCGCCGACCTTGGTGGCTCACCAGCCGCCGACGCCCTAGAATTTCTAGTGACTGGCGGACCCGCTCAGCGAGCAAGGACGATGCCTGCAACTTACGACAAAATGGGCATTCACTTTCTGTATCCCGACAATTGGTCGTTGGATGAAGGTGATGCTCTCGACGGCGTGCCTTCGGTATCGGTGTACAGTCCGGGCGGGGCTTTCTGGTCGATTGCTCTGCACCCGCGAGAAACGGAACCCAGCGAGGTGGCTGCCGCGGCCCTACAGGCTTTGCAGGCCGAATATGACGAGGCGGAAGCCGAGCCGGTCGACGAGCAGATCGGGCCGGAGTCGATCAGCGGCTATGACCTGAACTTTTTCTATCTCGACTTTACCAACACTGCCCTGATTCGCGGCTTCCGCACGCCGGCAGCGACTTGTCTGGTGCTGTGTCAGGCGGAGGACCGCGAGTTCGCCCGGATTGGCGCGGTCTTTCGTGCCATCACCACCAGTTTGCTGGCGCGAACGGAAAACTCCTAAGCAGGAGCGCGACCGGTGAACACGCTCTTGTAAGTTCTACAAGAACGCTTGGGCATGCTTGCTCTTGGGGCTGCTGGCACGCGGCGAGTCGCAAAGAATATTTGTTCGAAAAACGCCGAGCCAAGCGCGAAATCGGCTCAAGTTCTTCGTGCCGACGGTCGAGTTGGCACGCCACCTGCTTTACAGCCGGTCGCTCATGTTCGACCCAGTTGGTCGGGCCGGAATCGCAGATTGCGAAGACGCCGATCAAAGCACAGCACCGATCATGGCGCACCGTGAATCTTAGCGGCCTGTCGCCGGGGTATGGCGACCCTAGCCCGTTTCGGGAAGTGCCAGTTTTTCACGGTTGAAGGGCCCGGTTGGCATCCACGCAGCCAGCCGGGCCCTTTTTTGTTTTGACAAGCCAGCGCCAGCGCGGATCGCGCGGGAGCGACATACTTGAGCCTTTGCGCGGGCAAGCGGTATACTTTCGCCAGCATTAGGCGCAAGTGGGTTTGACGACCCAAATTGCCACATGGAGCATGAACAATGGCTACGGCTCAATCATGCGTTGACCAGATCGGCGACGTGGCTGGGGCGATCTGGCATTATTTGAACGAGAATGGCCCCCGCACCCTGACGCAATTGGCCAAAGAGCTCGACGCTCCGCGCGACGTCATCATGCAGGCCATTGGCTGGCTGGCCCGCGAGGATAAAATCGCGATCGAAGAAGACTCGCGCAAGAAGACCGTCTCGCTCAGGCCGTAAAGCAGGATCTCGCGGAAACCAGACTTGCCAGAATCTTTTCGGGCGTGGGCCGGCCCAGCCCTGTTGGCCGACATCGAAGCTGCCGTGGCCGGTGAGCCGACGCTATGGCACTGGCTCGCTTTCGGCGCTTTCGTGGTCGTGCTGCTGACGCTCGACCTGTTCGTGTTCCATCGCAAATCGCGCGAGCCCACCTTGCGCGAGTCGGCCCTGTGGACCGTCGTGTGGTGCGCGCTGGCGCTCGGGTTCAACGCGCTGACTTGGGTATGGCGTGGCAGCGAGTATGGCCTGTATTTCCTGACGGGCTATCTGGTCGAGTGGTCGTTGTCGATGGACAACGTCTTCGTGTTCGCGGTCATCTTCAGTTTTTTCAAGGTGCCGTTGAAGTATCAGTATCGGGTTCTGTTCTGGGGAATTTTGGGCGCCGTCGTTATGCGGCTCAGCTTTATCTTGCTCGGCGCCGCGCTCATCGAACGCTTTGCCTGGATCATGCCGATCTTTGGCGTGTTTCTGATCTA
>DATJEN010000172.1:0-15756 GCA_035496575.1 Pirellulales bacterium
AAGTGAAAAACATGAACAGCTTCCGCGCCGTCGAAAAGGCGATGGAATACGAAGCCGTCCGGCACTATGAAGTCTGGCAGGAGACGCACGAAAAGCTGGGCGACGTGCCCAAGCAAACCCGCGGCTGGGACGACGTGGCCAACGTCACCCGCGGCCAGCGCCACAAGGAAGAATCGAGCGACTACCGCTATTTTCCCGACCCCGATCTGGTGCCGGTGCGCGTCTCGCCCGGGGAAATCGACGACGCCCGCGCCTCGCTGGGCGAGTTGCCCGCCGCGCTGCGCCACCGCCTGGAGACCACCCACGGCATCAAGCCCTACGACAGCGACGTGCTGGTGAGCGCTGGCCGCGGCCTGGTTGATTATTACGTTGAATTGGCCCAGCTCGTTGGTGACGGCAAGCTGGCCAGCAATTGGGTGCAGCAGGACGTCATGCGCACGCTCAACGAGCAGAAGGTCGAGCCCGAGCGGTTTACGCTGCGGCCCGCGCGGTTGGCCGAGCTGTTGACCGCGATTCAGAAGGGCGAAATCGATACCAGCCGCGCACGCGAAGTTTTCATCGAGATGGTCACCTCGGGCCGCTCGGCGGCCGAGGTCATGAAATCACAAGGCATCGTGCAGGTTGACGAAGGCGCGCTCGTGGCGCTGTGCCAGGAATTGATCGAAGCCAATCCGAAAATCGTGGCCGACATCAAGGCCGGCAAGCAACAAGCGGCCAGCAACCTGATCGGCCAGGCCAAGAAAAAAAACCCCAACGTCAACCCGGGCCGATTTCGTGAGCTGGTTGTCGAGCTCGTGTCCAAAATGTAGCGCCGCCAAAAAAACGCCCCAGAGGTTCAACCACGTCTGTGTGGCCACTCGGTTTCGTTTCTTGAGCGCATGACCCGCATCATCACGCTCACGACTGATTTCGGCACCGGCAGTCCGTACGTCGCGGCCATGAAGGGAGTGATCCTGGCGATCAATCCCGCGGCGGTGCTGGTCGATCTTTCGCACGCCATCCCGCACCAGGATATCCGCCAAGGGGCACTAGCGCTGGCCCAGGCGGCCCCCTGGTTTCCGCCGGGCACGATTCACGTGGCGGTGGTCGACCCCGGGGTGGGCACGTCGCGGAAGATCATCTGCATGGCCGCCGGCGAGCACCTGTTCGTGGCCCCCGATAATGGGCTGTTGAGCCGTTTGGCGCTCGATAAGCGGCCCTTTACAATCATTTCGGTCACCGAGCGGAAGTTTTGGTTGCCGGAGGTGTCGTCCACTTTTCACGGCCGGGACATCATGGCCCCCGTCGCGGCGCACCTCAGCTTGGGAGTCGATCCAGCGGAACTGGGTCCCTCGCAGCAGGATTGGCAGCAGCTTGAATGGACGGAGGCGCGCGTGAGCGCAAATAAGATCGAAGGCGCCGTTGAATCAATCGATTCCTTCGGCAACCTGATCACCAATATCTCCGCCGATGCGCTCGCGCGTGTGCCGCGCGGCGAGCAAGTGGCCATCGTGTGCGACGAGCACGAGACGCGCGGCATCTTCAACGCCTACGGCGAACAACCCGAGATGACGTTTATCGCTCTGGTTGGTTCGAGCGGCCGGCTCGAGCTGGCCATCGTGGGCGATAGCGCCGCGATCATGCTCGGCGTCCGCGCGGGCGCACCGGTCACGGTCACCTGGTGACGTCATGCTTCAGCCGGCCCGTCAAACGCAACCCGCTGACGCCCAGCCGCCGTCTGCCGATCCCACTTCCGCCGAGCCCACCCGCGCCCAGCTCGAGCACTGGGACCGCGAAATCGTGTGGCACGCGTTCACCCAGATGGCCGAATACGAGCCTTTGATTCTGGCGCGCGGCGAGGGCACGAAGCTGTGGGACATCGACGGCAACGAGTACCTGGACGGCGTCAGCAGCGTGTGGTGCAACGTGCATGGGCATCGGCATCCGAAGCTCGACGCCGCCATTCGCGCCCAGTTGGACCAGGTCGCGCACGTCACGTCGCTGGGCTCGTCTAACCCCACCACGATCCGATTGGCGAAGCGGCTGGTTGATCTTGCGCCCGCGGGGCTCGACCGGGTGTTCTTTTCCGATAACGGCGCGACGGCGGTCGAGGTGGCGCTCAAGATGGCGCTGCAGTATTGGCGGCAGCGAGAAAACCCAAAGCCCAATAAGACGACCTACCTGGCGTTTGGCAATGCCTATCACGGCGACACGCTGGGCAGCGTGAGCGTCGGCGGCGTGGAGCGATTCCACGCCATGTTCCAGCCGCTGTTGTTCCCCGTGTTGCGCGCACCGGCGCCCGACACCTATCGACTGCCCGCGGGTGTAAGCCAGCAGCAAGCCTGCGAGTATTACCTGGCGCAAGTGGAAAAGATCCTGACTCGCGAGCACGAGCGCATCGCGGCCATCGTTGTCGAGCCACTGGTGCAGGCGGCGGCCGGAATGCTGATGCACCCGGCGGGGTTCTTGCGCGGGCTATCGGGACTGGCCCGGCGGTTCGATGTGCTCTTGATCGCCGACGAGGTGGCGGTGGGGTTTGGCCGCACCGGAACGATGTTCGCCTGCGAACAAGAAGGAGTCTCGCCCGATTTTCTGTGCCTCGCCAAGGGTCTGACCGGCGGTTACATGCCGATGGCCGCCACGCTCACCACCAGCGAAGTCTGGCGGGCTTTTTTGGGCGGCTATGAGGAGTCCAAAACGTTTTATCATGGGCATACGTACGGCGGAAATCCGCTGGGCGCCGCCGTCGCACTGGCCACGCTGGACGTGTTCGACGAAGAGCAGACTCTCGCCGAGCTGCCGCCCAAAATCGCGCGCATGCGAGAACATTTGGATCGCATTGGCGAGCACCCGCAGGTCGGCGACACGCGTCAGCGTGGGCTGATCGGAGCCGTCGAACTGGTGCGCGACCGGGCGACGAAAGAACCCTATCCTTGGGGCGAGAAGCGTGGCATGGCCGCCTGCGATGCGGCGCGCAAGCGCGGGGTGCTATTGCGGCCGCTGGGCAACGTGCTGGTCGCCATGCCGCCGTTGTCGGTCTCGCTGAGCGAGCTGGACCAAATCATGCTCGCGCTCGAGGCAGGCGTGATCGAAGCGACCGAATGAAACAATAGCTTCACTGGGGCTAAAATCGTCGACACGACTCCCCGGAGCGATTTGGTCTTGGCTAAGAGCCCCGGCTGAGTCACGCCCAGAAAACGACCAACGGCGGAAGACCCGGCTGCGGTACTGGTGGCTCTCGCCTTCCAGGACACTTAGCACGTACTCGCGGCTGAGCAGCCGCCCGAAGGGGAGGCCAGAGTCATTGGCAAACTTGTCTCGAACAGCGCGGAAGCCTGTGCGGGGGATAGCACGTCGCCTTCACTGGCTTGGGCGGGCGTGATAGAATGACGTGGCCCCGCAGCCGTTACCAGCGACTGCGGGGCGTTTTTCGAGGTCGAGTTGTTAAAGAAAACAGGTCGCCTCGCCTACTTGCGGGTCCAGTTACCAGCCGGTGCCCCGCGTTCGACTCGCCCCTCCGGGCTTCTTCACCTCACCCCTACGGCAACCACCTCGGGGTGAGGCTCTATTATGTTGTCATGCGTCCTCCTTGTGCGGCTGATTATACCCACTTTTTCCTCGGATGCAACGACCAGATCGCCATTTGTCGTCAAAAAATAGCTTAATGGTCGCCAGATATAGAGCTTGAATTATGGCGATTTATCGCTAAGATTAAGCGATCCAGGAAGCCAACAAAACCACAGGAGGTTGCCCTATGGCTACCGCAGAAGACAAGGCCACGCAGGCCCATCATCGCAGCCCTAACTATCCCTTCGTCGACCTTCCTGCGGCCATCGAAAAGGTCCGGGTGCTTTATCGTGCAGTCGGCAGGCATGCCGTGGGCACCGATGTGCTGATTCAAAAGATGGGTTACACGCCCAAAAGCAGCAGCGGAAAGAAGGTGCTCGGCGCACTGCGGGCATTCGGGCTTGTAGATGACACGCGGGTAGGTCGTGACCAATTACTTAAGCTGTCTGATCGGGCGTTGGACATCGTTGCTGACTACCGCGAAGGAGACGCCGAATGGAATGCCGCAATACGCGCTGCGGCGCGCAGCCCAAAAATTCATGCTGCGGTACTCGGCAGGTATAGCGGTTCCCTCCCGCCAGATGACGAGCTCAGGCGCTATCTCGTTCGCGTATACGATCCACCGTTCACCGACGCAGGCGCAGGCGATTTCATAGCTGAAATCCGCTCGACCTTGGCGTATGCGGAGCGGACTGGCCCCGAGGTGGACACTTCCGAAAATGGGATCGACCCCGAACCCTCCCAACGGGAAGTGCGGGTTGGGTCATTTGTCCAATGGACCTCTCAAGGTGTGGACCGATTTCCGAAGCCGCTGCCAGTGGTAGGGGTAGACGGAGACTGGGCCTTCCTGGAGGGCAGCCCAACGGGGGTTCCCATGAGCGAGCTTGCTGTTGTCGATGTTCCCAACCCAGAAACGAACCTGAATCCGCCCACCAATCCCTTCTACAGGCCTATCGGTGATGAAGAGCCGAAGGCTGGCGCAGCATTGGAACGCATGACTTTGGACGAGGGCCCAGTCAAACTTGAATGGCCCAGCGAATTGTCCCCAGAAAGCGTGGCGGAATTTGAGTACTGGCTAGCCGGGCTCGTCAAGCGGGCCAAACGCAAGGCTGGAATTGATCCCCAAAAAAAGACGGGTGACAAGTAGCCCGGGTCAGGCGACTTTTTTTACGCGCCTTCCGAGGACACCTGCGATGGAAAAAGTGACGTGCGATAAGTGCAAAAGCGAATACGAAATCGTCGAGTCCGTTCGGCTTCCAGCCAGGTCTAGCGACACGATTGAATGCGAAGTCTGCGGCAACACAATCTACTCATACAACGACACCCAGCAGTACAACGGAAAGCTGATCAAGCGCGCATCGTGGCCACCGAAAAGAGCCCCAAATTAGGACATTGCCCAACTTCGGAGCCCGCTTCTTCATGCCTCTCGGCTGCTACAATGCGCGGAAGATAACCATCCAATTGCAGAAAGGAATCGTCTATGGTCCCCAAAAAACAAGTCCGCATCGAATTCGGCTCTCCCGCGATGCTGCGCGCGTGGGTCGATGGATTGGAAACCTATGATCCCACTCTTCGTGGAAGGAGAATTGACGAAGAGGGTGGCGTAACGGAAGCCTCAATAAACGCCCTGCGTAAAATCGTGAAAGCGATTGGGCGACAGCCCGACGCGATCATTGTTGGCCCCGAGGGTGGCTGCCTATTTACGTTCGGTGATCATGGCTGCTATTTGGCGACAGGCTTCAACCCAGGCCATGGCGGCGAGGGCGGGTGGGGCCTGATTGACATTGCCGCGGAATTCGGATTCGGCACAAGAGAAGAATGCCGTGACATCGCCGGGGATTGGTCTCACGGACAGCAAGGCGTAATGTATGCCAAGACTGCGGACTATGGCGCGGTCTATCAGCGCGAAATGCAGTCCATCTAGTCGAACTTGCTCTTCCTTATTCTAGCGCCATTTACGCTTAGTGGCGGCCAACGGGCCGCCAGCAGGGCCCTCAACGCCGGTCCTGCACCCCGGCTAGCCTCTCTCCGTTCCAAAACAATAGCCCGCGAACTTGACACCAGGGCGGTTATGGGTCCCGCATTCTAGCAGGATCATTACGTGGCGATTTTCACTGGCTGCGCTACGCCGCTCACTGAGCCGACGAGCGGCTGCCTTGCGGCGAGGCGCCGATCGGCATCCCGTGCGGCAGCGGTCGGGCGGCCACGGAATAGCCCAGCGAATAGAGCTCCTTTTTCAAGCGGCGGAACTCCGCAAAACTGTCGGGATAAGTCCACACGGTGATCGTGTATTGCCGCGGCGACACCATCTCGAGCTTGTTGCGCAAGGCCGACTTGGGGGCAAGCGCCACGTCGAGGGTTTCGCCCATCTGGCTGCTGGTCGGCAGAAAATCGACGTGCGAGACTTGCATGTAGCTGCCGCCGGGAATGTCGTGCCGCTCGATGGTGTAGCGGAGTCGAAAACCGCCGATCGGACCCAGCGTGTCGGAAACCTCTCCCTGCTCCTGCAGCTTCGAAGCATACTCGCGCAACGAGCTCCTTAGCCGCTCGACGAGTGGATCGAAGGGGATGAACGCCAGCCGGCCGCCCAACAATTGAAAGTGCACCTCGCGCTCGTCGACGGTGCGGCTGATGGGGGTTGGAAAACTTTCGACGGTGATGGCTTCCGGCACTTTGACTTCCTCGAGCTGCCGCTTCTCGGCCTCTAGCCGCGCGAGCTCGTCTCGCACGAGCGCCAGATCGCGCTTCACGTCATATTGCTCCGTTGCAGCCCGGCCGAGCGCCGCGCGTCGCTCGGCCAGGTCATGCTCGACCGCCGCGACCAGCGTGCTCACCTGGGAGCGTTCGGCCATCTTGGCCTGCAGCTCGGCTTGCACGTGGGCCATCCGTTCGGCGATGCCTTGCACATCCTGCTCCAGGTGTGTGGCCTCGCTTTCGGCGGCCGCGAGCTCGGCAGAAGCCGGGGCATTGGCGAGTGCCTCCATGGCTTCGTGCGAGCGTTGTCCAGCCACCATCACCAGAATGATGAGGATGCCAATCGAGCTCGTGATCACGTCCAAAAACGAGTTTGTACTTTCGGAATCGTGTTCAACGTCGCCTGACATTCGAAATGTCTCGCTTATCTGGGGGCCGGATTGAGCAAGGGACGCCCCGCGGTGGGGCGCGGTGCGGTTGGGCGCGTTGCGGTTGGCCGCGGTTGCCGCTCGCGAACATCGAGCCCGCTTTCAGCCAACAGTGCTTTCATGTCCGCATAGCGGTCAGCCGCGCCTGGCTTCACGTCGACCCACAAGGTAGGTCGCCAATACATGCCTTTGCCGGCAACGCCCCACGATTTCATGTGCTGCCAAACGTTGGAAACCAACTCGTCCATGGATTCTTGCGTGTTCGCGCCCAGGCGAACTTCTCGGCGCGGCTCATTCTGAGCGTCGGGCAGGATGACGATGTGGTCGTTGTAGCACTCGACGGCGATTGGCCGCGTGGCCGAGACCGCAGCCGGACCCGACTCAGGCAGCCCCCAATCGCGGCCGCGCGCCTTGGCAATGGCCTGCGGCCGATTGCGGTTGATGTTGAGTGTTGGAGATGGCATGCCGTTCGATTGCGCTTGAGTGGCGTCGCCGGCTGACCCGCCCGACATGCTGCCCTGGTTTTCGGATCCTTGGCTGGAACCGCCGGAACTGGAACCGCCTGTGGACGACGAGTTGCCGCCGGCTTGCGAACCGCTTGAGCTTTGCCCGCTGCGCGATTGGCCGGATCGCTGGGAGCCGCCCGCTGCGGCTAGCGCACTTGGCGAGCCTGCTGGGCCGCCGGCCGTGGTTGATGAACCTGAGCCACCGCGAGCGCTGCTACGATCACCACTGCGATCACCGGATTCTCCTTGGCCTGCTTCCTGCCCGCCGTCGGCAAACTGGCCGGGGCTGTTGCCGCCGGGTTGCGAGCCGCCTCGGCCAGATGGGTCGAAGTTTCCGTTCGGCCCGCCGCTGCCGCCTGGATTACTGCCGCTGCCTTGTTGAGTGCCGCCTGGATTACCACCGCCTGCCAGGTGACTTCCCCCGGGCTCACGATTACCGCCGCTTGAGCCATTGGCGTAGCGACCGCCCGACCCGGCGGCAAATCTCTGATCGCCTGAACCACTTTGGTCACCTCCGCCGCTCCACGATCCATCCGGCCCGAACTCTCCCGCGCCGCCGCCACCGGAAGTGGCCGCGCGTTGCCGTCGTGCCCAGTTGCTGCCGAGCGAGTCCCAGCCGCCGGGCTCTGATCCGCCCGCGCCGCCGCCAGGACCGCCGCCGGCGCGTGAAAATCCGCCGTGCGAGCTGGCGTGATACACGGCGCGTCCGCGTTTGCGAACCGTGGCGGGCACACTCGCCAAATAAGCCTGATGCCGCTGGCGAGCTTCCACGACAACCTGGCGCGTCAGGTCAGCCAGTCGTGGATCGGGATCTGGAAACTTGAGCGTCCAATCCGCGCCCACGAGCTCGTAACCGAATTCGGCCGCCCACGAATCGAGCGCGGCGCGTGCCGCGTAATAGGATTCGATTCCCTCCGGCCGCACGAGCAACAGGGGGTACGGCTCTTCTTGCTTTTGACCGCCGGACTGCCGCGCCAAATACTCGCTCGTCGCCCGCAGCGCTGAAGCGAGCACATTGCCGGGCCCCAGGGTGCCGGCGAAATCCTCTGGCATGAGCGCGATGCCTTCCGGCTGCAAGACGACCGAGTCTTTGCGGCACTCGATGTAGATGGGGCGGCGCCGCGTGGAATTGGGGCCTTCGTAGGGTACGACCGAATAGGCCGAAGCTGCCGGAGCGGACTTGTGTCGGCCTTCTTCGACGGCTTGCCGCGACGCTTCGAGCTCCTGCCGGGCTCGCTCGAGCTCGTCGGCAAGATGCTTGTGCTCGCCCGCGCCCGAGGCCTTGAGGCGGTTCATTTCATCGGCCGCGATCGATAAGTTGCGAAGCTGCTCGCGCAAGCGACGTTCATGATCTTCGACGTGGCTGAGCTTGAGTCGCTCGGCGGCGAGATCGGCTGCCGTCTTGTCGCGCGATTGCTTGAGCTGCGTGATGCGCCACTCCAAGTCTTCGCGGGCGGCTTTGATTTGGCCGGAGTCCAGGCGCGCTTCGGCCTTTTGTGCCACTTCGATTTGTCCGTGGCGAGCAAACGCATGCAGTAGCACCAACAGCGCGCCCATCGTGCAGATCATCGCATCCAGAAAGGAGAACATCTGGACGCCGCCGCTGGGTTTTGCGCGCTTGCGCCTGCGCATTTTGGTCGAGCCTGTTGCCGCGTCGATCTTTCGCGCACACGCGCGAGAGTAACGCTTGGAAATGAGACCGCGCGCTTGGTGCGCGAAAGGCGCGCAAAGCGGGCGGTCCACTGGCCTTAAAATCGGCGCAAACGCTACAGTTTATGAAGCAAACTGGCCAGAGCGGCGCACGGGGATGCAAGCAGCAGGCGATAGCGTCGCGCGGGCGGCAAGGAACCGGAATTGGGAACGTAACCGGCAGAATTTGCCAAAGTGGAAGTCTCGTACCAGCCGATACGTCTTACGTCAGTTCGCCAGAACAAAGTGAACCACGAACGCCCCCCAGGGATTCAAAACACAGCGAGCACTCGCGAGGGCGCGCAGCCGCGCCAAATTGTTATTCCCAGGGGGGACTTAACAGTCCGGTGATGGTCCAACGTGGACCTCCCGGACTGTTTGCATTTCAGGGCCGACTGCTCAACTCGTGCGGTAAGTCGCGTAGCAGCGCGGAGTTTCCCAAAGGCAGGTTTCCACGATCGGAAATCCTTGCCCCTTGGCATACTCGAATATCAGCCGGGCAATGTTCTCGGCCGTCGGATTCACGTCCACCAGGTACAACGGCTCGCCCAACTGTTCGAGGGCTCGCCTGGCGGGGTCGTCGCGGTGCAGGATCATGCGGTGATCCAGGTTCTCGTCGATCCAGTTGCTAACCACCCGCTTGATGTCGCTGAAGTCCAAAACCATGCCGCGCGCGTCGAGCTGGGCCGCTTCGATGGTGATCACCGCGCGGCCATTGTGGCCATGCAAGTACTTGCATTTGCCGTCATAGTTCAACAGCCGGTGGCCATAACAAAAGTCGATTTCTCGCGTCACTCGAAACATACAAAACCTCGCGTGCTTACAAGCTTTTCAAGGCCTGGCTGGCTGTCGCGTATATAGTCGGATCCGACAGCTCGATCAGGCTGAAAGCGCGCTGTCGCTCCGCGCATTTGTTGCAGCGGCCGCAATGCAAACCCGAGTGGGGCGCCAGGCACGAAAACGTGAGCTCAAGCGGCAAGTCGCGGCCCAGGTTCATGACGGCGCGCTTGTCCAGTTGCGTAAACGGTTGGACAAGCTGCACGTGGCCGTCAACCGCGCGATCCATGGCAGCCCCGAACTCGTCGAAGAACGGCTCGCTGGCATCGGCGAAGGGATTGCTGTCGAGAGTCCCGATAGCCAACTGCGCGACGCGATTCAGCCCGCACCACACGTGCGCCTTCACCATCAGAAGCGGGTTGCGGCCCGGCAGATACACGGCTTCGTCGGGATCATCGGCTCGCGGCACGCCGATTCCGGTCATGCTCCAGTGCTGGCCATATAAGTCGGCCAAGGGCAGCCCAAGCACGGCCATCGGCGCCAAATCGGCCGTCGCGATCGCCGCCAGAAACCGCTGTGCGCTGGCGAGCTCGGCTTGTTGCCAAAACAGACCCGAGTTGACGTAGACGGGCACAACTTGCCGGCCTTGCCCGAGCAGGTGGGCGACGAGAATCGAGCTGTCGAGTCCGCCGCTGAACAGCACTGCCAGCGTGTCATTCGCAGCAGGCGGATTGAACACTCGGCGGTTCCCGGAGTTACAAACGGCGGTGGGTTGTAGCCGGTTCATTGTAGAACGATGACTGCCACCGAACAGGGCGGCCGCAGGTGCGGATATGCGATCCGCTGCTGCGGGTTTGGCGGTATGAGACGGCCGACTTGCCCTTGCTCGGATGCACCTTGCCCACTAAGCTCCCCAACCCAAATAACCCGTCTTTTTCGTCCGTTCGGATCGTGGCACGCGTTTCCCACAGCTCCCTCGCCGGCGCGTGGACAGACTGCGGGCGTTGATTTCCCGAGAATTCGCGACCGCTTGCCGGCCGCTTCGGCTATTTGCCGAGGGCGCCAGGTGGGCGTTTTCTTCGTGTGCGAAAGCGATTCGCGGGCTCGCGCGGGCGGCGTCAATGGATTTAAGTTGAATTGGAAATCGGTGCTTTTAGAATGGATTTAAGAGACCGATTTCCGCAGAACTCCTCAGCGAGAGGTAACTTATGAGGATCGCGGTGGTCGGAGCATCTCTAGTTGCAAGTCTCGTTTTCGCGCTGGTTTTGACCTCCATCGCCCCAGCCGTCGGTCTCGCCCAACGTGGCGAACCGGGTCGGTCGGGCAATGGACTGATCGCGCTGACCGTGCCCTCCGGCGAGCATCGCCAGCAAGTCACGGTCATCGATCCGGACCTTCGCGTAGTGGGCGTGTATCACATCGATCTGGCGACGGGCGAGATCGTGCTGAAAAGCGTGCGGAACATCCACTGGGATTTGCAGCTCGGCGTTTTCAACGGCACGAGTCCACTTCCGCGAGAAGTTCAAGCTCTTTTAGAGCAAAAGTAAAACGAGACAAGTTCAAGCTCTTTAGAACAGAGATAGGCCGCTAGAAGTTCAAGCTCTTTTAGAGCAAAAGTAAAATAGGGGCGCTCGCCGGCCGAACACCGGCGGGCCGCCATGCGTTTGTTGGTTCCTAGGGCGCCAACGCGCAAAATTGGAGTCGCCATGGTCCGCAAGTTCATCGATCTCGAAGAAGCCGCCAAGATGCTGGGCGTCAGCAACGATGCGCTCAACGAATTGCGCGAGCGGCGCAAAATCTATGGCTATCGAGACGGCGGCAGTTGGAAGTTCAAGCCGGAGGACGTGGAGCGCTTGATCGAGGAGCGCCGCTCGGCGGAAGAAGAGGGTGAATTTGCCGAGCTGGACGAGGATCCCGATTCGATCCTGCTCAGCGAAGTCGAGCTGGGCCAATCGGATGAAAGCACGTCAAGCACGATCATCGGCGGCAAGCAAAGCTTGAAACCGACCGATGCGGACATTCAGCTCGCCCAACCCAAGCCAGAACCCAAGCCGGAGCCCAAGGCGGAAGCTCCCGCGAAACAGGACAGCGCTCTGAATCTCGACTCGGCCCTGGATTTGGATCTGAAGAGCGATTCGGTGATTGCCTCGGGATCGGGCGTAAGCCCCATGTTCGACGATCTGGATACCCTCGATCTCGAGATGCCCAGTGCCGCCGACAGCGGAATTTCCTCGGGCGTCATCGCGGGCGGCGACGAATCGCTCAAGCTCGGTTCCGAAGCCGGCGGCAGCGATATCACGATGGGTTCCGATGCCCTCAAGCTCGAAGGCTCCGGCCTGGCATTCGGCAACGAAGACGAATTGGCGCTGGGCGAAGCGTCCAGTGATGATCTGGCCGAACTGGCGGGCGGATCGGCCATCGACCTGACCGGCGACGACGACGGCGATCTCGTGCTGGGCGGCAGCTCGCATGGCGACTTGTCTCGCTCCGGCGATAGTGGCATCAACTTGCTGAATCCGGCCGACAGCGGATTGAGTTTGGAATCGGCGCCGATGGAATTGGGCGGATCGGCGGTTGAGTCGCTCGAGCTCGGCGAAGACGAGCTGCTCGTGCCCGAGAAGCCTTCGGCCACGCCGTCGGCCAAGAAGCCGCCCGCGCCAAAGGCGCCGGCTGCCAAAGAACAATCAGACGACGATTTTCTGCTCGAGCCTCTCGAAGAAGCGGCTGGAGAAGAATCCGACAGCGGCTCGCAAGTCATCGCGCTCGACAGCGAAGTCGAATTCGAAGAAGCCGCGCCCGGTGTCAGCGGAGTGGGAGGCGAAATCGCCGGCGACTTGGGCGGACTGCTCGCTGACGACCTGGGCGAAGGATTGGGCGGTGGCTTGGGCGCAGGCGCGCTCACGCCGGCTGCCACCACAGGCTTGGCCGCTGCCGCCGCCGCAAGCGCCGCCCCCGGCGCGGGCGCCGTCGCCACCGTGCCCGATGCGGTGTTCTCGGGCTGGAATGTGGCCAGCCTGGTGCTGTGCGCATTGCTGCTGATGTTCTGTGGGATGTTTACCTTCGACCTGCTTCGCAATATGTGGAGCTGGGGCGGCGCCTATTCGGTTAATAGCCCGCTCATGGACATGGTATTGAACATGTTCGGGAAATAGAGTTAGCGGATCACCGGCGGAGCCGGAAGCCGCGCTTGACCGCGGCTGGTTCGAAAGGAGTCGAATCGATGAGTGCTGCTTGCAAGATCTTCCGCTGGATCGCGATCGCGATCTCACTCTGTTCAGGTTGCAAGTTGGCGAGCCAAAGCCAGCTCTCGGCGGTCCAGTCGCAGAACCGCACGCTCACCGAGCAATCGCGCGCTCAGCTTGCCGAAATCGAGAATCTCAAAATTCACGCCCGCCACGTGGAAGACCAGTTGATTCGTTCGGAGGAGGAGCTTGCGCGTCTGGATGGTTCCAAGCGGGGCCTGCCCGGGGGAGTCAATGCCCAACTGGCCGAGTTGGCGCAGCGCTATCCCATGCTGCAGTTCGATGCGCGGACGGGCATTAGCAAGTTCGATACGGATTTGTTGTTCGACAGCGGCGATGACCGGCTCAAGCCCGGCGCCGATCGGCTGCTGAGCGAGTTCGCGGAGGTGTTTCGCTCGCCCGAGGCGCGCGATCTGAAGATCATGGTGGTTGGCCATGCCGACGCGCAGGGAATCAAGGGGCGCGAAGTGCGCGAGCGATATCCCACGAACTGGCACCTGAGCGCGGGCCGCGCGCTGGCGGTGGCCGATCGCTTGCGCAAAGCAGGCTTGCCGGAGGATCGGATGGGCGTGACCGGATTCGGCCAATATCAACCCGTCTCGCCTAACGACACGGCCGAATCGCGTCAGCGAAACCGCCGCGTCGAGATCTTCGTGCTCGGCCCAGAGACCCCTGTGGTTGGCTGGGTGGATCCGGGCAAGACGTATCGCTAAGCAGTCGCGGCCCAGGGGCGCACCTGTACTTTCCGCACGTGGGCCAGCTATAATCAGGTGTCGACGGGCTTGGCGGTGAAAGCGCGAGCGCCAAGTTCGCCTGAATTGTCCGTCTTGCGACCGCGTTATGCCCCAATGGCGCAGGAACTTGCGCCTGTAAGCCGCGAGGCGCCGCTCGCGAGCTTGTCTTGATCGCCTAATTCCCGCCCGCCCGACCAGTCCGGCCCTGGAAGAACCTTCATGTGCTTGCTTCGTTGTCGGCATTTCGCCTATTGGGCCGCGGTCGTGTTCGTATGCTCCGCGGGTTGCCAGCGGAGCGAGCAGATTGCGCGATACACGGTCGACAAATTGCCGCCGATTGAAGAGCGCGCCGCGGCCGAGTCCTCCAGCGTGCCCAGTGCTCCGCGCGACGCCACCGACCGCACTCTGGCCGCAATCGTGCCGCTGGGTGCGAAAGGGTGGTTCTTCAAGCTAACGGGTCCCAAAGAGCGCGTGGAGGGAGCGAACGAGGCATTCGAAGCTTTCTTGAAGTCGGTGAAATTCGACGCGGACGGCAAGCCACATTGGACGTTGCCCGATGGCTGGCAGGAGCAAGCTGGCTCTCAAATCCGCTATGCGACGCTGGTCTTGCCCGGCGAAGGCAAGCCGCTCGAGGTGAGTGTAACCGTCTTGCCGAAATCCGAAGGCGACGACGAGCAATATTTGCTCGTGAACGTGAATCGATGGCGGAATCAATTGCAACTACCCCCGATCGACGCCGTTCAATTGAGCGCGGAAGCCAAACAGATCGCGCTCGAGGGCGCGACCGCCACCGTGGTGAACCTGCTGGGCAGCGCCAGCGGCGAGGGCATGGGGCGCCCACCTTTTATGTCCGGAGCGCGGAATGGCAACTGATGCGTTAGCACGACGGCAGAAGGCTGCCGATGCCCGCTCTGGCGATCGAGCCAAGTCGCGCTCGGCCGGCGAAGTCGCGCTGCGGCTGCTGATGCCGCTGACATCGCTCAGGCTGACGGTGGCGCTATTTGCAATCTCGATCTTTTTGATCTTCGCCGGCACGCTGGCCCAGGTGGACAAAGATATCTGGGAAGTGGTGAACCAATACTTCCGCACTTTTTTCGCGTGGATCGATTTTCAGGTGTTTTTTCCGCCGGCATTTTTCGCGGGCGGACAGCCGACCGTTCCGGGCGGGTTTTGGTTTCCCGGCGGCTGGTTGATTGGCGGCGCGATGGGAGTGAACCTGGTTGCGGCGCACGCGCTGCGCTTCAAGGTTCAAGCGCGCGGCGCGCGTCTGGCCGCCGGCCTGGCGGTGATCGCCATCGGAATTGCGATCACTTGGCTGGTCGTCGTGGGCGGGTCGGGCAAGGATTCAAGCGCTGGGGCGCCACTCGAGTCGGCCACGTTATGGAGCATCTGCAAGTGGGGGCTCGTCGGACTATGGGCAGCGGGCGCCTATGCGCTCGTCAAACTCGAGCCGGTCCGAAAAATCGAGCGTTGGGCTCTGGCTTTCTTCGAAGCGGTGCTGGGCGGCGTCCTCGTGTGGCTGTTTGTGAAAGGATCGGATGCGGCGCTCGGCGATAGTTCGCTGCGCATCTTGTGGCAGCTCATGGAGGGGGGAGTGGCGGGCCTGGTGCTTCTGGCCGGATGCGCTCTGGCCTTTCGCAAGCGCGCCGGAATCGTCCTCTTGCACGCCGGCGTCGCGCTGGTGATGGCCAACGAGCTGGTCGTGCACTCGCTGCACACCGAAGGGCAGATGAATATTCGCGAGGGCGAAACCGTCAACTTCGTGCAGGATATTCGCACGGTTGAGCTGGCGGTCGTCGATCCGTCCGATCCGAAAACCGATGACGTCGTGGTCGTGCCGCGCAGCTTCTTGAAGGGCGAACAAACGATTCGCGACGGATTGCCATTCGAAGTGATCGTGGTCGACTACCTGCAAAACGCCGAGCTGCGCAAGGCGAAACCCGACGACAGAAATCCAGCGAGCACCGGCGCCGGGCTGGTCTGGAAGGCCGAGCGCCGCAAGGCGGGCGCCGGCACCGATGTGGGCGGCAAGGTCGACACAACGGCCATTTACGCCACGCTCAAGCCCAGCGACGGAGGAGAGCCGCTCGGCACGTACCTGTTCGACGTCGAATTGACGCCGCAGCAGGTCAAGGTGGGC
>DATJEN010000173.1:0-16541 GCA_035496575.1 Pirellulales bacterium
TTCGGTCGCGGACGGCATCCTGAAACAACCCCCCGCCGGCTTTTTAGCCGCTGGGAAACTGGCGGCAGTATTCATAGAGTGCGATGGCCGCGGCCGTCGCAACGTTGTAGCTGTAGGGCAGCCCATAGACGGGGATCTCGACGACGTGCTGCATATGCGTGAGCTCCTCCTCGGTCAGACCTTGACGTTCATTGCCCACCACGAGCGCGGTTTTTCGATCAAAGTCGAATGCATGCAGGCTTTTAGAATTTTCGGCTTGCTCCAGCCCTACCATTTGATAACCCACTTGCCTGAGTTCCTTGAGAACCGGAATGAGCGAGCGGTGCACCTCGAGCGTCACCGTTTCCGCGCCATCGCGAGCGATCTTCTCAACCACTTTGGGCGTGCCGCAGGCGATCACTCGCCCGATGCCGCAACATCCGGCCACACGCACGATGCGAGACAAATTGACATTGCTACGCAAGGGCGCGCAGACCACCACCAGCTCGCGTGGGCGGTCCAGTTTTTCTGGCGCTTTGTGGCGCTGGTGGATAAATCCGCCCATCGAGTGGCCCTTGGCTGAAAGCTTCGCATCCTACAAAGCCGGGCCGGGCCCAGGCAAATTCCGCTTTGACCAGGCAAGCGCCGGAGCGATAAACTCGACAGAACGATGGACTCGAATGTGGTTCTTTGTTGCGTGAGTCGAAATTGACGTCCGAGAACTCCAGGCAACTGGTTGGAATTGCGTGCTGCTTGTTGGCGTTGGCCGGATGCAATCGACCGGCGGCGCAAACTTCTGCGCAAGCAAGCAGTGAGGCGACCGCAAACCAGGGCGCCGCGCACGAAGCCGGCGCGAGCGAGTCAGCCGACGGAATTGAGCTGTCGATCGTCAGCTTCGATGAGATCAATGAGCGCGTCGCCCGCCATCGCGGCAAGGTCGTCGTCATGGATGCCTGGAGCACATCGTGCCCGCCGTGCCTGGCCGAATTCCACAATCTGGTCGAGCTCGATCGCAAATACGGGCGCGAGCAGCTTGCCTGCATTTCCCTGAGCTTTGATTTCGAGGGACTGGGGTCGCCTGAAGAGCAACGCGCGCCCGTGCTGAAATTCCTGCGCAGCCAGCAAGCGACGTTCGAGAACCTTCTTTCCAACGAAGAGTCGGACGTGCTTTATCGCAAGTTCAAACTGGCTGCCATACCGGCCGTTTTCGTCTACGACCGCAGCGGCAAGCTAAGAAAGCGGTTCGATAACGAACACGCGAAAACGAAGGCCGACGCCTTTACGTATGCTCAAGTAGGCGAGCTGATCGCGCAACTGCTCGCCGAGCCCGCGCCGGCCGGGGCGGAGCAGGTCAGCCGCGCTCAGTAGCGGCCACTTGTTTATGGGCAGCCCAACGCGGCCCGCCACTGCCGCGTCTTATGATCGCGAGTGCGTCAGCGCCGGCTCATCCAGCATGGCGCGGTGTTCGGGCATCATGGCGAAAAGCATGTCCAGCAAGGTGGACACCTGTTGCGACTTCAGCCCGTAAAAATTGTGCTTGCCCTCGCGGCGGCGGTCGATCAAACCAGCCACACGCAAGAGCGCCAGATGGTGGCTGACCGCCGGCTGGCTCTCGTCCAACAGCTCGCATAGCGCCCGCACGTGCAACTCGCTGCGCTGCGTGAGGTAATACAAAATGCGCAGCCGCGTTTCATCCGATAGCAGCTTGAATAGCTTGACGAGATCATGCACGAGTCCGTCGGACACGACGGGCTTCGCCGCATCGACCTTGAGCTCGTCGCTCCCTTCGTAAGACTGTCCCATGGCTAATTCCGGGGTGAGAACATTCACGAACGTGTCCTCGCAGTTACGGTTCCGCGATCCGAAAGCCACTGGGGGGTGGACTCGCACCAACATCACGCTCAAACGTGCGAGCGCAGGCGCGCGCTTGCTTGAGCGAATCGATTCGCTAGTTCATCTTTGTCAGATACGACAATCGACAGGAGAAACCAAGCGTGCCCGAGTCACGTTCGCCCAGCCACAGAACGTGGCCGCGCAATAGTGGCGACGTGACGCGAACGACTGCACATTGTACCCGCCCGAAGGAAGTTGGGAAACGCACCACTCGATTTTGCCAGCAACGGCCATGCCCGGCGCGAAACTGGCTCCATCTGCCTCGGAATTGCATGGCTAAAACCCAAACTCGCCCGCAGGTTTACCCTGCGGGGAACCGCTTTGTTTCCAAGCGGCCGAAACGAATGACTTCCAGGTGGGAAAAAGGGGCAGAGGAGCGGCGCGCCCGTGCCCGGCGGCCCGGTAGATTGGGCAAATTCCACCGCGAACTCGCGTTGACTGATCTTGCGTACGGTTCTACGATTCCCGACGTTTTGGCCCCGGTGAGCTCGATGACGAAGCTGCCCCCGACCTTGCGCCGCACGATTGCGATCGCCTCCACCCTTGCCGCGGTGGTGGTTCTGGTCATCGGGGTATCGCTGTTCTCGATCTACGAGGCCTCGCAGCTCGTCCCCGAGTTCTATCACGAAGCCGTTTCTCGCGAGCCGGACGACCAGGCAGAAGCTCGCGACGAGTTCGTGGCCCAGGCAACGGCGCTGGCCAGCGATCTGAATGCATCCGGCCGCTGGCAGTCGCTGTTTACCGCCGATCAAATCAATGCCTGGCTGGCGCTCGAGTTGCGATCTCATTATCCCGAGCTGCTGCCCGCCGAAATGCGCGAGCCGCGCCTGGCCCTCAACGATCACGAAGCCACGATCGCCTGCCGCTACACGAACGGGGACATGGCGGCCGTTCTGTCGCTGAGCGTAGACGTTTATCTGGATGAGCCGAACGTGCTCGCACTTCGCATTCGGCGCGCCAGGGCCGGCGCCTTGCCCGTGCCCATGACGCAGGTGCTGGACAGTATCTCGCGGGTGGCCAGCCAGCTCGAGCTGCGGCTCGAATGGCGCAAAATCCACGGCGATCCCGTCGCGCTGATCCACTTCGCGGGCAAACGCGGCGATGCACCCAAATTCGATCTACAGACGGTGGAAGTGCGCGACGGCGCGCTGTTCCTGGCCGGAATCAACCATGCTTCGCCAGGCGGCACGCCCGAACCCGAGCAGCCCAGCAACCCGACGGCTCAAAACGCCGAGCCAGATCAGCCGCTGGTGGGCTCAGCGGAAAAAGAGACGGTCCAAAAGTGACCGTCGGCAGCATCGCGCTTGAGCGCCAGCTTGCCGTGCAACCGCTGGCCGCCGAGTGATACCCGCAGTTCGGCGGGCACGTCGAGCTCGACTTCAAATACGCCGGCATCCCAGCGCGTCACCGTGCCACGTCCGCGCGAAACCGGGCCTTCGTAGCTGAGATATTCAAGACGATGATCCGCCAGGGCTTCGGCCTGCACGGGTGGTTGCGCGGCGCTCAATTCGCGCGTGAGTGCCCAGGTGCGCAGCGCGCCTTCGAATTCCAGCATCAAGTCCCAGTGTGATGGCCGGCCACCAGCCGGCATTTCGTGATGCAGGACGACGTAACGCGGCATGGTCGCTCGCCGGACTGAATGAGGTCGCCGAAGCCAATTCTAGCGCTAGGGCGGCTCGAGACGAATGCGCAGGCTGACGGATCCTGTCCGTGAGCTTACTCCAGCACTTCCGTTTCTTGCTCGGCTGTCACCGGGCGAGGCTGGCCGCGCAACATCACTTGCGCTTTCACCTTGCCCGCCCCAGGCCGCAAGCCCTTGAAACGCATCTCAAAGCTTAACGGGTTTTCGCCAGCTCGAATTTCCCGCGCTGGCGGGAAACGAATCTCGGTGGGCAAGATTTGTGGACGCTCCGGCAAGGGGCTCGTCGTCCCCTCGAACCGCAGTTCGGCGGAATAGGTGACCGACAGCGTGACGTCGAAAACCGATTGCTTGCTCTTGTTGGCCACGAGCACCTGATAAACCGTCTCCCCGCCGACTTTGATCGGATCGGCCGTCTCGGCGATCGTCACCTCGATGGGCGACTCGCCGGCAGGCGCGCTGTTGGCCGCGGCGGGCGCGCTGGCAGCGGCAATTTCGATGCACGCCTCTTCGCTCGTGGGCTCGATGTTTGCCCCGGTGACCGTCACTCGATTACAGCTTCGAGCGGACTCGCGCAAGCAAGTGAACTCAAGCGCGCGGCGAATCGTCGCGCCAGGCCCAACCGAATCGACTTTCCACCCCAGCGCCCCCCCTTCGAGCCACACGGAATTCTCCGTCGCGCGTGCCGGCTGCAGCGCGGTTTCGAACGCATTTGCGATTTCCAAATTGCGAACCGGCTGCGAGGCCAGGTTGGTCACGAGGATCGTGAACTGGACCGTTTGCCCCACCTGGGCTTGGGTCACGCTGGATTGCACGGTCACGCGCACGGCCGCCGAAGCGGAGGGCTGTCCGCCTGCTGCGCCGCTCTCCTCGGGCCGTGGCTCACGGGGCCGCTCGTCATTGGGCGGCTGCTCGCGTGGCGGCTGTTGGTTATTCGGCACCGCAATGGCCCCCGGGCGGGACTCCACAGGCGGCTGAACAGCGGCCGGCTGCGGCTGGCCGAGGGTCACTCCGGCCGACGAGCCGGGCGGGGGAGTTTGCAAAGTCGGAACGCTCATGCCGACCGGGCCACCGGCAATCGTCCACGTATGCAGGGTGCTGCCAGCTCCCAGCGGCACCGCGCTCGACGAGCCGGCCGTTGTTGCAGGACGAACGATGGAGATCGCGATTTGGCTCGTGCCGGCTGCGGCGGTCTTTTGAATCAGCTCGGCTTGCGCTTCGCCACCCGGGCCGCTGAGCACTTCGACGCTCGTTGCGCCATCGGGAGCGAAACCGGCCTCGGGGCCGCCCGTGATCTGGTACCGCACCGGCCAACCGACGAGCGGCGTGTTGTCGCTCTGACGAGTCAAGACAGTCGAAAGCAATTGCGGAGAACCGGCCGCGGAAATCGAAGGTGCCGGCAATCGCCACTGCGCGTCGACCCAATGGATCGTGGCGGTCTGTTGGCGGCGGTCCCAACCAAAAATCTCGGGCGCGAACACGGTGACGTGGCTCGTGCCTTCTGTGGGTGAGGTCACGGTCGCCCACGACTGCCCAGCCTGAATCAATACGTCATCGTTTGGCAGCGGCGTGCCACGGTCGAGCGTTTGCGTGGTGGCAACCGTCGAGTTGACGACATATCGGCTATCGACTTTCCTCGGCAGGCCATTAAACCAATCGAAGACTTCAAACGGCTGCCGCTCGCCGGGGCTCAAGAACTGGCCAACACCGTCGGGCGACAGGTTCCATTCGACGCGCTGCCGCGTGAGCATAAAGCCTTCGCTGCCGCAAACGGTCGCGATCATCACGACTTCGCTGCCCACCGGCGCGATCACCTGGCTGGGGCTCACCGAAATGCCCCATTGCGGCTGAACAGCGCCGCCCGCCGGAACGAGGGGAGCCAATTGCGGCGGCGGAGCATCGGGCGGAAGAAACAGCCGCTCGCCGGTTGGATCGATGCGCGGCAACCGGCAATACGCGCAGCCGGTTAGCTGCAGAACCGCCACCAGCAGCGCCACAGGCGCATAGCGAGCGAGCCGCGCGGAGCAACCGAATCGGGCGCGCGAAGCCATCGGTCCCTACGAACGAGGAGTCGGGCGCGGCAACACCGCCGCATCATGAAAAGCCTACCATGCACTTTTGGAAACATGGTGACTTTCGGCGACGTTTGCAGCGCGACGCGCCGCATTGAGGCCGCACAAACGTTAGCCTCGCACCGCGCCCGATGCGCCAGGCACGTTGCGGCGCGACTCACCCCCTCTGTTTTCGGCTAGCGACGGCCAAAGATTCCGGTCGCGTACCAAATCCCATTCCGCCCACGCTTGATGTCGTAGCCGAAAAGGGGATGGCGAGACCGCACCGCGCCCCAGTGGCCTGGGCTATGCCGCCAACTGTCGACGCAGTCGATGCAGGCTTCGACCAGGCTTTCGTTGGGCCAGCTTTCGGCGACCACTTCTTGCGCGAGCACCCCGCCCGGCAGTTTCGCATTGATGCGGTGAAACCGCGAGTCCCAACTGTGATGGCCTTGCACCAGGATGGCCGCCTGGTACTTGGCGTGCTGCTTTGCCTCATCCGCTAATACCGTGTGGAACTGTCCCTGCGTGCTGGCCGGTCCTTCGGGATGAATTCGCACGGCATAAATCATCGTCCGCTGCGTCAACGTGCCCGGGGGCAGATCGAGAATGATCGAAAGCGCTTGCTTGCGGTAGTACTTGCCCGGCGTAAACGGGAAGGTACTCACGACGTGGCCATAGTATTCCGCCCGCGGGTGCGCCAGATCCAGAATCGCGACGCCTTGCCGTCCGAGCATTTCAGCGAAGGCCGGGTGCTTGAGCAGCGTGACGGGCTTGCCCCCCACCGTAATCTGGGCGTCGCGCTGCAACTTCACGAAGACAAACCGCTGTAGTTGCTCGCGGATAGTGACGTCGCCGAGCGTTTCCTTCTCGAAGGCCCGCTGCGCGGCATCCGGCTTCCGGTCGTGGAAATAGATGAACAGCAGTTTTCTATCCTCGGCGGCCTCCTTCATCGCCTTGTCGTAGTCGGTGTGCACCACGACCTCGCCGGGCACCAGCGCCACCTTGGCGGCCGCATCAGATTCTGTGTCAGGCGATGCGTCGGTGTAGGCTTGCGGGTCTGGCGAGGCATCGCTATCGGCCGCTTCTGGATCCGATGAGGCGGCCGGCGTGGCTTCGGGCTTGAGCTCGCCCGCGGGCGGCTGATCAGCATCCTCCCGAGCCTCGTCCTTGGAGACATTCTGAGCGTCATCCACCGTCTCGAGATCGGCGGTTTTTGCTTCGATGGGCTCCGGCTGAGAATTCGCCGGGGTGCTCTCGGGCAGATCGCTGCTCGGTTCCACACTGGTGCTGGCAGGCAACTCGGCAGCCGGCGCGTCTTGCTGTACGACCTCCGCCGACGCGACATCCGCTGGGCCTGCGGCCGGCGTTTCAGGCGGTGCCGCATCGGCCAGCTTATCTTCTCGTGTCGCGGCAACTGCGGGCGACGCTGGGGTTTCCTGTGCCTGGTCTAACGCCGCCGAATTGGAGTCGCCTTGCGAGACGTCGACTGCGGCGACGTTCTCGACTGATGGACTATCCAGGATCGACGGGGCTGGCTCGCTGACAACCGTCTCGGCGAAACGTCCGCCATTGCGTTGGGGGCCGCTCATCACCGAAACGGCTGAGGCCAGGAAGCAGGCGAACAAGCTGAGCAAAACGAAATATGAACCGCGGACCATGCTGTCAGTTCCAAGGGGGCCAGTTGGTGTGACGACCAGGCTTACGGCAAGCCTGGACTAGGCTGGCGGCGGCTGTTTACCCGTTGCTTGGGAGTCCGCCGGGTGAGTTGGCTGGGGCGGGTTGGTTAGGCCCGACCGGGACGCCCATGGTAACCGGAATGCTAGCAGTGGCAATGGGGTAGACGGGTCAACTTTTCGGATTGAGAAGACATTTCTGGCAACTCGGCGGCCGGACGTCGAGCGGTCATCCGCCCATTGTTTGCACGCTAAGCGCTAGGCACTTAAGCACTTTTGTGTTATGACATGGGCCATTAAACGGAGTTTCGGTTGGTTCCTCCCAGGAGTCTTTGCCATGTTTCCCGCCCGTCTGGCCACCCTCTGTGTAGCTGCCGCGTTATGCCTAAGTAGCCGCGTTGCACTCGCACAAGACTCCGGAGCGGAGGTCCGGAACGCCTATAGCCAAGCGAAAACCTGGCTGAATTCCTCCAACTCCTTACAGGCCTGGTCAGACTATTTAGACCTAGCCGGCCTCGAGGCCCAACTGGCGCCGGGCGCCACCCCAAATCTTGGCGTTCTCGAGCGGGTGCTGGAACGTCTGAAGACTAGCGCGCCAGGCTTGGAGCTCGCCCCGTTTGCCCGCCTCCGCGATTCCCTGGCGGCTTGGGTCGCTGAGCTCAAGATCGCCAACACGCCGGATCTCTCACAGGCCGCCCTCGATGCCGAGGCGGGCTTTCGGCCCGTTTCCGACGCCGACGTCTCCGCCGACCGGGCAGAACTCGATCGACGCCTGGCCAGCTTGGATCAATACCTGCGTCGCTCGGGAAAAAACGGAGCGGGCTGGCGAAGTTATCTACGCCTGAATGATCTGGCCGCGCAATTACGCGGTGCATCTCCCAGCACCGACGAGCTCAATGCCATCGAGAAACAATTCAGGGCCGATCAGCCCGGACTCGAACTGCCCGTGATGGCCGAGGTAGCCACCGCGCTCGACCGCTACTCGAACGATCTGGCGGCCAGGCAAGGCGATTTGAAGGAGCAATTCTCGACGCAGCTCAAGGGATTGTCAGACGAACTGAAGCAGTTTTCGTCGTCGTACAACAACGAGACAGCAGACTCCCTCGGAGAACGGTTGGACTGGTTGTCAGAGGCCCGGCAAGCACCGGCTTTGGTGCGCGTCATCCGGCAGCGCTACTCGCGCCCAAATCTGCACGCACGCGTGTCGAGCCGCGTTGCCGGCGCGGGGTTCGACCAGGTCGTCGACGAGATCACTCCGGTCCGCGACAACATTCTGGGAACGGATATCCGAGGAACCGGACGCACCGTTGGTCGTGTGGCGTTGCGCCTGCTGCCCGATGCGAACCGCGCCATGCTTGAAACCATCCTGACCGGCACAGTTAGCACTCGGAATGTGGGCTACAACGGACCGGCCGTCATTCACACCATGGGAACCACCACGATCAATGGCAGCAAGCGCATCGTAGCCGACGCCAACGGCCTGGCGAGTTATCCGGCGACCGCGTCGGCCAATACCAGCACGCGAATCACGGGTATCTCCGCGGGGGGCAACATCGCGCAAAAGGTTGCCACGCGGCGCGTGTACGAGAGCAAGAGTGAAGCCGAAAGAATCGGTTCCGAGCATGCGGCAGCCCGCGTGCGGCGGCGGGTGGATGCCCAAGCCAACGAGCAATTGAGCCGGGCTCACTGGAACTACCTCAACAAGGTCCGCAATCCGCTCATCCGCCGCGGCGAGTTTCCACAGATGGTGCACGTGAGCACCACGCCACAGACTCTGCAAATCGATTCGCTCGCGGCAAACCGCCGTCAGATCGCGGCGCCCGGCGATCCGCCCCCGATCCAAGCCGAACAAGACATCGGCGTGCAAGTGCATGAATCCTTCGTGAACAACCTTGCCGCTGGCTTGCTCTCCGGCGTGACCATGCGCGAAGAGGACATGCAAAAACAGGCCAAGGACCTGCTGGGCAAAGTGCCCGAGCAACTGCAAAGCGAGGCCGACCGCGATCCGTGGTCGATCACGTTCGCCAAGGTACGGCCCGTTACCGTTCGAGTGACCGACAACGGGATTGAAATCACCGTCCGCGGGCAGCGATATACCTCGGGAGACCGCGATTTCCAGGCCATGAACGTAACGGCCAATTACAAAGTCGGTCGTGATGGCGAGCGCTACAAGCTGGTCCGCGACGAACAATTGCTGATCGAGCCACCCAACGCCCGCGGGCGAACTCTCTCGGGGCGGCAAATTGCGCTGCGGACCCTGCTCGAGCGAAGATTTGGTAAACTGTTTGAGCGCGAGATCAAGTCCGAAGGGCTCGTGCTGCCCGGAAAGTGGCGCGCGGCGGGACGACTGGATCTCAAGCAGTTACAGCTCGGCAATGGCTGGCTGGTAGCCGCGCTGGTGGAAAGCGGAGTGCCCGCTCCTCCGGAGCCGCCCAGCTCGCCCGAGAAACCAGCCGCGAAAAAAGTGGCCCAAGCTAGCCGCTAGGACGTGCTCCACTGGAGAGAACTCGTGGCGGCCGGCGCAATGTGGGAGCCGCGCACGTGCGCCAATACGTCGACATTGAGTTTGACTGTCTGCCGCTGCGCTCGGTCGGCCGAATGGATATTCCGATCGACGCGTCGCCGAAATACCGTGCCCGCTGCGAGCGCATCAAGCACGCGCTCGACACCCACGGGTCGCACAATACGTACTTCTTGTATAACGCGACCTGCACATTCCATCTCACGAATCATGACGACCTGGGCATGATTCAATTCAGCTTCGAAGGCACCGCGCTCACCGATCCCAGCGATCGCCAAACCGAGCGCTGCGATTTGGAGGTGAAGCTCGAGCGGGAAACCTGCGACTGGTTGACCGCGCCGACCACGGCGTGGCTGGCCGAGAGCGTGGTCAGAGCCGTCCAAGTCGAATTTGATCGCTTCATTTCGTCCGGCGACCTGGCGCAGACGCTCGAGCGAATCGCCAAGCTGCAAGCCGAATCGGACCAGCGCGGCGGCTTTGTCGGCATGTATCTATAAGCAGGCCGCACTTCACTAGCCGGAAGCGCAGCGGCACGGTTCCGGCAGAAACAGCCAATCCGCGCCCATCTCTTGCTGGCGCAGCACCGCTCGCAGTCCATGCTGGCAACATCTGGTCGCAAATTTGCGGCAGTTGAGCAGCCGGGGCAAGCGGTGCAGGGCGGCAACTTTTCCGATTGGGCAGTTTTTTCCAAGTTTGACGGTTACGCCGCCGATACCTTGCTCTGCCGAATTGCCGGTTCGCTCCAGCGCCCGTGCGCTTGCCGCGAAAAGGCCGTGAGGTGTGGACGGGGGGCGTCCAGTGTTAGCTCGTTGCGGCCGAACGTCTGGCAATGGCCAGTCGGGCGCGGCGAGCCGAAGCGCGTTAGGGACCCCAACCCGAAGGCCGATCGATGAAACGGCGAATCCGCACCGCCTGGGCAATCCTCACTTCTTTGATGATTGCGTCGTCGGGCTGCCGTCCGCAGCAACCCTTCTACTTGAAGGAGGACGGGGATCTCTCGCATTACCTCGGTGTCGCCACCGAGATCGAGTATCCAGACGTCGAACAGGAGATTCTGCCCGACGTTGACCAGGCTCTGCCGCCGCTGACGCTTGCCAACCTGCAATTTGCGTCCAAGTGGGAGCTTACGCTCGAAGAGGCGATTCAATCCGCGCTCCACAATAGCAAAGTCTTCCGCTCGCTCGGCGGGCGTTTCGTGAGCTCGGCATTTAACAACCGTGCTCAGACCGGCGACGCCCCGGATGCGCTGACCTCCGCGCCCGATGTCTCGCGCACGGTTTACGACGCGGCAATCACGGAGACCACGCCGTTTCAAGGCGTCGAATATGCTCTGTCGCAGTTCGACACGCAGTGGTCGACCAACCTGTTCTATCAAAAGAATGACCGCCAGCAGAACGTGCGGCCGACCGTGCCGATCTCCCAGTTTTTCGTGAACGTGTTCCAGCAGGACACGGCCACCTACAACACGCAGCTCACCAAGTTCACGGCCCAGGGCGGTCAGTTCACGGTGCGCAACAACATTGTCTATGACTTTAACAACAACCCGACTCGCCAGGTCGCGGCCGACTGGAACGCGAACTATGAAGTCAGCTTCAATCAGCCGTTGTTGGCCGGTGCCGGCGTGCAGTTCAACCGCATTGCGGGCCCTTTCAACCCGTTTAGCCAGGTTGTCGGTGGCGCGCAGCAATCGCAGCAGTTTGACGGCGTGCTGCTGGCCCGCATCAACGTCGACATCAGCCTGGCTGACTTCGAAGCCGGCGTTCGCAACCTGGTGAACGATACCGAGCAGGCCTATTGGGAACTGGCATTCGCCTGGCGCAACCTGGAGACCTCGCAAACCGCGCTCGAAAGTGCGCAGCAAACCTGGAAGAAGATTCACTTGCTGTACATCGTGGGCACCCGCGGTGGTGAAGCCAAGGAAGAAGCCCAAGCGCGCGAGCAGTTCTACCAGTTCAAGAGTCAGACACAGACATTGCTCAACGAACTGTTCCGGGCCGAAAACCGGCTGCGCTACGTGATGGGAATTTCCGTCACGGATGGACGACTGATCCTTCCCATCGACAAGCCGACGGTCGCCAAGGTGGAGTTCGACTGGCGCGAAGCCATGGAAGAAGCCCTGGCGCGCAGCCTCGACTTGCGACGGCAGAAGTGGAAGATCAAGCAGCAAGAGCTGCAAGTGATCGCGGCCAAGAACCTGGTCATGCCCCGTTTGGACTTGAGTGGCACCTACCGCTGGCTGGGGCTGGGCGACTCGTTGATTGACACCGGCGCCCGCCGCTTCAATCCGGCCGACCCGATTCAAGGCCTGCAAAACACGAGTGCGCTCGGCACCCTGGCCAGCGGGCAGTTCCAGGAGTGGGCCCTGGGCATGCAAGCCACGATGCCAATTGGCTTCCGCAAGGAGCTTGCGACCGTGCGGTTTTATCAGTTGAACCTGGCGCGCGAGCGGGCCCGCCTGCAGGATGAAGAGTTGGAAATCTCGCATCAAGTGGCCGACGCGCTGCGGCAACTGGAGTTGAACTACCAGCTCACCGAAACCAACTTCAACCGCACATTGGCTGCCGACCGCCAGGTGGAAGCCGTGCAAGCGGCTTTCGAGGCGGAAACCGTGACGCTCGACCAGCTACTCGAAGCGCAGCGGCGTCGTTCGGAAGCTCAGACCAGCTATTTCCGCACGCTGCTGGACTATCAGCGCGCCATCATCACGATTCATTACCGCAAGGGTTCCTTGTTGGAATATGACAACGTCTATTTGAGCGAAGGGCCGTGGCCCGCCAAGGCGCAGTTCGACGCGCATCGGCTGGCACGCCAGCGTGACGCCAGCGTGTATTTGAACTACGGCTTTACGCGGCCTGACGTATCGAGCCAAGGCCCGATCCGGCAAATGAAGCCCGGCGAGGAGTATCAGCCCACCGGCCACGACCTGTCGCCGCCGGCCGAGGGCATGCCCACCCCGGCGGCCACGCCCGAGGAGCTTCCCGCCCCCGCGGGGGCTCCGCCAGGCAGCTCGGTCGAGCTCAACACGCCGCTGCGCGTGCAGACCGCCGCGGCTGTCCAGCGTGGATTTGAATGGGGACCGCTTGGCCTGGCGGGCGAAGGCTCCGATCTCGACAAGCTGCCCGATTTCGACAGCCTGGATCGAGACACACCTAGCACGGTTGCGAACGGGGTTTCGCCAAAGAAGAATGGGCCGGTAGGCACGCGCGCGAAATCCCTCGTGCAACCCGTGTCGCACCAAGAACAGCCCTCTGCCCGCGATGAAAGTCTCGAGAATCAGCCGCCTGGTCCAGCTGCTCGGGCTTCTTCAAGCCGACCGCGCCCATAATGCCGCGTCACTCGCGCGGCAATGCGGCGTAAGCCGGCGTACGATCTTTCGCGATCTCGACGTGTTGCGGCAAGCGGGCGTGCCGCTCTTGTTTGATGACGAACAGTGCCATTACCGCATTCCCAACACCTATTATCTTCCGCCAACCAATTTCACCACCGACGAAGCCCTGGCCGTCATGGTGCTGTGCTATGAGTTGGGTGGCGACCGGCGGATGCCCTTTTACGAGGCGGCCCAGAGTGCCGCGTTGAAGTTCGAAAGTAGCCTGCCTGGGCGAATCCGCGAACGCTTGCGCGGCTCGAGCGATGCCGTGCGCGTCAAGCTGCAGCCCGGCACGAACAATGGCGGGCACCCGACCGTGTTTCAGCAATTGCTGGGCTGTGTCGCTTCGCATCGCAGCGTGCGGATCCTCTACGACAGCTTTAGCGACCCGGCTCCGTTGCGGCTCAAGCTCTCGCCCTACCGGCTCTTGTTCAGCCGGCGCAGTTGGTACGTGATCGGCCGTTCGGCTCTGCACCGAGAAGTGCGGACGTTCAATCTGGCCCGCATTACCGAGCTGGAAATCGTGAATGAAATTTTCCATTTTCCGCGAAACTTCAGCGTCGAGCGCTATCTGCGCAACGCCTGGCACCTGATTCCCGACGGGCCCGACCAGGACGTCATCGTGCGCTTTGCGCCGCTGGTCGCGCGCAACGTCGCCGAAGTGGCCTGGCACAAGACACAACGCGTCGTCGAACGTCAGGACGGCTCGATCGACTTTCACGTGTGCGTATCGGGCTTGAATGAAATCTCGTGGTGGATTCTCGGATATGGCGACCAGGCCGAAGTCCTCAAGCCCGTCAGGCTGCGGCAGATGATCGCCGACCGCGCCGGCAAGCTTGTCGAACTATATAATGGCCACGCTTGAACCTGGGTTCGTGCGGGCGTGGAGCTATCGTTCGAGATGTTCTTTTCCTTCGACGGATTGGATGGCGCGGGCAAGAGCACGCAGACCGCGCTATTTATCGAGTGGCTCGAATCGCGCCGGCACCACGTCGTTCGCTGCCAGGACCCGGGAAGCACGCCGCTGGGCGAGCGCTTGCGCGCGATGCTCTTGGCCCGCGAGCTTCCGATTGACCGCATGGCCGAAATGCTGCTGTTCATGGCCGCGCGGGCCGAACTCGTCAACGACGTCATTCGACCGGCGCTGGCCCAAGGCAACACAATCGTCTGCGATCGCTATCTGATGGCCAACATCGTCTATCAAGGGCACGCTGGAGGGCTCGACCCTGAAATGATCCGTCGTGTTGGACACGAAGTGGTAGGCGAAACCATGCCAGACCTCGTGTTGCTGCTCGACCTGCCGCCCGAGCAAGCGCGCGGCCGCATGAATCGTCCGGCGGACCACATGGAGAGCCAAGGCGCGGCTTACCAGGCGCGCCTGCGGGAGGGATTCTTGCGAGAGGCGACACGAGATCCCGACCGCGTGGCCGTGATCGACGCAGACCGGGACGTTGACTCCGTGCAGAAATCGATTCGCGCCGCCGCCGAAAAGATCTTGAACACCCGCTCCCCCAACCCCTAACCCCTAATCCCTAATTCCATGTCCTGGCAAGGCATCGAAGGTCACGACGACAACGTACAGCGGTTCCGCCGCGCGATCGCCAGCAACCGCCTGGCAAGCACTTTCTTGTTCGTGGGCCCGCCCGGGATCGGCAAACGCGCGTTCGCGCTCAAGCTCGCCCAGAGCCTTCTGTGCCAGCGCATCGACCCCGTCGAACTCAATCCCTGTGGTCATTGCGACGCGTGTATCCAGGTGACGGCGGGCACGCATCCCGACTTGATCCTGGTGTCTAAGCCGGCGGAGAAAAGCGCCATTCCGGTTGCCGCCTTGGTGGGCGACGACAATCGCCGCATGCGCGAGGGACTGTGCCACGACATTTCATTGAAGGCGTTCATGGGTGGGCGGAAGGTCGCCATTATCGACGACGCGGATTATTTGAATGAGGAAGGTGCGAATTGCCTGCTCAAGACGCTCGAGGAGCCGCCGCCCTATTCGGTGCTGATCTTGATTGGCACCACCCCCGACAAGCAGTTGCCGACCATTCGCTCGCGCTGCCAAACGATCCGCTTTCAGCCGCTAGAGACCGACGTGGTGGCGGAGTTGCTCGAGTCGCGCGGGCTGGTCGGCGATCCGGCCGAGGCCCGGCGGCTGGCCGCCATCTCGGGTGGCAGCTTGGAGCGCGCGCTCGAGCTCGCCGCCGAGGAGCTGTGGACCTTCCGGCGGCAGCTCTTGGCCGCCCTGGTCAAACGTCCGCTCCCGAGTGTCGAGCTCGCGCAAGCCACGGTGGCCTTCGTGGACGCCGCTGGCAAGGAGGCCCCGGCGCGCCGAGCTCGAGCGCGACAATTGATTGCTTTCACCGCCGAGTTCTATGGGCAACTGCTGCGCGCGCTGGCAGGCGGCGCGGCGCGCGGCGACGCCGACCTGGTCGCGGCCGTGAATGCGGCGCAACGGATCGGCGGCTTTAGCGAGGAGGGCGTCATGGCAGCCGTCGATCGCTCGCTCGAAGCGCTGGCTCACGTCGACCGCAATGCGCATCAGGCGACGCTCATCGAGTGCTGGCTAGATGATCTCGCGCGCATTCTTGAAACGAATCAACCGGTCGCCGAATACGCGGGCTGAACTCGTGCCGGTGATCTATGCGCGTTCTTGCCCTTGGATGGTGATCACGAGCTTGCGCCGGCTTGCGCGATCGCGATGTTCGCACAGGTAAATTCCTTGCCAGGTGCCCAGCAGCAAGCGGCCATTCCCAATCGGAATGTTCACCGACGAACCCAAAAGCGCGGCCTTGACGTGTGCCGGCATGTCGTCAGGACCTTCGATGGTGTGTCGGTAAGGGAAATCCTCTGGCGCGATGGCGTTGAACGAAGCTTCCAAATCGCGCGGAACGTCACGGTCGGCATTTTCGTTGATGGTCAGCGATGCCGACGTGTGTTGAATGAACACCTGCAACAGCCCCGCTTCGATGCGCGGCAGCTCTTTGGCGGCTTCCAGCACGCGGTCGGTAATCAGATGAAACCCGCGGCTTACAGCGGGCAAGACGAGCTCGTATTGGTACCAGGCCATGGAATCGAGGGCCCTCGGCAGGGCCATGCGCGGGGTGGTGAATTCGTGAAAAAACCGGGAAAAAACTTGCGAATTTGCAAGCTAGCAAAATCTTGACTTTGGTTTTTCGGCTGACATAATGGGATGCTTACTGCTTGGACTGGTTTTTTTCCCGCCGGTCGATGACCACCCACCCACCTCGTTGACGGACCTCGCAATGGGCCAGCAGGAAGCGCCTGGCCCCGCTCACGGTCCTTGCTTGATCGTTGTAGCGGCCTGAAGCTGCCATTGGCATTGTCATTTGGCGAGCTCGTTAAGAGCCTGGGTGGCGCATTTTGGTAGAATACAAGCGAAGACGCTGATGGTTGCCTT
>DATJEN010000174.1:0-9674 GCA_035496575.1 Pirellulales bacterium
GCCTCATTGCGATGAAAGGTCAATCGCAGGCTGGGCCGATCCGCAGCGGAGTCCCGATCAATCCGCGCGAGCGCGTGCCCCGTGACGATGCGGCCGCCGCGCTCTTCGAAGGCGCGTGCAATCCGGCACGGCAGCGCTTGAAAGCCGTCTTCCAGCGCGAAGTATTCCAGGCCCTGGGCGAAGTCGGCGAGCAAAAACGGAATCGCGTCCGCCGCGCTCCAATTGCCAACCAGCGATTCGTAGCCGCCGGCGTCGCGGATCAGGTGATAGGCCTGGTCGCTATACTCCTCCAGCAGCAAGTTCCAGAAGCCTACGTTGCGGTACCGCTCTGGGCACCTGGCCAGGCACGGCTGATGGCGCAGCGCCGCCTCGATCAACAGGCTGCCGGGTGAGCGAATACGCTCGCCGCGTTCCAATCGATAGGGCGGGACGAAATCGGGCCGGCTCCAATCCGCTTCGGAAAAGTGCTGCCCGCGCAGGTAGTACAAATTGCGATTCTCAGGATCGGCCACTCGAAAGGGCCGGAACTTGAGGCCAAATTTGTCGACGAGCCGCATCACGCGATGATGCGCGCTGGTAAAGCGCATCCCGCCCAGCTCACCCTTGACGCCGTCCAGGCCGGGTAGCGAAACCGAAAACAAGCGGCCGCCGATGCGATGGCTGCTCTCGAACAATGCCACTCGCAGCCGGCCACCGTTGGCTTCGGCCAATTCGCGCAAGCCGGCGGCCAGGCGCGGCACTCGTAGCGTGCTCAACTGCCAGGCAACGTAGGCACCGGCGATGCCGGCTCCCACCACGGCCACGTCGCATTCGCTGATCGCGCGTTCTTCCGGCAAGAGGCACCTTTGTTTTCTGAAAACCGACTAGCCAGCGACGAACATCAAGCCGACTTGAGCGCCAGGTTGTTATCGGTGGACACCAATCGCGACACCGGCAACGAACCCTGCACCACGTCGATGTTGCTCGGGTCGCCCGTGGCGCTCACACTCACCAGCAGTCGCGGGTTTGCGCCGCCGGGCACCCATGGAATCGGTCCCAACACGACCTGGCCGCCCGAGGGAATCGAGCCAGGCGCAACGAGCGGCGCTCCGAGCGAGGTCCAGCCTGCGGGCCACTCGGTCGTGCCCGCGGCGGCTTGATACGCTCGAGCCGAAACAGCGGACGCGGAGCTCGTCCCGCGATTACGCGCCCGCACATACAGAAATTGCGGCGAGCCGGCGATGGCAGGCTGATGCGTGTGTCCCCCATCGGGCGCATGGCGATTCCAAACGTCCGGCGTGTCGGCAATCGCGGCGCCATAAGGCATATATTCGCCGTGACGGCCATCTTCGATGTACACGTCCACCTCGGGCGGCGCGCCCGGTTGCATGACCGGTCTTGGAGCGCCCGGCGGCTGGAAGAGACCTTGTTTTTCGAAGCTCCAGCGGATGACCTTGTGCAACGCGCCGCCGGGGTGCCCTTCGAAGTTGATGGTGCCGATGTCGGACTCGATCAGAGCATTGGCGAAGACGCGTGGATCTCGCGAAGTGAACGACAGCAACCCAACCCCTTTGAGTATCAGGTACACGACGTAGCGAGCGGCAGCGCGCTTGACCGCGATATCCGGATCGTCGCCGCCACAGGCTTGATACACGCGAAACAAAGTCGTCGACAGGATTTGCTCGGTCCCATACTGTCGGTCGTCGATCGACATGGGTCCCCCCCAGGCCCAACCCTCTTCGACCTGGCGGTCGTGCCGCCGCGATAATCCGGCTGAAACCGACATGAAGGGAAATGTCTCGGACGGGTCCGACGCCTGGGTGCCGGCATCGTGCAAGATGGCGGCCATGGAGTCGCCGGCGCTGTGGGCGAAGCCGAAGTTTGGCGAGCCAACGTGGTCCCACAGGATGGCATGACCGAACTCGTGCAGCACCACGCGCACGTCGGCCGCAATCCCGACTCCCGTTCCTGGCGCCGCGGTTCCGAATAGAAATCCTCCGCTGCCATTCCCCGATTCGTTCCCGGGAGCTTGAGCGTTCACGGCTCCGCCGAGCGCCGAGTGGTCAACCGGCACCGGGAAGGTGGTGCCGTCGAAATAGTCGAGGACCCCGATGCCCATGCCCTCAACCATGCGAAACAGGTTATCGCAATGATGGTAGGCGCTGACCGCGGCGAAGTGGTCGGTTTTGGCGGAGTACTTGAAATCGAACGGCGCCACGGCGGTCGGGCCGGCAGCGACGGGCGGCTGTGTGTCGACCAGATCGACCCATTGTCCTTTCAGCTTCATCGAAACCTGCGGCGGAACGGGGCCCGCGGCGCTCAGGGCTACCGGCACGCGCAGAGCGTCCAGCACGGCGGCGGTCGCATGCGCGGAACACGCGTCGCCATGCAAGGTCACCGGGTCGGAGGGAAACACACTGCCATTGCCGACACACGCGATCAGCGCGCGCACATACAGCACCGCGCCCGTTTCCACCTCCACGAACGTCCTCCAGTTGAGCTTTCCCCAGTTCGGCAGCGCCATCGTGAACAGCACTTCCGTGACGACATAGTGCTGCGCGGGCTTGATGCTGGGTGGAAGTGGGAAGAGCGGCAGCGTCGGTGGCCCTTGTTCGAACGCGACCGAAGGCGGTTTGGCGCGGACTTCGTGATCGATTCGCTCATCGGGGTCAAACTTGTAGATCCACAAGCGACGCTTGTTGATCGACGCATCTCGTATCACGCCTGGTGGAAACAAATCCGGCAGGTTGCGGCCATCGATCTTTTCGGGCAGATAGGCCGCGTTCCTGGATGGCTCGGGGAGCTCGAGATCGTAGTGCACGGCGTTCGCCGCGCCGGTGACCTCCAGCGGCTGCGTGCGCATGCGCACGGTTAGCCCCGCGTTCCACACGGGAATTCCAAACCGCGCTTGCGCATAGGTGACCGCGGCCGAGTCGCTCGTCTTCTTCTCTTCCTTGAAGCGCAGGTCCATGCCCGCGTCGCTGGGCACTGACTCGAGTGAGAAAGAAAGGTTGCCGGTTGCCGTAGCCGGCAAATTGATGAGCGATTGGATCTGTTGCAGGTATTGGTCGGCCAAGGCGCGGGGCGACGGTATGCCCTCGAGCCCCGACTCGGAGAACGTAAAGGGCCGCAGCGGATGAGATAATTGCCGCGCGCGGCCTTCGTCGTCCTTCTGAATTTGCACATCGTGCGTTACTTCGAGCGCCATGATCACAAACCTTTAAAAAAGGGGACCCGAGTCTTTTAGCAGGGAAGGAAGGGCAGGGCAGTCCTCTCTCCGAAATCAAGGCCGATTCGCGCTCACCCAAGCCGCCGCCGCCACCGTCCGCGCAATTGCAGCCGCGTACTCATAATCAACCTGGTCCGCCGTGTCGCTCAGCCGGTGATAGTTCGGATTCACTTCCGCGGTTGGATCGTCAAACGGAGGTCCGAAAGCGAAATCCTCCGTCACGGCGCATGCCGCATATCCGCGCTGGTGGAACGCCGAGTGGTCGCTACGATTCTCCGCCGGATCACGATCCGCGGGACCGCCCGGCCCCGATTGGAATAAACGGGGTTCCGGCAGCTCCGCCGCCACCTGCGGCACCACCAGTCGCAGCAACTCTCCCAGCAACGTCGAACGCGCCTGCACGTCGCTCGAAGGCAAAAAGCCCGCATGGATCTGGAACGTGGGCGGGGCAACCTCGTTGTGCCCGATCATGTCCATCTGGAACACGGCGGTGATCGGTTCACTCAATTGCGATTGGTCGCGCGCATAGGCTTTACTGCCGACCAGTCCATGCTCTTCGGCATTGAAGAGTGCAAAACGAATCGTGCTCTTGGGCTGCGGCAACGATGCCAGTGCGCGCGCGATCGCCAACACGGCCGCCACGCCGCTGGCGTCATCGTCGGCGCCCGGCGCCGGATCGAGCGCCGCTCGATAACCGGGCGACGAAGCGGCGGTCGAGTCCAAATGCGCGCAAACAATCACCACCGTGCGGCTGTCGCCGCTCAAGCTGCCGGCGATCTCTCCCAGGACGTTGTGATATTGCTGCCCCTCGTGCGTGAACGGGTGCAACGTAACGGCGATAGGGCCTCCGCTCGTCGCCAGCTCGCGCGCCAGCGCTTCGACAATCCGCTGGCTCCCCGGCGATAGAATGTGCCGGCTAGTCGCGCGAAACGGGCTGCCGTTCTCCATGGCTTGCTGGCCGGAAAAGCGTTCGACCAGGGTTTTAATCCTGGCGGCCGAGATCGTGGCGATGGCGGCATTCGCCGCTGCATCGAGCGCCGCAACCTGCAGGGCATCGGGTCTTTCCAAGACAGCCACAAAATCCGCAGGCCGCTCCATCGCGCCCCGCCCAAAGGGCCGCAGCAGCGCCGGATCGGCCATCAGCTTTTCGTTGTGCCCGTGAAACGCTTGCGGAAGATGATAGTCTTCGACCGACTTGCCGCCCGGCACGGCGACCAGGATTCCTTCGGGCGTGGTTGCGATCACGGTGCCCGCGAGATCGGGTTTGGAAAGCAGCGCCGAGGATTGACCAGCGGGCGAATGAAACCCGCTGCGCGCTGCGCGGTCGTCTCGCAGCAGATAGAGCTGCGTCGTGAGCGGGTCATCCAGCGAACCCAGCCGGGTCACCTCGAACTGTCGATTGAAAAGCTCGACCGCGACCCGTTGCGACAGGATGCCGATCACCGACTCACCCTCCGCGCCGCTGACGTGTAGCGGGACGACACCCGCATCGGCCAGCACCTGCTTCCACGCTTCGTCGCGTGCATGGGACGGGGCAATCCGCGCGTGCCACAGATGATCGCCGGCCAGTACGTCCTCGACCAAGAGCGGATGGGGACAGACGCGTAGTCCGGCTAGCTGCGCCTGGGTGCGCTCGTCCGCGTCTTCGCCAACGAACAGCGCACGCTCGGGCGGTACGCCAGCGCGCTGGGCCGCCAGCCGAAAGACCTCGGGCGTGTCTTTCTTGAGCCCTGTTTCTTTGCTGTACAGGAGCAACGTTGGTTCGAAGTAGGAAAGCAATCCACAATCGTGGAGCACGCGGTTGACCTCGCGCGCCCCGTCGTCGCCGGTGTTCGAGATCACGCCCATTCGGCCCGGCGCGCGCGAAAGGCGACGGAGCAGCGCCGGCACAAACGGATAGACGTTGAAGCCGGCCAGATGCGGCGGCGGCGGCGCGCTCACGACCGCCGATCCCAAGGTGTCTCCCAGGTCGAAGAAAATCACGTCGATTTCATTCATCGCGGATTCTGCCTGGGGCTAAAGAGCGCGGCTCGGCAGGTGCGGAGCCGCGCGCCTACCACGCTTGTGAGCCGCTCGAGCGTTCATGTTGAAGTGTCACGCGCGACAGGCAAGCAGGCGTGCGCCAGCAGTGACAACCGTATGTCACAGCGCGGCAACCGTCGCTTGCAGTGCCTAAATCGTGCGCGCCTATATTCAGAACCACTGGCTGATGGCAGGCAGCATCCACGTCCCGGCACCTTCAAGAACGTTCATCACAAGAGAGCGAGCCATGGCAGACTTCCGCCCGCTGGTCGATCATTTCTCACGGATGCTCGCGGGCCGCACGGCTGGCGCCACGGCCGAAGGCGTTGCGGATGGCCCGCCAAAGCCGGATTTGTCAAAAGGCGCCGTGGCCGATCGCGTCAAACAATCCGAGGCGGAGCTGGAGCGGATCATCAAGACTTACCTGGGCGACGATCCGCGCCTGCGCGAGATCGCGAAGCGCCTGGTTGACCGGGGACAGCTAGGCCTGCGCGTTTTGCGCGACGGCGACGAAGAGGAGTTGCGCCGCAGGCCCTCGTTACTTACGGGGCTCGAGATCATTGTGCGCACGGATGGTTCGCGGCCGTCGTTCATGGTCCGCAACGGCCAGGTCGACCTGGCCACGAGCCCGACCGGCAGGTGGGGCAGCACCGTCGCCGCCAGCATGGAACGGCATCTCAATCAGGCGCTCGCCTGCGTGGGGCGCATCGATTTGCCAGGCACCCCCCAGGGCTTCGAAGGTACTGGGTTCTTGATTCATCCAAATTTGATTATCACCAACCGTCACGTGCTGCAGGTCGTCGCCAGCCAGGTCGACGGCGGCTGGCGATTCAAGCCCGGCGCCGCCATCGATTTTGGGCACGAATACCAAGCGCGTGAATCGGTCGGACGCCGCGCACTCCAACAGTTGCTGTTTGTTGGCTCCCGTCCGATCGTGGCGCCCATCGATCACGCCAAGCTCGATCTTGCGCTCATCGAGCTCGAGCCGGGGCCGGCCGTGGCGGGCGAGCTGCCGTTCAACTTCAATACGTCGGCTACGTTGTGCCAGCCGGGCGAATCGATTTATATCATTGGCTATCCTGCGCGTCCCGAGCCCGGCCGCTACCCGCCTACACTGCTCGAGCAATTGTTTAGCCGCACGTATGGCTGCAAGCGACTGGCGCCCGGCGAGCTCACCAACCCGCGCGCTTCGGTCAGCCAGTGGACCCTGGCGCATGACGCGACCACGCTGGGCGGCAATTCCGGATCGATCCTGGTGGTCATCGGCACGGAGGGCATTGCCGCGGGATTGCATTATGGCGGCAATCCCGTGGAGCCACTCGAAAACTACGGCCATATGCTGGCGCTAGTGCTCGATGAGCGCGAGCGCCGCGATTCGCCCAGCTTGCGCGAGATTCTCCAGGAGCGCGGGGTTCAATTGGTCGATTCGCTTGCGCATCCCGAAACGCCGGCCGCCACGATCGGCACAGACAAGCCAGAAGCCACGGCCCTCCCCGCAGCCGGCAAGGTGACAGCCCCGGCGGGCCCGATCGCAACGGCGGATGCCGGCCCACCGCCCACGCCTCGGCCCACCGCGAATGGCGGCGGCCGAACTTCAATCGAGAAACCGCGCGGCGTCCGCGCCGATCTGAAAAGGACGGCCTCGCTTACGGACATGGAACGCTTGGGCGACTGGGACCTCTCGCTGTTCGAGCGGCCGGGCGAGGAGCCAACCACCCCGCCCGAGGAGTTTACGGATCGCAATGGCTACGAACGGTCGTTTCTCGATGGTTGGCCGATCGAGCTGCCGCTGCCGGCCGGCGAGGCAGCCGCGGACATGCGCGAACTGCGCCGCGGGGGTCGTGGCGTGGAGCTCAAGTATCAAAACTTTTCGGTGATCATGTCCAAGTCGAGACGCATGCCGATGCTGACGGCGGCCAACATCGCCGGCGCCGAGTCGCGGAGCCTCCCGCGCATCAGCACCTGGAGCTACGACGGGCGTCTCGACGAGGAAGACCAATGGGGTGACGCCCTGTATTTTCAGAACGACATCGACCGCGGACACATGGTCCGCCGCGAGGATCCCGTGTGGGGACCACTCGCCGATGCCAAGCGCGCCAACCGCGACACGTTCCACTTCACCAACAGTTGTCCGCAAATGGCTGGCGTGAACCAGGTCACCTGGCTCGGCTTGGAGAACTACATTCTCACACACGCGCGCACGGATAACATGAAAGTGTCGGTGTTCACGGGGCCATTTTTCACCGATCACGACCTAGCTTATCGCGATGCGCTGATCCCCAAGGCATTTTGGAAGGTGGTCGCCATCGTCACCGAGGACGGCCGCCCGTCGGCCACGGCCTACAAGGTGAGCCAGGCGCGCGAGCTCGAGGAATTGGAGTTCGTGTACGCCGGGTACAAGACGTATCAGATCAGCATCCAGCAGGTCATCGGAGCGACGGGCTTGGATTTCTCGCCGCTCGTGCCCTACGACGGTTTCTCGCAGCACGAGCTTCAGCACAACGAGCGGATCGAGGAGCACTTGAAGGCGCTCGAGCAAGTGCGCGTGTGACGGCGGCCGCGCTTGTTTAGTGGGAGAGCTAACCGAGCTCGGCGATCGGCGTGCGCTCTTCGAGCACGTATTGCGGGCGGCCGTTGTGGTCGCGGATTGTGCTGGCGGGGTCGATGCCCAGCTTGGGGTAGATGGTCGCCAAAATGTTCTGCATATAGATCGGTTTGCCGACGGCGCGCTCGCCGCGCGCGTCGCTTGCGCCGATCACCTGCCCCGTGCGCAAGCCTCCGCCGGCCAGCCACATGAACCCGGCTTCCGGCCAGTGGCTGCGGCCATCGGGCGTAATGTCGCCGATCCGCGGCGTGCGGCCGAACTCGCCTCCCATCATCACGATCACGTCGTCGAGCATCCCGCGCTCGTCCAGATCGGTCACGAGCGCATGCAGCGCTCGATCGAGCGGCGGCACCATGCCGCGCAGCGTCGCGAAGTTATCCCGGTGCGTGTCCCAGCCGCCGGTCGTGAAGCAGGTGGTAACCACCGCCACGCCCGCCTGCACCAGCCGCCGCGCCTCGAGCAACATGCGGCCTGGGTGAATCCCGTAGCGAAAAGGTCCATCGCCATAACGGGCGCGAATTTCCGCGGGCTCTTGTTCCACGTCGAACGCGTCGCGCACCGCCGCCGAGCTTACGATATCGAGTGCGCGAGTTTGATACGTATCCAAAATGCTGGTCGGCCCGGTGCGCTCGACGCCGCGCCGAAACGAATCGATCGACCGCAGCAAACTGCGCCGATCCTCCAGCCGCGGCAGGCTCACCTCGCGCAAGCGTCCCATGTTGTTGAGCGCCTCGGGCGGGTTGCCGCTGGCCACGCGAAAGGGCTCGTGCTCCAGGCCCGCATAGTAGGCTCTCTCCCAGTCGGGCTGATTGCCCAAGCTGACGTAAGCCGGAATGGCAGCCGTATCGCGCGCGCGGCTCACCAGCGAACCGACCGCGGGCCGCCGCGCCTCACCCGGCGCCGAAGCGCGCGGCTGTTCCTGCCAAGGATAGCCGCTATAGAATTCGTTGGCCGTGTGCAGCTCAACCAGCTTCACGCCGCGCAAGATCGCAAATTTGTCGGCGATGCGAGCCTGCATCGGCATCAGCTCGCAGATCTCCATGCCCGGCACGCTCGTGCGGATTGGCGAGAACTCTCCGCGATACTCGCGCGGAGCGCCGGGTTTCATGTCGTACATGTCGAGGTGCGATGGCCCGCCGCTCAAAAAGATCATGATGAGCGATTTGGGGCGTCCTTGTGGCCGCTCGGGCGCCGCTGCCCGCGCGTGCAGCAACTCTGGCAGGGACAATCCGCCCAAGGCCAGCGCGCCGGCCTGAATGAAGCTGCGCCGGGTGTGCAATGACAGGGTGCCGTGTTCGATTGGGTAGGATCGCATGAGTTGCTCCTGGATCGGGACGGCAGGGGGAGGCAACGGGCAGGGGGCTAGCCAGGCGTGATGCAAGCGGGCCGCACACATTATGCCGAAATCCTCATTCGCGCTCCAGCATGGCGCGAGGGCAGCCATGTCCGGCAAGCAAAGAACTCGTGCCGGCGCCTTAGGTTAGCTGCTGCTAGGAGTACAAGATCGTCAGAAGTGCGCAAGTAAGCACGAATCCGAGGATCGCACCCAGTCCTGCCTTCTTGAAGGGGATGAATAATCCAGCCCCAATCAACGCGCCAGAACCGTACAACAGCCCACACAAGAGCTGGATTGGAATATCCCGTCCGCTATCGGCTCTCGTCCAGACGCCGATATATGCGGCAAGGCCGGCTCCGGCGATCGCAAAGCCGAAGAACACATCCTTGAGCGAGAACTGCCACCAGCGGGCATGAAGGGCGGTCATCGGGCTGTGGCGCTCTGCTTTAGAAATCTGCATCAGGATTTCCTCCGGTACTATTTTCCAGCCTGTTCTTTCAACC
>DATJEN010000175.1:0-25933 GCA_035496575.1 Pirellulales bacterium
TGCTGGCCGCGTGACCAGGCGGATTGGTTCAGCAGGCATGAGTCGTTTGAGTCATCCATCGGCGCGACGCAGCACGAACTGATTGCAGCCCGGCCCGCCGCCGCACGTGGTCATGCGTTCGAGCACGAATCCGCGTCGCTGATAGAAGTTAAAGATGTCATCCGGCTTGGCCGTTTCGAAAGGATAACCGCCGATCCAGTCCAGGCAATCGTGCCACCAGGACATGCCCCGCAATCGGTTGTAGTTCCGATATCGCGCCGTCGGGTCCTTGAGCTGCAGAACGTCTTTCAGGAAACCGCGCGCCGTATAAAAAGCGATGAGTGGTCCGGCGATCAACCAATTGAAGGGCCAAGGCGAGCGCACGTAAGCGCGCTTAAGCAGCGTATGCACGGGCGTCCAACTGCGCTGGTTGTTGTAGATCGCGATGAAGAGCCGTCCGCCTTCGCCGATGGGAATGGCGGCGTTGTCGAGCGCCTGCCACATCGCGCCGGTGTGGTGCAACACGCCCCACGAATAAACCACGTCAAATTTGCCAAGCGATTTCAGGTAATCGCGGTCGAGCGCCGAGCCTTCTTCGATGGTCCAGCTCGTATCATCGGAAAAATACCTGTGCTTCAGCTCGCGCGTGCAGGCGACCGACTCTGGATCGTAGTCAAACGAGTGCACCCGAGCTCCCAGCCGGCGTGCGGCCAGGCTCGACAGGCCGCTGCCTGAGCCAATGTCGAGAAACGAATTGCCCTTTAGGTCATCAATTCCGAGCATCTCGCGCAAATTGCGTTCGGCTTCGGCAATCCGCTCATCATTGAGCGTGCGCAAGAAGCGACGCCAGTTCTTGCCGAAGGCATAGCGCTGTCCTCGCGAGATTTCCGTGGCGTGATCTGACATCAATGCGTTTGTATCTAAGCGGCCAAAATAAGGTGACAGCAGCGATTCGGCGTGCTCTCGGTCGGCTGCTTGTATCATGCGCGCGCGACTGCGGCAACTGCGCTAGCCGGGGCAGTTACGCTCCACTTCCGCGCGGCGCCAACCGAAATACTGACTGAACTCGCCTCAATTTGTGGTCGCCAGGGAGGGCGTCACTTGTCTACGGGTGATCGAGTCCGCTACTTATATCTTGCCTATTTTTCCAAGCCGAAGCGCGACCGAATTCTGTTTCGGGCCATTGGCAGCCGGCCCACGCGCAAGATTCTGGAGATTGGGCTGGGCTCCGCCCAGCGTACGCTGCGGCTCATCGATTTGGCCGCCAGAGCCAGCGGAGACCCGGTGAGATACGCGGCCATCGACCTGTTCGAAGCCCGCGCGGCTGGACGCGGGGAATGCCTGTCCCTCAAGGAGGCCCATTGCCTCTTCAAGTCCAGCAAGGCCCACGTGCAGTTGATCCCAGGCGATCCCGCCCTGACGTTGCGCCGTTCGGCCAACAGCCTGCAAAACATGGATTTGGTGATTGTGAACCATGAAAACCCGGCTGAGTGGCTGGGAGAAGGCTGGTTCTACCTGCCGCGGATGCTGCACGAGGCGTCGAAGGTCTATTTCGATCAGCCCACGGCGGAAACGCCCGTGCTCGTGCCGCGTGCCGAAATCGAGACTCGTGCCGCCGGGTGCCGGCCGCGCCGAGCTGCTTGATCCGCCGTCGCCGGATCGCCTGGTCTGCTTCTAGCCAGTGATTTCGCTGCGGGATGGAACCTCCGTGGCTCGCTCGTGTCCAATAAACGGGCCGGCCGCGACGAAATGGTTACGAAGCGCGATTTGCGGCGCAACCGCTTTCGTCCCTTGGGCTAAGTAGCCTGGCCAGCTCCTCTCGTTCGGGAAAAATGAACCGGATATGATGACTGTGCGTACCATATCTGCCTCCCGCTTCGAAACCGCCGCAGGTGACGCGGTGCCTTTTGCGCCTGGACCCCTGTCTTCGGCCGATACGCTCGATGCGCTACCGAGCGCGATCCAAAGCGCTGCCGACCCTCAGTGCCGGCATGTTGCCTTCATCGAAGGCAGCAATCCTCAGATCGCCGGTGAAATCGCCAACATCTTGCGCGGTCGGTTGCGCGCCGCCGCTGGCATACTCGGGCTGTCGTTCGGCCTGTTCTTCCTCTATCGCCTGATCACCGACAGCGGGCCGGGCGGGTCAGACAACTTGACGTTCTATTTCCATTTCGTGGTCGCGGTGGTGCTCATCGCGTGCTTCGGCCTGCTCTGCAGGCGATGCGCCATCAGGCTAGGCGCGTTGCGGGTTTTCGAGCTCGTCATCTTCGGCCTGCCGGTCTGCTATTTCCTGATCTACGATTACAAGCTTCTGACCGTGATGCTCTCTCGACATTACATTCCGAACCCATTGGCCTACTGGGTCGGCACGGTTTTCGTGTATGCGATGTTCATCCCGAATACCTGGCGTCGAGCCGCCGCGGTGATCGGGTGTATTTGCGCCGCTCCGGCTGTTCTTCTTGTGTATTTAGGGTTCACGAACTCGGATTTCGCGGCCGCGATCACCTCAGGCAGCGGCTTCCTGGTCGAGTTCTCGATCCTGCTCGGTGTCACGTTTTTGGCCGCCACCTATGGCACCCATCTGATCAACAGTCTCCGGCACGAGGCCTTCGAGGCCAAACAACTCGGAAACTACAAGCTGCTGCATCCGATTGGTTCGGGCGGCATGGGCGATGTCTATTTGGCCGAACACCGGCTGATGAAGAGGCCGTGCGCGATCAAGTTGATTCGGCCTGGCAAAGCCGCCGATCCGCATGTGCTCGCGCGCTTTGAACGCGAGGTGCGCGCCACGGCCAAGCTCTCGCACTGGAACACGATTGAGATCTTCGACTACGGCCGCACGGAGGATGGAACGTTCTATTACGTCATGGAGTATCTGCCCGGACTCAGCCTGGCTGATCTGGTCGATCGGCATGGGCCGTTGCCGCCGGCGCGGGCCGTTTCGCTGCTGTTGCAAACCTGCGATGCATTGGCTGAAGCGCATGGCCGGGGATTAATTCATCGCGACATCAAGCCCGGCAACATTTTCGCTGCGCAGCGTGGCGGATATTACGACGTGGCGAAATTGCTCGATTTTGGGCTGGCGAAACCCATTTCCGGCGACACGCTGCCCGTGCAGCTAACACAAGATGGCGCGATCACGGGTTCGCCGCTGTATATGTCGCCAGAGCAGGCGCTGGGCGAAAGCGAACCCGATGGCCGCAGCGATGTCTATTCGTTGGGCGCGGTCGCTTACTTTCTGCTGACGGGCGCGCCGCCGTTCGCTGGCGACAAGGCCATCAAGCTGATCATGGCGCACGCGCATGACGCGGTGACTCCGCCCTCGAAGCTGCGGGCTGAAATCCCGGCCGACCTCGAAGCGGTCGTCCTGCGATGCCTGGCCAAGGATCCCGCGGACCGGTATCAGACCGTTCGCGACTTGCAGCGCGCGCTAAGCGACTGTGTCGTGGCGGGCGGCTGGACCGAACAGGACGCGGCGTCCTGGTGGCGGGAGAACGGCTCGACCGACGAGCATGCCGAATCTTTGGCGGCTGCCGCGATCTAGCGTTCGAGCTGGGGCTTTTGGCGGCTCCGTTTCGCAGGCACGCTCCGTGCGCGGCATGGCCGCAAGCGCGGCTGGCGGCGGCGGACTATAATAGATTATCTTGAACCCCTGTTTCACCGTTCTCTTGCTTCTCGCGACACACAATGATCCAAAAACAGCCTCCCCGCACGCTCTTTGCCAAGATTTGGGACGACCACGTGGTGCACGCCGCCGAGGGTCAGCAAACGATCCTCTACATCGACTTGCAACTGGTGCACGAGGTCACGAGCGCCCAGGCGTTCGAGGGGCTGCGCCTGTCCGGTCGCAAGGTTCGTCGTCCCGAGCTCACGGTGGCCACGGCCGACCACAACGTTCCGACCACCAACCGCGCGCTGCCGATCTCCGACCCGATCTCGAAACAGCAGGTCGACACGCTGCGAGAAAACTGTCGGCAATTTGGCATCCGGCTGTATGACCTGAACGACCCGAATCAGGGTGTGGTGCACATCATCGGACCGGAACTTGGGCTCACGCAACCTGGCATGACCATTGTCTGCGGCGACAGCCACACCGCCACGCATGGCGCGTTTGGCGCGCTGGCCTTCGGCATTGGCACGAGCGAAGTCGAGCACGTGCTCGCGACGCAGACGCTTTTGCAGTCGCGCCCCAAAACCATGGAACTGCGCGTCGACGGCCGGCTGGCCAAAGGCGTGACTGCCAAAGATTTGATTTTGTACCTCATCGGGCAGCTCACCACCGATGGCGGCACGGGGTACTGCATCGAATACACCGGAAACGCCATTCGCGCGCTCAGCATGGAAGAGCGCATGACCGTTTGCAACATGACCATTGAAGCGGGCGCGCGGGCCGGCATGATCGCGCCGGACGAGACCACGTTTGCATACTTGCGCGGGCGAGAGTTTGCGCCGCGCGACTTTGAGGCGGCTGTCGCGCGGTGGCGTAAGTTGGCGACAGATTCGGGCGCGAGTTACGACAAGACGCTCACGTTCGAGGCTGCCGGCGTTTCGCCACAAGTGACTTGGGGAACCAACCCGGGCCAAGTGGCGCCGGTGACAGGGCGGGTGCCCGACCCCGCCGATCTGCCCTCGGAGGCCGACCGCAAAGTGCTGGCTAGCGCGCTTAAGTACATGGATCTCAAGCCGGGAGCGCCGATCCATGACATCGCGCTCGATCGTGTGTTCATCGGCTCGTGTACCAATGCTCGTATCGAAGACTTGCGCGCGGCGGCTGCCGTGGCACGCGGCTATCGGGTGGCAAACCGCGTGGGCGCGATGGTGGTTCCGGGCAGCGGGCAAGTGAAGCGGCAGGCCGAGGCCGAAGGATTGGACCGCATCTTCAAGGAAGCGGGCTTCGAATGGCGCGAAGCAGGTTGTAGCATGTGCCTGGCGATGAACCCTGACAAGCTTGAGCCGGGCGAACGCTGCGCTTCGACGAGCAATCGCAACTTCGAGGGTCGTCAAGGCAAGGGTGGCCGCACGCATCTGGTGTCGCCGGCCATGGCCGCGGCTGCGGCTATCAAGGGGCACTTCGTCGACATTCGCGAGTGGGATTACAAGAACTGAAGGTAGACCATGCAGCCATTTACAAAACACACCGGTCTGGTCGCGACCATGGACCGCGCGAATGTCGACACCGACCAGATTATTCCCAAGCAGTTTCTCAAGCGCATCGAGCGGAGTGGGTTCGGCGAGTTCTTGTTCTTCGATTGGCGGTTTCTGGATGATGGCCGCCCGAACCCCGAATTTGAGCTGAACCGCCCTGCCCTGGCGGGCGCCAGCATTCTTGTCGCGCGGCGGAACTTTGGCTGTGGCTCGAGCCGCGAGCATGCCCCCTGGGCGCTCAACGATTATGGCTTTGTCGCCATTATAGCGCCGAGCTTCGCCGATATTTTTTACAACAACTGCTTCAAGAACGGCATGCTGCCGATTCGGCTCGACGAGCCCACCGTCGACGAGCTGTTCCGCCGCGCGGCCGGCGACCAATATCGGTTGAACATCGATCTGGAAAATTGCTCGATCACGGATGAGCAGGGTTTGACGCTGACCTTTGACGTCGAACCGTTCCGACAACATTGCCTGTTGAACGGGCTGGACGATATCGGCCTCACGCTCGAGCACGCCGACAAGATCGCCGAATACGAGTCCACGCACGGCATGGACCCGGTATCCATCTGAAAGCGCGGTGGGCATGAGCGCATCGCGCCGCGAAAAGATCGAAGCCCTCTTGGCGGATGATCCGCGCGATGTCTTTTTGCGATATGGCCTCGCCTTGGAGCTCGACAAGGAAGGTCGCAATGATGAGAGCCTGACCGTTTTTCGCGGGCTGATGGCCGACGACACGCCGTACGTGCCGGCATTTTTCATGGCCGGCCAACAGCTCACGCGGCTGGGCCGAATCGCCGAGGCGCGAACCGCTTTGCGCGACGGCATCGAAGCCGCCCGCAGCGCCGGCGACCATCACGCGGCGGGCGAGATGAGCGAGTTCCTGGCGAGCCTGGGCGCGCTCGGCGAGTAGTGGCTGCGACTTTCTGTCCCGCCTTCACAATGCGCGTGGTTCTTGGTGCCCGCGGCCCGCGCGAATTTAGCGCGGGCCGCCGGGTTCATTTTTGCAGATACAACCATACGAAGCCGGTCATCTCCTCCTGCACGAAACTGGCGCGGTTCGTGTACAGCTTCTGCAGACGCTTTTGGGCATCCGCTTTTTTCTCGTCATTGCCATCGCCCTCCAAAGACTGCATCTCCTTGACGGCGTCTGCCCACTCCCGCTGCCAGGCCTCGGAACGGGTCGCCAGCTCCTCTTCCGTGATTCCCTTCGCAGGCGAGACCAGCGTCACTGTGTCGCCCAGCAGAATATCGAGCTTGCCATCGGAGTTGATGTCATCGACCCAAATTCGCGTGGCCGTGACCGGGCTCTTTAGATCGGCCTCGCGGAGAGGCTTCCCATACTCTGGAGGAGGGCCCGGCTTAATGAGCGTTTGAAACGGATTTAACTGCGGCGGTTTGCCCGGACCGGCCTTGTTCTCTGCCAACTGCACGCCGCCCGCGCTCGATCCGCTCAGCAAATCGAGATCGCCGTCGCCATCCCAATCGATGAGAAACGGGTCGCTGTGGTTGCCAGCGATCTTCAGCGGCATCTCACCGCTCGTGACGAGCTCTCCCTTGGGCAGGAAGCGCCCTTTGCCTTCGCCCCGGAACCAGTAAAAGGTGCCGGTGAAATTGCCAGTGATCAAATCCAGCTTGCCGTCACCGTCCCAATCGACGGCCGTGGGCCGGGTGCAAATGCAGTCGATCCAGGCGTCTTTGTGGGACCCCAAAGGAATGAGCAGCGGCTCGTCGTCGCTGCCTTTGAGCACTTCGGCCGGCGCAAAGGACTTGTCCGGCTTACCCCACAGAACTTGAAACAGCCCGGCCATGGGTTGGCTGTGGCGGGAATACGATCCCGAAAGAATGTCGTTTGAACCATCTCCATCGAGGTCCACAAACTGTGGAGTGGAGCTGGTGCATCACCAAACGCCCGGCACTTCGGCGGCCTTGCCGCCTGCCATCAGCCACTCGCCGGCCGACAGCTTGCCATCGCCCAGGTTCTTGAACACGCGGATCTTGCCGCCGTTGAACTGTCCGACGAGAAGATCCTTCTTGCCGTCGCCGTCGATATCGGCCCAGCACGGCGCGGCGTAGCCGGGGGCTTCAACGCGAATCGCCGCGCCGTCGGCCTCCAAGCGCACCGGATTGGCAAACTCGGCGGCCCTCGCGGCATGCGCGGCCACGAGCAGCACGATCGCTGGCAATAACGGTCTCATTGCACGACCCTCCCTTCAAGGAAGATTTGCCAAGCGGCCCTGCAAAAGGGCGCTTCCGCTGCCCTAGTTATAGCCGAGACGGCTGTTTTCCAGCGCCCATTTTTTCGCGCGCCATGCAGGCGGTCGAAACGAACGACTTCTTGGCGAGCCTGGGCGCGCTCGGCGAGCAGCGGCGCCACGACCCGACTCTAAACCGCTGGGGGCGGGGCATGGTGGAAACCGAGCACGCTCTCGCACCACTCGGCGGCGGTGAGCAAGGGGTGTTCACTCCAGCTTCGCCCAACCAATTGCAACGAAAGTGGCAGGCCGCTAGCGGCCAGGGTGAACGGAAAGGAAACCGTCGGCACGCCTGCAAAGCTCCAGGGCGAGTTGAACCGCGGATCGCCTGTGGAAGAAAGGCCCCTCGGCGCTGGGCCGGGCGTGGCTGGCGTAATGAGTGCGTCGAGCTGGATCAAGGCTCGGTTGGCGGCGTGACGGAAAGCCTGCTGAGCTCTCAAGGCCGACTGGTAATCGGACATGCTGATCGCGCCCCCCTCTTCGAGCAAAGAGGTCAGGTTGGGGCCATATTTTTCTCTTGAGGCCGCGTACGTTTCACGGTGGTAGGTGGCGGCTTCGGCCGCCATGATTCTCCGATGCATGGCATGCACCTGGTCGAAGCCTGGTAATTGCTCCAGCGAGAGCACTTCCGCGCCCGCGGCCGCCAGCTTTTCAATCGCTCCTTCGGTGAGGCTGGCAACATCGGGTTCGGCCGTCTCAAAAAAATAGTCACGCAATATTCCCAGCTTCGGCCGGCTGTCTCGTTCGGTACCGGCGGCCTCGATGTTGGGTCGCGGGACACAAGCCGGATCCGACGGGTCATCGCCAAGCATCCAATCGAACAATAGTCGGCAATCGGCTACCCCGCGCGCCATGACACCCACGTGATCCAAGTGGAAGCTCACCGGCACGACCCCGCTGCGGCTCAAACATCCGAAGGTCGGCTTGATCCCAGCGACTCCGCAATAAGCGGCCGGCCGGGTGATCGATCCTCCGGTTTGCGAGGCGAGCGCGCCAAAACACATGCCCAGTGCCACCGCGGCCGCCGATCCGCTCGACGATCCGCCAGGCGTGTGCTCGAGATTCCACGGATTTCGCGTGGGTGACGGGTCGAAGCACGCAAACTCGGTGGTCACCGTCTTGCCCAGCACAATCGCGCCGGCCGCGCGCAGTCTTGCCACTACGGCCGCGTCGCGTTGGGCGCATGAGGGGGAAGTGAGCGAAGAACCTGCCCGCGTGGGAAATCCTTCCACGTCGAAAACGTCTTTGACGGCAATGGGGATTCCGTCGAGCGGCCCGCGCAACTTACCGGCAAGGGCTTCGTGTGAAGACAGCTCGGCCGTGCGCGTTGCGCCAGCCTTGTCGACAAGAACCCAGGCGCTAACGGCAGGCTCCAATTCCTCAATCCGCGCGAGACATTCGGCGGTGACGCGCGCCGCAGTGGTCTCGCCCGCGCGGATTTCGCGAGCCATTTCGAGGATCGGTGGCAGCACTCTCATAAATGGTTTTAGGCCAAGCTCGCGCGCCTTAACTAAAACGGTCGTGAAGTATTCGCAAGCGTCCCGGCAACCGTGACTTAGCTCTTGCTCGCTTATCCCTCAAACTGTAGGAGCTTAGCTGTTTTAATTTGCAAAAGACGCAGACGTCCAGCACAATAGTGCGGGATCAGCAGGGGCGGCGTCACACGCTAGAGAAGAAGGCAATGGAACGCAAAGCCTTGCAGCTCTGCCAAGTGCTGTTTGATGTGGGCGAAATCGTGATCACGCCCGCCGCTACCGCTGCGCTCGAAGCCAGCGGGCAGACCCTTTCGGAAGTTTTGGCCCGCCACTCCAGCGGCGATTGGGGCGAGGTATCCGCCGCCGTCCGTCTGGTCAACGAACGCGGCCTGACGGAATACTTCAACCTGCAATCTTGCTATTCGATTGGCGAGAACCAACACCTGGTGATCGTCACGAACGGCGAGCGCACGGTAACCACGATCCACTGTCAGCCGGCGCCGGCTTGTCCCTAATTGTGGGCGTGGTGTCCGGCTGAGTTTCGCGCTCCGCATGCGCTTGCGATGCTGCATCCAGTTGCGCAGGTCGTGCACCCGGTGGCTGCATCGGTCCCGCATGCGGGGCCGCAGCCCGTCGTGACGGCGTCGGCGAATTGCCGGAACTGAACGTGCGCCTCGTAAAGCTCTGCCAATTGGGCAGTCATGGCTTCGACTTCTGGCGTGACTTCGCCCAAAAGATAGAACACGAGCGTCTGGCCATCAAACAGGTGCTCGACTTCCATGAGCACCGCGGGCGAGTGCATGGCCTCTAGGCGAGCGGCACAAGCCTCGAAGGCGGCGTGTCGGTTCTTCTCTAGCCGGGCCGCCAAAAGGTGATCCTCGGCCGTCACCCCCCGCAGGATCGAGCCATCGGCGCGGGCCGATTCGACGCTGTCGCCGGGAGGCGATAACACCTGTCCGAGCTCAAGTCCACGGTCCGTGCGCACGACCACATGGGAGCCGCGCGGGTAGCGAGTCGCATCAACCGCGGTAAAGCGACCAATCTGCCCCAGGGCGCCCACGCGCACCAGGTGATGTCGGCCAAGTCCGGCGGCTGTTGAAACTTCAATCATTTGAGAGCTCGCTACGCACAGCCGTTATTCTGCATGGTCTCGCAGGGTCTGCCAAGCTCGTTGCCACACAACGAATGGCCCTCAGGTTGTTTATTCTCGGTTTTTCCGGTCGGCACGGCCCTCTTGCGTAAGGCTCCGAGCACGGGATACCTTAAGGCACTTACTTCCCCAGAATCGACCTGAGCGCAACCGATGATCCATCTCGCAGTGACGCCCGGCCAGCATGCCAACTCAACGACAAATTGGATCGCCCTGGCCGATCGAATCATGGCCGGAGAAGTGCTGGACGAAGCCTCGGCGCTATCCATCCTGCGTTCGCCAGACCACGAGCTTTTGGACTTATTAGCGGCTTCGTATCGCATCCGTCGACGGCATTTTGGAAATCGGGTGCAACTCTACTTCTTGATGAATGCCAAGAGCGGGTTGTGTCCCGAAGATTGCGGCTATTGCTCACAGTCGAAGGTTTCCGAAGCCGAAATTCCGCGCTACAACCTGCTGAATGCCCAAAAGCTGTTGGACGGGGCCCGGGTGGCCGCCGAGCGGCAGGCGAAAACGTATTGCATCGTGATCTCAGCGCGCGGACCTTCGAACCGCGAAATGGATGCGATCACGTCGATCGTGCCCCGCATCAAACAGCAGTACAACCTCAAGATTTGTGCCTGCCTGGGTTTGTTGACGCCCGAACAAGCCGAGCGGCTGAAAGCCTGCGGCGTCGATCGCGTGAACCACAACTTGAATACGAGCGAAGGCTACTACGGCGAGATTTGCTCGACGCATACCTACAACGATCGCGTCGCCACGCTACAAGCCGTGCGCGCCGCGGGCATGGAGCTGTGTTCTGGCGGAATTATCGGCATGGGGGAAGAAGACGTCGACGTGGTGCGAATGGCGTTTGCCCTGCGTGAGCTGGCGGTGGAATCCATCCCGGTCAATTTCCTCAACCCCATCGATGGCACTCCCTTGGCAGGCACGAACAAGCTAACTCCGCGATATTGCCTGAAAGTGCTGGCGATGTTCCGCTTCGCGAATCCTTCGCGCGAACTGCGCATCGCGGGCGGCCGCGAGCTGCACTTGGGCAGCTTGCAAGCGCTGGGACTGTACCCGGCCAACTCGATCTTTGTCGGCGACTATCTCACCACGAAGGGCCAGGCCCCGGCCGCCGATTACAAGATGATCGAGGAGCTGGGATTCGAGCTTGCGACGGTGCAAGAGCCGGGCTGCGGATTCGCGGTCGCCGAGCCTGAAGCCGCGCCGGCGGCGTCGTAAAGCAAATACGATGAATGCGCGGCTAGAAGTCACCAGGCTCGACTTGGCCACGTGTCAATCATTTGCTGATTGCGTACAGGGCTTTGAACGTGCGCAAGTAGATGCGGCCGCCTGAGATGGCCGGCGACGACGAGATCGACTCCTGCATGTCATTGCTGGCCAGGATCTCGAACTCTTTGCCCGGCTTCACAACGGTTATCGTGCCGTCACGCGCGGTCAGATAGATTTTGCCATCGCCATACACGGGCGAGGCCCGATGCCGATCGGCGTGGGTCCGCTTCAAGTAGTGCTCCTTGCCGGTTTGCGCGTCGAGGCAAATAAGTGTGCCGTCCTCCCGGCAAAGATAAACCAGTCCGTCGACCAACAGCGGTGAAGGCACATCCGGCGTGTTGTGCGCGCGCGTCCAAAAGTGGCCGGTAGCGCTGTCGGTGATGTCGCCTTTGCTATGTGGGTCGAGAGCCAGCACGGGGCCATTTTTAGCCGACGGAACGATCACCATTCCCTGCGTGGCCAAGGGCGAAGCCACGAAACGCAACGTGGGATTGTAATTGCCGCGCACATTCAGACCGCCGCAGCGCCAAACCTCTGCCCCCGTGTCCAATCGGTGCGCGACCACGTAGTCGCAGCCGTGACTCAAAAGCAGCTCGAGATCGCGGTCGCGGTACAAAACCGGCGAGGCATACGATTGCTCGCACTCGTCGGTGGCGTCGCTGGGCCGCGATTGCTTCCAGATTTCGCGCCCCGTCAGCTTGTCCAGGGCCAAGACCGTCGCGCCGCCACTGTGCAGCAACTGCAGGTAAAGTGCGTTGCCATCCAGCACCGGAGTCGAGGTCATTCCAAACTGGATGTCGAACTTGCCATAGCGCTCTTGCAGGTTTTGCTTCCACGCCACCTGGCCATCGCGACTAAAGCATCCGATGTCGCCGGTCCCCACCATAGCCCACACGTGCTTGCCGTCGGTCGAAGGAGATGGGGACGCGAAATTCCCCTCGTCGCCCCGCACCGCGCGGTTCTGCCCGGCCAGGACCTGCTTCCACAACTGCTTGCCATCCGTGCTCACGGCCAGAAGCACGAGGTCACTTCCCTCGGCGGAGGTTAGATAAATGCGGTCATCCCAAATGGCGGGCGTCGAACCAGCGGGGCCGGGCAACTCCAGCCGCCACGCCACGTTGTCCTTTGTGTTCCATTTGAGCGGCAGGGACGTCTCGTGACTGATCCCATCTAGATTTGCGCCGCGCCACTGGGGCCAGTTCTCGCCACGTGCGGGCAAGCTCACAGAAATCGCCACAACCAAAGCGGTCAATAATGTGGGCGCGAGGGCACGGGGTAACTTCATGGCGAGGAACCGGGTGGGATGTTGTTGGCTGGAAAACTGCGGGCGGCATCCGCGGCAACCGATCCGTTGGCAGCCGGGCACCGGGCGAGAGATGTCACCAGTTTCATCGAAGCCGGCACGAACGTCAACGAGAAGCCGCGATCTCGCGGCATGACCACAAATCGGCGGTTATGCCGCGGCTTTTTGGGCCGGCGAAGACATGTGCCGTTGCCCAGCCAGAGCTTCTGTCTCGCGAGCGAGGACTTGCTCGATCGATGCTTCGAGCTCGGCCAATTGTCGAAGGACGTCCTCTTGCCGGAACTCGATATCGGCGAGCAGCTCTGAATTGTCGGCCAGAAAATCCATGGTTGCCGTATGGGCAGTATGACCGGTTGCGCTGCCCGCGCAAGGCGGCAACCGTCGGCAGGTTTGGGTGGGGCAGCAACTGAAATCGTCGCTGGTCGCCAGCCGACATGAACGCGAGCGCGGTGTGCCCGTACAGCCGCTTCAAGATCGAACGGTTTTGTGGCTTGGAGCGATGCGGCCCCCATCAGCCGCGGTTGGTTTCGGTGAAGCTAGCGTGTCAAGTTAAATCGCAGGGCAAAGCTGCCGGAGATTAAAGGATGGGCCGAGAGATTAGATCGCGCCTGGACAGGGGGCATCATTACAGATTAAATTCTGGGTGGATTTGGCCCCATTGGGGTGATTTTCGTTCGATCCGAGTGCCAAAGGAGGATGTGTGGTTAAGTTGAACGTGCGGGACCGCGAAAGCATTCAAGAAGCGGTCCGTCGCTTCCGCAAGCTCGTTGAGCGCAGCGGAATCAAGAAAGAAATGCGCCGGCGCGAATACTACGAAAAGCCGAGCGAAACTCGACGCCGGGCCCGTTTGCGGGCGGCACGGCGTGGCCGCGCGAGCATGCTCGAAGGCATGTAGCAGCGAGCGTCGCGAGCCGTTTTCATTCACTCGTCACGGACTGCACGGCGGCGCTCGCAATACGCGCCGGTTAGCTGCTCGTTAGAACAGCATTTCGCCACGAATGAATAGGCCGTCGAAGCCCAGGATATTGGCCGTGTCCAGTGGACCGAAGTTGGTGCCGATCACAGTTTCTGACTGTCCAAGATCCCACCAGCACTGAAAGAAATAGCCGACGGACACGAACGTGTACGGGGCGATTTGCCACGACCCGCCGATTTCGATGTCCGTGACCGGGACCATGCGCGAGAAGCGATCGAATTGGTTGATCACTTCGGTTGGCACCTCCGAGTCGCCGGGCGTGATCTTTGACCGGCTCATGCGATAGTCGCCGATCAACAGGGCCTGGCTGGCCTTCGCATACAGCGACAACAATCCATTGGCGCCGAAGTAGCGCCGCCCCTGCAGGCCCACGCGCGGACCGGCGCCCACGAAGCGAGCATTGATGAGCCCGGTCGTGATCGCGTTGCCCTGGGCATCGCTGGTCAAGTTGTTGTCGAAGCGGCTGATATCCGCGATGCGCGCTCCGGCAAACCAGCGCAAATCCCAGCGCGGGCAGAAGCATGCATCGCACGGGTTACAAGGGCCGCCAAATGACAGGCATTTGGCGAAATCGACATCGAAGATGTTCGCCGTGATCCCGGTGTTGGCCGACAGAAATTGCCCGTTACCGGGATTGTTCTTGAGCTGACCGGCGATAAACGGATTGTCATTCACGGTGTCAGCCGGCCCGTCGCTGTGTTGCGCATTGCCGGTCATGCGCCAATAGGCGACCTGAATGTCTCCCCCGCAATCGAGCAAACGGTATCCCAAGGCTGCGCGAAAAGCGCTCTGATATCCGAATTGAAACTCGACCGCGGTATCGGTCAGCGTGCTGGTGTTCGGAGTCACGGTGGTATCGCTGACGAGCGTACGGCGGACTTCGGCGACGCCTTGGCTCAGGCGCGGCCGCATGAGCAGATAGTCGACGCTGCCATACCACATGCCGCGCCGGAAAAAACCGCCAGTGCAGCACTCGTCGCACGACTCGGTGGCTTCGCTAAATCCTTCCCACTCTTGGGCCGGCTCGAGAGAGTCGGGCACAGGCGGGATGGGGGCGCTGGATTCGTCTTGCGCGACTGGCGCCGGCGCCGTAGCGCTCGCACCGTTTCGCACGCGACTTTCAGTTTGCGCCGCCATCCGCAGTCGCGGGTTCTGAGGCGGCACTCGGCCAGGCGGCGCGGCCCAAGCACTGCCGGCGATTAGACAAGCGACGCCCAAAACAAACAGGCGCGCACGATTGACGAGCGTCATGGCTCCCCCCCTACGCAAAAACCGCTGCCGCGGCTCTGCCAAGCCGCGGGGACACTAGCGCGATATCACCGAACGAGTGCGCCGGGTGTCCAGTCTTGCCTAGATATCGGCACCGCTACGACAGGCATGAGAGGAATTTCCGGCACGACCGGAAAAACCGGCAATGTCGCGCTCGACCGATATCACAGCCGGCGAGAGAGAGAAAGCAGCCTCGCGGAAAGTCCTTACCGAGCGAGGCGCTTGCGCGCGCGCCAGGCGAGCAGTCCCAAGATCGAGAATGCCATCAGCGTGACGCTGGCAGGCTCTGGGACGGGGACGGTAGCGGGGGTGATCGATCCCTGCCCGTTTACCGTGAACGGAATGACGCTGTCCATCCCGCAGCTCGTGGTGAGGAGCGCTAGATTGGTGGACGTAAACTTGTTTGGATTAGCAAAATCCGGCAACTGATTGGTGACAACCGTTGAGCCGGCCGTGCCCGTAAAGCTGACATTCGCAATCGCATTGTTGCTGGTGTTCGAGCCGTTCATCTGGAACAGCACGTTGCGATAATCCATGATCTTGTTGGCGGTGGCCAGGTCGGGGCTGAGGCCCACGCGAAGTCGCACGAAGTCGCCGGGATCAAAATGGGAGAAATTGATCACCAGCAAGTCGGACTTTACAGCGCCTGCGATCGAATCGGGGTTTTGAATCGAGACTTGCACGCCCGGCGACGTCTGGACCAGCGTGGCCCAGTCAAAGTTCTTCGACAGATCGCCGACCGACAACGTGAGTTGAGTTAGCTGGGCTTCTGCAGACGTGTTGACGAGCTGAATAAACGGCATCGTCCGTTCGGACATGAGCGTAAACTGCGACTTGAGCGCCGCATTTTGAGCCACGATCGCGTTGTTCGGATTCTTGAGGACGTCCAGATCCTCGCAGAGCGTCAAGGCGTAGGAGACGGATTCGCCGTGGGCCGCACGCGCGCTGAAGATCGCAAGCGCGGCAAGCGCGACCGGCAGAAGGCAAAATCTCGAAACGTACTTCATAAACTTGCTAGCGAACCGAATGGGATGTGCCCTTGCGGGCCGAATATTGAAATGGGCGCCGCTCGACGACGTGTCGCACGCATCGCGCGCGGGCAAAGCGGCCGCACCAGGGGCGATCTTCAACAAGCGCGGACAGCGGAAGACGCCGTGCTGAGAGCTAGCAACAAATCACGCGGATAACCGTGCTCAAATCCGCGGAAGCTGGTCGCGAGAGAACGAGCGCCGAGTTGGCGCCACTCGCGAGCTGGAGACGGGAATTCCGTCTTCGCGCGGCAAACGATTTTCTGAGCAAGCACTCCGGGCGATCAGGCCGCCGGCGCTGTCCAGAAGTACATGAGCTTTGCCAGGACTTAAGATAGGCGGAGAAGAGCGCTTTCTCTGACTACATAATTCATGCTAGTTAGGCGAAGCTTGCGGTCAAGCATCGCAAAATAAGAAAACAGGGGTAGCTACTGCGATCGGGTGGACTACCCCCTCACAGCCACTACAGGGGCGCCAAGCCTCGAAATCCGCCTAAACGGCGGCCGAGGCAGCCACGCACTGCTCGGCCAGCTTGGCGAGCTCGCGGGGGCTGAAGGGCTTGCCTACCACCGCCGAGACTCCCCACTGCTGGGCCATTTCTTCGGCCGAGATCTCGAAGCCCTTGCCGGTGAGCATCACAATCGGCAGATCCTGCAGATCCGGGTTGGCCCGAATTCGGCGCACGAGTTCCAGGCCGTCGACGCCTGGCATCTGCAGGTCGGTTATGAGCAAGTCTGGCGGCGACTGCAGGATCGCCTGCCAGGCCGACTCGCCATCGCGCGACAGCCGGACGTCAAAGCCCGACAGGCGAAGCCGGAGCTCGGCCGTACGGAGGATGTGGTTCTCGTCGTCGCACAGGTGCACGATTTTGGGCATCGCGGCTTCTCGCGGTGACTCGGTCTAAAACTCCTCAGATTAAAGCTAGGTCACCAAAATGGCCTAGGCAGCCACGCGAGGACCGAGCCGGGCGATTGTGCCGGATATTCCGGTGGTAGGGTTTCCGGGCTTGAGAACGACCGCGCCCGGCGCCGGAGTTGGCATCCCCTACTTGGGCTGCCAATCGAGCCCGATGTCGAGAGCCGCCGCCGAGTGGGTCAACGCTCCGACGCTGATCCGTTCGATGCCGGTGCGCGCGATCTCGGCCACCGTGGTTAGATTGACGCCTCCCGAGGCTTCCAATTCAATCTGCGGCCCCAGGCGGTCACGCATGGCAACCGCCTCGCGCAGCTCGTCCGGGCGCATATTGTCGAGCAACACGATGTCTGGCGTCGCGCTCAACACCTGTTCGAGCTGTTCGAGCGTGTCGACTTCGACTTCGATCAACAGCGGCACTTTGCGGCCCGGGTTGGAGGCAGATTCCACGCAGCGGCGGGCCTGGCGGACGGCTTCGGCCAGCGTGAGGCACTGCCCGATGGTAAACGCCAGATGGTTGTCCTTGATGAGAACCGCGTCAAAAAGACCGGTGCGATGGTTGTGACCTCCGCCCATACGAACTGCGTACTTCTCGAGCCGCCGCCAGCCCGGCGTTGTCTTGCGGGTGTCGTAGATGCGGGCCTTCGTGCCTGCAACAGCCGCGACGTACTGATGCGTGAGCGTCGCGATGCCAGAAAGCCGGCCCAAAAGATTGAGTACGATGCGTTCGCACGTAAGCAGGCTGCGAGCCGGCCCGGCTAATCGCGCAATCACCTGTCCCGGCCCGACCTGCTCGCCATCGTGAGTGCGGGTTTCGAGCCGCAGGCTTGTATCCATCTCCTCGAGGGCCATTCGCACCGCCGGCAGTCCCGCGATGGTGCCTGCTTGTCGCGTGACAATATTGGCTTCTGCCGCCGTGCCGGAGGGCACGAGCGAAACCGTCGTCCAATCGAAAGCGCGATCCAAATCCTCCCGCACGGCCAGCCGGATGATCTGCCGGCAGTCGTCCTCCAAGATGGCGTCCCACTCGACTTGTCGAAAATCTTTCGCCACGCGCAGATCCGAAGGGCCTGGTTTTCGTTCAGGGATGTACTGGCCATAATAGCAGTGCGAAGTTGTCAGGCCACGTGGCCGCGCCGCATCCACGCACTTCTCTCGCGCATATGCCGCAAAACCCCGCTGAACGCAGGTCGCGACCCCACTTGACGCGCATGGACCAGGCGGCCGTGGGCGCGCTCGCGCTGGTTGCGCTCGTCGGCATGGCCGTCTATTGGGCTGCTCATGGCGGTGGAAGCGGGCGACTCATCGAAATCGATCGGGCCGCGTCGCACCCGGCCCATTTTCAGCTCGATATCAACGAAGCCGGTTGGCCCGAGCTTTCCGTTCTGCCGGGCGTGGGCGAGACGCTGGCGCGGCGAATTGTCGATTCGCGGGCTGAAACTGGGCCGTTCGCTGATGTTGAGGCTCTGCGCCGCGTGCGCGGAATCGGTCCCCGCACTCTCGAGCGCATTCGCCCGTATTTGCGGCCGGTGCCCAGCGCCGCGAACGTCGCGCGAGAGTAGCCGAATTGGGCAGCGTTCCGTATCCTTGTGGTTGAGAGAAGCACCGCCAGCCCGCCCCTTCGCAGCGGCTCTCAGCTTCAGGCCCCCCAATCGTTCCGCCAGGACCCTCTCGTGCAGTTTCAGCTCGTCAGTCCCTTTCAACCGGCCGGCGATCAACCGCAAGCCATCGCGGCACTGCTCGATGGTCTCAGGCGCGACCGCAAGCAGCAGGTGCTGATGGGGGTGACGGGCTCGGGCAAGACCTTCACGATGGCCAACGTGATCCAGGCGCTGCAGAAGCCCACTTTGGTGCTCTCGCATAATAAAACGTTGGCCGCCCAGCTCTATGGCGAGTTCAAGGAGTTTTTTCCGCACAACGCCGTCAATTATTTCGTCAGCTACTACGACTATTACCAGCCGGAAGCCTACATCCCGCAGCGCGACATCTACATCGAGAAGGATGCCTCGATCAATCAAGAGATCGACCGCCTGCGGTTGGCCGCGACCAGCTCTCTGGTCAGCCGCAACGACGTGATCATCGTGGCCAGCGTGTCGTGTATCTACGGCTTGGGATCGCCCGAGGATTACAAGGCGATGGTCATTTCGCTCGAGCGCGGCATGACGGTCGACCGCGATGCGCTGTTGATGAAGCTGGTCGACGTGCAATATGACCGCAATGACGTCGAGTTTGCGCGCGGCAAATTTCGCGTGCGCGGCGACTGCGTCGAATTGTGGCCGTCGTACGAGGAATATGCGTTGCGCATCGAGTTCTGGGGCGACGAAATCGAACAGCTTTCGATCATCAATCCCATTAGCGGAGAAGTCATTCGTCCGGAACAGAGCTTGTATGTCTATCCGGCGAAACACTTCGTCATGCCCGAGGAGCGCATCGCGGCCGCGATCGATGCCATCAAGCAAGAGCTCGAGGAGCGGCTGGAGCTGCTCAAGAGCCAGGGCAAGCTGCTTGAGGCCCAGCGGCTGAACGCCCGTACGCGGTTCGACATCGAAATGATGTTGGAAGTAGGTTTTTGCCCCGGAATCGAGAATTACAGCCGGCCGCTGAGCGGCCGCCCACCCGGCTCAACCCCGCATACGCTGTTCAATTTTTTTCCGTCGGACTACCTGCTGTTCGTGGACGAGTCGCATGCCACGGTCCCGCAGGTGCGGGGCATGTTTGCGGGGGACCATAGCCGTAAAACGACCCTCGTAGAGCACGGGTTCAGGCTGCCGAGCGCGCTCGACAATCGCCCGCTCCGATTCGAAGAGTGGCAGGAGAAGATCAACCAGGTAATCTACGTCTCGGCGACGCCTGGGCCCTATGAGCTGGGGCAAACCGGTGGCGAATTCGTCGAGCAGGTCATTCGCCCCACTGGACTCTTGGATCCGGAGATCGAAGTCAGTCCCGCGCGCACGCAAGTGCCGCATTTGCTCGAGCAGATTCGCGAGCGCTCGTCGGTGGGCGAGCGCGTGCTCGTCACCACGCTAACCAAGCGGCTGGCCGAGGACTTATCGTTCTATTTGTGCGAGCAAGGCGTCAAGTGCAAGTGGCTGCACAGCGAACTGGATGCCTTCGAGCGCGTGGAGCTTCTGCGCGAGCTTCGCGAGGGACGCTTCGAGGCCTTGGTAGGCGTCAACCTGCTGCGCGAGGGGCTGGACCTGCCCGAGGTTTCTCTGGTGGCCATTCTCGACGCCGATAAAGAAGGGTTTCTGCGCAGCGAGACTTCGCTCATGCAGACCATCGGCCGCGCCGCGCGCAATGTGAATGCCAAGGTGCTCTTGTACGCCGACCAAATGACCGATTCCATGCAGCGCGCCATTGAAGAAACCGAGCGGCGCCGCGCTTTGCAGCAAGAATACAACCAGCAGCACGGCATTACGCCCGAGACCATCCGCAAAGGCATTCGGGCGGGGATCGAGGCCGAGGCGAACGCTCACGTGCAAGCCAACGCCGCCGTGGGGCGCACCGAGGACACACAGTACATCACCGAGGAGTTTCTGGGCGAGCTCGAAGCCGAAATGATGGCCGCCGCCGACGCGCTCGAATTCGAGCGCGCGGCGCAATTGCGCGACCGCATCGAGCGCATGCGTTCGAGCATGGGCCGCAGCGTGGCCGAAGTCGACGCGCGCAGCAAATCAAACGGGGGTCGCCGCAAAGGCCGGGGCGGGCGCTTGCCGCGCCCCAAGCGCTAGCCTCGATTGGCCATGGCGCTTGCTATTCCTCGGACTCGTCTTCCGTTTCTGGCTCGGCTTCATCGCGAGCACGCGCCTTGCGGTCGGCTTCGAGCCAACGCTTCGAATGGCGCTCGAGGACGCGATCGACCACGTCCGGAATATCGACGGCGCGGTCTTTGGCTTCTTCGGCGACTTCCGCCGCGAATTCGTTCATTTCCTGAGCCCGCTTCGAGGCTTCGGTTTTGACCTTGGCGTGCGCCTTGCGCACGGCGTCTTCGGCCTCGTCGGTGATCTGGTCGATTTCGCGCTTGGCACGGCGCGCGTGCGTTTCCAGCGCGTCCTCGACGCCATTGGTCCGATCGGCGGTTCGCACGTGTGGAACTGGCGTCGTTTGCGGTTGCGATTTGCCGCAGCCGGCCGGCAAGGCCAGCATGCCGGCGGCGAATAACAGTCGAGAAGCTTTGTGCATGGAATTACCCACCTTCCCTGGTATTTCGTTGTCACCAGGCGCCGGCCGAAGGGCTCCGCGCCGATTTTTGCGGGCGGAGTCTAGCGGGCCGACTTGGACGCTCAAACCCCGATTTTTGACTTGCCGGGTGGCCGGCTGGGCAGGCGCGCCCAGAGGGCTATACTGGCTGCTACCAGTTCAGATCGGGTCGTCAAATTGGGCGGAGTCCCGGTTCGGCCAGGCATTTCCCAGGAAAATCGCATCGTCCGGCCCTCGGCCCGCGATTTGCGAAAGCGGGAATAAAGTCCTGCTGAACAGCCTCTAGAACAATGGAAGTGCGGAACATGGCCGACCCTGGCCCTCCTGTGGACGTGGCCCAGCTTGTGCGGGACCACCATGAGGTCCTATATCGCTATGCTTATCGCCTTTGCGGCTCGGTGGCCGACGCCGAGGACCTGACGCAGCACGTTTTTCTGACCGCCCAACAGAAATGCGGCCAGGTGCGCGATAGCGGATGCGTGCGCGGTTGGCTCTTTACGATCCTGCGAAATTGTTACGCGAAAAGTTTCCGGGGCCGGTTGCCGCTGTCCTCGGCCGAGTTGGATCTGAACGAATTGCCTGACGGCGAGGTCGAACAAAGCATCGATAGCGAACGGTTGCAGGCGGCGATCAATTCGCTGTGCGAAGAGTTCAAGCTGGTCGTACTGCTGTTTTACTTCGAACAACGGCCGTACCGAGAAATTGCAGAAACATTGGAAATCCCGATTGGCACTGTCATGAGCCGCTTGGCGCGAGCAAAGTGCCAGTTGCGCCAAGCGCTCGTCGAGCCGCCAACACAGGCCGGCGCGGTTGCGCTTCCGCACGCTAGCCGAGCTGTGTTTGCCAGGCCCGCCGCGACGCGCTGACCGCCCGCTTCCAAACAAGGATGAACTGCCGAATGGAAAAGCGCACGCGAGAAGCGATCGAGGCTTGCCGTCCGCACAGCGACGATCTTGCAAACCCCGAGATGCGCGAAGGGGCTGAAGAAATCGCGCACGACCCGGAGGCCCGGGTTTTCTACGCGCGCGTTCAGCAGTGGGATAGCGCGATTACCGCGGCGATGCAGTCCGGAAGCGTGCCCGCGGGGCTCGAGTCTCGTCTGCTGTCGGCCTTGCGCGCCGACCACGCGAATCCGGCCGACGAACACGCGCCGGTCGCTGCGGCCGGCGAGAAACCTTATGCGTCGATTTCCGACGACGTGATGACCGCACTAGCGGCCAGCGGCGAATCGGCCGCTTCGCTGTCCGCAGCCGAGCGATCGTATTCGTCACGGCGCCGTTGGCTCGCGGCGTGCGCGTCAATTGCGGCCACCATCGTCGTTGCGGCTTTCTTGAACGCCTGGCTGCGCGATCGATCGCCCCTGCCGCTCGAGGAGCAGGCGGTTACCTGGGTCGATCAATTGAGTCCCGCCTGGCAGGATATCAGCCGCGCACCATCTGGTTTCCAGGTGCCGGCGGCTCTGCTTGCAGCACCCGTTACATGGCAGTGGATGGAACAAGGCCGACAGGGCGTTGCGTATCAGGTCGAAACGGCCGCCGGAGTGCGCGCGACGCTATTCGTCGTGAAGTCTTCTCGGACCGGCCTGCCAAGTAGTCCGCCGGCAATGCCGCAGTCGACGACGGGTGGCCGCGCGATTGGGTATTGGCGGGCAGGCGACCAGATTTGCGTGCTGGTTGTGCCGGGCGATGCGCGCAGCTATCGCGCCTTGGTGAATCCCGCGGCGGCCCCGCTCGCCTAGATTCTCTCGTTTGCACTTTGCGTGCTCCTGTCTGCCGGAACGATGCCCCTGATCGTCAAAATCGTTCAATCTTGCGCTGTCCCCGGTCCGAACTCGTCTACTGGGGATGGAGGGCGGCCACATGCATGCTGGCTGTCCTGTGGGGCAATCACACAAGGACGAGGCGCGCTTTCGGCTATGAGAAGCGGGCCTCCAGATTTGGGGGGCGACAGAGCATGGTTCGGATTTGTTGCAGTTTTGCGTTTGCGAGTGCAATTTTGCTGGGATTGTCGGCGTCGGCCCAGGAGCCGAAGATCGATTTGCGGCGCGACCTTGCTCCGCGTTCGGCGCCTGTGCCAGACAGCTCGATTGGTGTCGTGACGCCAACGCCCGAAATGTGGTTCTATCAGCAAGAGCGCAACCGGCACGACGACCCCAAGCTGGCAGTGCGTAGGCGCGCCGAAGCGCGTGGCGAGCAGCGTGCACAGCGCCTCGCGAGCTCCAAGTGGTACGGGATCTACAATTCGCGCCCAACCGTTTCGCCGACGCCCTGGTTCAGCACCTATTCACCGAGTTGGGTTTCGAACACCTACGATCCCGCGCGGTGGCGCATGCCGGCGGTGCCTGTCGTGGCGAATCTGCCTGAGAACGCGCGCTACTAAGCCTCGCCAGACGGCCACGCAATGTCCTGACTGTTGTGGAATGGCGTGCCGCGATATGGCTTACTAGGATTGAAGATCGTAGGCGCCACGTCGGAAGGCTCCGGGGCGCGCTTGTGTTCCCGTTCCTTAGTGGCCAATACCAATCATGAATTCCGATGGGGGAGCCCTGCTTCGTGGGCGTCATTACGCGACGGGGCACGTCATCGAGCTTGAGGCACGCGGCGATCACATCTCGGCCGTGCGCGAGCTTGATGACGCGGCAGCGTCGGGCGACGGATTGCCTTGGCTCGCCCCGGGCTTTGTCGACCTTCAGAGCAATGGCTATGGCGGGCAGGAATTCAGCTCGCTCGAGTTGGCGGTCGACAAAGCTGTCGCAATTTGCGAGCAGCAAGCCGCCTTCGGAGTGACGAAATTCTGCCCCACGGTCACGACCGCCAGCTTCGAGACAATCGCCCACAGCTTGGGCACGATCGCGCGCGCTGCCCGAGAATCGACCACCGCCCGCCAAGTGATTGCGGGCGTTCATCTCGAAGGTCCGTACATTAGTCGCGAGGATGGCGCGCGCGGCGCACACCCCCTCGAACATTGTCGCGAGCCGGACTGGAACGAATTTCAGCGGTTCCAGGACGCCGCCGAAGGGGGCATTCGCATCCTGACTCTCTCGCCTGATTACGGCGGGGTGACGAAATTCATCCGACAAGTTGCCGATTCAGGCGTGCTGGTCGCGATTGGCCACACCGGGGCGGACTCGGACCAGATTCGAGGAGCTGTCGATGCGGGAGCGAGGCTCAGCACTCACCTCGGCAACGGCACTCATCGCACGCTCCGCCGTCACCCCAATTACATCTGGGACCAAATGGCTGAGGACCGCCTTTCGGCCAGCTTGATTGTTGACGGCCATCATCTGCCAGCCGAGGTCGTGAAAACCATCGTGCGCGCAAAGATGCCCGAGCGGTGCATCCTGGTGAGCGATCTATCCGGGCTCGCTGGGCTGCCGCCTGGGCGATATTCGACCCAACTTTGCGAACTGGAGATTCTCGCCGATGGGCGGCTGGTCATCGCCGGGCAGGATCAGTTGCTGGCCGGTGCGTCGCGCCCGATTGGGACTGGCGTTGCCACCGTCATGAGGTTCGCGGGCGTTGATCTCGCCCTGGCGGTCTCCATGGCTAGCCAGCAGCCGGCGCGCCTGATCGGACTGCCCGAAAACCAACTTCGGGTCGGTGATCCGGCGGATGCCGTGCTGTTTGAATTGCGGTCCGCCGGGCCATCTTCGAGCACTCTCGAGGTTCGCGCCACGATGACGGCCGGCCGGCTTCGGCGGTTCTAGCCAGGGGACTAAAGGCACGCGGCTAGCCTGACTTATGGCTCTCGTAAACTAGATTTTTAGAATTCAAAAAATATTGTTGCATTGACCTAATTAATTCGTTAGGTTGGGGCCCAGCTGCAAAAGAGTTGCAAAGGACCTCAGCCATGGGACGCATCATCGCGTTTGTTACCGCCCCGTTGGGCCAAAGAAGGGCGGCCGCACGCGCGTTCACCCTGGTGGAACTTCTGGTGGCGATCGCCATCATTGGCATGCTTGTCGCGCTGTTGCTCCCCGCGGTGCAAAGCGCTCGAGAGGCGGCACGTCGCACGCAATGCGCAAATAACCTGAAGCAGATTGGGCTCGCGATTCACAACTATCATGACGGCCTGAAGGTCTATCCGCCGGCATACGTCGGGAATCCAAATCTAAGCGGCCAAATCGCCGGCGTGTCCTTTCCCGATGGCAATGCCAACGGGCCGCCCGGGTTCGCATGGGGCGTGCTGATCCTGCCGCAGCTCGAAGAGTCGGCACTCCGCGCGCAATTCGATACTCACCTGCCCTGCTGGGCCCCCCAGAATCAGGCGGCCGCCCGCGCGAAGTTGTCAGTCTTCCTCTGCCCGTCGGCGTCTGGCGGCAGTGAAGGTTTCGTGGTCGATCGTGGTGAGGGCGACGCTTGGAATCCGACGCTCTCGGCCACGCCGTTCGATCCGGCGATCACCTTCTCGCACTCGCACTATGTAACGAACGCAGGCATTCATCAGCCGTGGGGACGCACGAGCGCCTATACCGATTTCACGCAGCCAGAGACCGTGACCGCCGGCAGCATCACGTCGTCGGAGCGGATCGACGGGCCTTTTTATCGCAACGCGCGTCTCCGCGCGAAAGACGTGACCGATGGGCTGACGAACACGGTTTTCGTCGGCGAGCACAGTTCGATCCTCAGCAACAAGACGTGGGTCGGGGTTGTTCCCAATTGCGTGACATGCCCCAAATTCCCGTTTCCATCGGCATGCAACAGCGGAGGCGCGATCGTCGCGGCTCACAGCGGCCCCGACACCCACGACCGCCCCCAGGTTATCATTCACGCGCCGAACAATCCGTTCGGGCACACGGATGAGATGTATGCCGAACACCCGGACGGCGCGAACACGTTGTTCGGTGATGGATCGGTGCGGTTCATCAACGAAGACATCGACCCGTTTACGTTCGTTCACCTGTCGACCCGCAATGCCGGTGAAATCGTATCTATCGCAGCGGATTGAAGTGGTTCACGCTTTG
>DATJEN010000176.1:0-21621 GCA_035496575.1 Pirellulales bacterium
ACTCGGCCGGCCACTCGGGCATCGATTCGGCTAGCGACGCGAGCTCATACTTTGGCGTCGATCCCCAAATTGCCATCAACAAAGTGACTGTCGACGGCGCGACCTCCGGCGACGGATTGAACATCCTCACCGGCGAAAGCATCGGTTGGCGCTACACGGTTACGAACGTCGGCAATGTCGCTTTGAGCAACGTGAGCGTAACCGATAACCAGTCGGGCGTGACCCCGGTTCTGCAGTCGGGCGACACGAACAACAACTCCAAACTCGATCTTGGCGAAACCTGGGTCTACACGGCCAATGGAACGGCCGTCATCGGCAGCTACAGCAACACCGGCACCGCCAGCAGTAGCTACAGCGACTCGGCAGGCCACTCGCGCAGTGACTCGACCAGTGACGGAAGCTCGTACTTCGGCGTCGATCCTCAAATCGCCATCAACAAGGTGACCGTCGACGGCGCGACCTCCGGTGATGGATTGAACATCCTCACCGGCGAAAGCATCGGCTGGCGGTACACGGTGACCAATGTCGGCAACGTTGCCTTGAGCAACGTGAGCGTGACCGATAACCAGTCGGGCGTCAGCCCGGTCCTGCAGTCTGGCGACACCAACAACAACTCCAAACTCGATCTTGGCGAAACCTGGGTTTACGCCGCGGCCGGAACGGCCATCACCGGCAGCTACAGCAACACCGGCACGGCCAGCGGCAGCTACACCGATTCGGCCGGCCACTCGCGCAGTGACTCGGCTAGCGACGGCAGCTCGTACTTCGGCGTCGATCCCGAAATCGCCATCAACAAGGTGACGGTCGATGGCGCCACCTCCGGCGACGGCTTGAACATCCTCACCGGCGAAAGCATCGGCTGGCGCTACACGGTTACGAACGTCGGCAATGTTGCCTTGAGCAGCGTGAGCGTGACCGACAACCAGCCGGGCGTCACTCCAGCGCTCCAGTCGGGCGACACCAACAACAACTCCAAACTCGATCTCGGAGAAACCTGGGTTTACGCTGCGGCCGGAACGGCCATCACCGGCAGCTACAGCAACACGGGCACCGCCAGCGGCAGCTACAGCGATTCGGCCGGCCACTCACGCACCGACTCGGCCAATGATGGAAGCTCCTACTTCGGCGTCGATCCTCAAATCGCGATCAATAAGGTGACCGTCAACGGTGCGAACTCGGGAGACGGCTTGACGATCCCAGTCGGCGCACCCATCACATGGCGTTACACGGTGACGAATGTCGGCAACGTTGCCTTGAGCAACGTGAGCGTGACCGACAACAAGCCCGGCGTGACCCCGGTCCTGCAATCCGGTGACACGAATAACAATGCCAAGCTCGACCTGGGCGAAACCTGGATTTACACGGCGGCCGGCACGGCGGTTTCTGGCAACTACAGTAACATTGGCACGGCCAACGGAAGCTACATCGACTCGGCCGGCCACTCGCGCAGCGACACCGCCACCGACGGCAGCTCGTACTATGGCGCTATGCCGCAGATCGCCATCAACAAGGTGACCGTCGACGGCGCGACGTCGGGCGATGGCCTGAACATCCTCACGGGCGAAGCCATCACTTGGCGCTATACCGTCACGAACCTCGGCAATGTTTCGGTGAGCAATATCGCTGTGACCGACAACCAGCCGGGCGTGACCCCTGTCTTCCAGTCGGGCGACACCAACAACAACTCCAAACTCGATCTGGGCGAAACTTGGGTCTACACGGCTAATGGCACGGCCATCACCGGCAACTACAGCAATCTGGGAACGGTCAGCGGTACGGATACCACCGGTGCGTCCGTCCAGGCAAGCGATTCGAGCTCGTACTTTGGCGTCGATCCCGAGATTGCGGTCAATAAGGTGACGGTCGACGGCGCCACCTCCGGCGACGGTTTGAACATCCTCACCGGCGAAAGCATCGGCTGGCGGTACACGGTGACCAATGTCGGCAATGTTGCCTTGAGCAACGTGAGCGTGACCGACAACCAGCCGGGCGTCAGCCCTGTCTTCCAGTCGGGTGACACGAACAATAATGCCAAGCTTGATCTCGGCGAAACCTGGGTCTACGCGGCCAACGGGACAGCCATCATCGGAAATTACAGCAACACCGGTACGGCCAGTGGCAAGTTCACCGACTCGGCCGGCCACTCGCGGACCGACTCGGCTAGCGACGGAAGCTCGTACTTTGGCGTCGATCCGGAGATTGCCATCAACAAGGTGACGGTCGACGGCGCCACCTCCGGCGATGGGTTGAACATCCTCACCGGCGAAAGCATCGGTTGGCGCTACACGGTAACCAATGTCGGCAACATTGCTTTGAGCAACGTGAGCGTGACCGACAACCAACCGGGCGTCACGCCGGTTCTGCAATCTGGCGACACCAACAACAACGGTCTGCTCGACTTGAGTGAGACTTGGGTCTACGCGGCCAATGGTACGGCCATTACCGGAAACTACAGCAACACCGGCACGGCCAGCGGCAAGTTCATCGACTCGTCCGGCCATTCGCGCACCGATTCGGCCAGTGACGGAAGCTCGTACTTCGGCGTCGATCCCCAAATCGCCATCAACAAAGTGACGGTCGACGGCGCCACCTCTGGCGACGGTTTGAACATCCTCACTGGCGACGCCATTAGCTGGCGTTACACGGTGACCAATGTCGGCAACGTTGCCTTGAGCAACGTGAGCGTGACCGATAACCAGGCCGGCGTGACCCCGGTCCTGCAATCTGGCGACACCAACAATAACTCCAAACTCGATCTGGGCGAAACCTGGGTTTATGCCGCGGCCGGCACGGCCATCACCGGCAATTACAGCAACACCGGCACCGCCAGCGGTAGCTATACCGACGTGTCCGGCCACTCGCGTACCGACTCGGCCAGTGACGGAAGCTCGTACTTTGGCGTCGATCCCGAGATCGCCATCAACAAGGTGACGGTCGACGGCGCGACGTCCGGCGATGGTTTGAACATCCTCACGGGCGAAAGCATCGGCTGGCGCTACACGGTGACGAATGTCGGTAATGTTGCCTTGAGCAACGTGAGCGTGACCGACAATAAGCCGGGCGTCAGCCCGGTCTACCAGTCGGGCGACACCAACAATAATGCCAAACTCGATCTCGGCGAAACTTGGGTCTACGCGGCCAACGGCACGGCCATCACTGGCAACTACAGCAATACCGGCACGGCCAGCGGCAAGTTCACTGACTCGTCTGGCCACTCGCGCACTGCTTCGGCCAGTGACGGCAGCTCGTACTTCGGTGTTGATCCCCAGATCGCCATCAACAAGGTGACGGTCGACGGCGGCACCTCGGGCGACGGCTTGAATATCCACGCTGGCGAAGCGATTAGCTGGCGTTACACGGTGACCAACGTCGGCAATATTGCCTTGTGCAATGTGAGCGTGACCGACAACCAGCCGGGCGTCACCCCGGTCCTGCAATCTGGCGACACGAACAATAATTCCAAGCTCGATCTCGGCGAAACTTGGGTCTACACTGCCAACGGCACAGCCGTCACCGGCAACTACAGCAACACCGGCACGGCCAGCGGCAAGTTCACGGATTCGAATGGCCACTCGCGCACGGACACCGCGACGGATGCGAGCTCCTACTTTGGCGCCGTTCCGCAGATCGCAGTAAAAGACCAGGTATCTGTCGACAATGGCGTCACGTGGCTCGATGCCGACGTCGCTACTGGCCCCACGGCTCTCGCCGGATCGCCGGTCAAGTTCCGGGTCATTGTCACGAACACCGGAAATGTGGCGTTGTCGAACGTAAACGTGAGTGACACCGCGTTCGCCTTTACCGGCGTGGTGACCAGCCTGGCCGTAGGGGCCTCGGATGTCTCGGATATTTACACGACCTCGGCGACGGTGGGTCAGCATGAGGATACCGCCACGGCGCGCGGCACGTTCAGCGACTCGGCTGGTCACGCGCGAACGGCCAGCAGCAGTGATCAGGCCCATTATGTTGGTCGCCGCGACACGATTGTCATCGCCCCCGACAAGCAAAACACGAGCACCTCGTTGGTGAAGGTCGTCGACAAGAACACGGGCGCCATCGTCTCGCAGTTCTACGCTTATGAGCCGAATTTCACCGGCGGCGTTCGCGTGGCGACCGGTGACATGAACGGCGACGGCATCGACGAAATCATCACGGCTCCAGGCCGCGGCCGCGCCCCCGAGATTCGCGTGTTTACTCAAGACGGCGTGGAACTGACCCAGTTCCGCACCATGGCCTATGCCAACACGTACGTCGGCGGCGTGCAGGTTGACGTGGGAGACGTGAATGGCGACGGCAAGAACGACATCGTCGTCGCTCCAAGCACGGGCGCGACACAAGTCCGCATTTTCTACAACAACTACAATCCGGCGAATCCCAATGCCGACCCGATTGCCGATACTCCGAGCAAGCAGTTCAACGTCTACTCGAGCTCGTTCCTGGGCGGAGCCGACATTGCGGTCGCCGACATGGGCAAGTTCAGCAACGGTGCAACCTTGAGCGCGACCACGCCCGACGGAAAGGCAGAAGTTATCGTCGGCAATGGTCCCGGCATGCGTTCCACCGTCTATGTCTACGATGTGAGTGGCACGCCCACGGTGGTCGATACCATTCTGCCGCTTAGCAACACCTATTCGGGCGGAATCACTCTCGACGCCGGACGCGTCAACGCCGACGCGATCCCCGACTTGATCGTGGCCGGCGGCAACGCGGGTGGCTCGACCGTCGAAGTCTGGAGCGGCATCGTGAATGACGTCACCGACGTCAAACTCGCGTCGTTCACGACGTTCGCCAACACCACGACGCCGAACATGCCGGTTCACGCAACGTGGATCGATTCGAATGGCGACGGCATCGTGGACAGCATCGTGGCCGTACAGGGCACGGATGGCACGAGCAATCAGATCCGCTCGTTCGGCAGCAACGGTGCGTTGCAAAACACTCTGAACGGGTTTACCGGATCGTGGAACATTGCGGCAATCCATCACGCGGCCGGTGCCACCGCGGCTCCGGCCACCACCCTGGCGGCGCCCTTGTCAGCGGCTTCCTTGGTGACCACGACCCAGACGAGCCCGCCGACCACCACTGCGGTGGCGACGAGCCCGGTGTCGACGCCTCTTGCGTCGCCGGCACCGCAGCCAACGGTGGTTGCTCAGCCGACGATCGTCAGCGCTCAGACAACGGTGAAAAAGACCGTCAGCGCCCAGGCGGCCGATGCCATATATTCCACGTTGGGCAGCACGCTGACACACTAAGGATCAGGCCGGATTCGCGAAGGAAGTGCCCGGCTCCGCGATGGAGCCGGGCTGCTTACCAGCGTGCTTCCGCACCCAGGTTGATTCCCTGCAGGAACACACCGCCGGAGGTGACTAGATTGGTCCCGCTGTCGGGCGTGTTCGTGAAGTCCAGTTGATCGGGCGCGAGCGCAACGCCTTCGATCCAAATCAGGTTGTAACCGGCCCTCAGCCCCCAGGTGCTGTTGATCTGATAGATCCCCGTGAAGTTCAAGTCGCCAACGAACGCCACGTTGCCCCCGCTGGCGGATTGCGCCGGGCGGATCAAGAAGCTGCCGGGAAAGTCGAGAATGGGGTTGGCCGCTTGCTGCGCCGCGTTGCCAAAGATGCCGGCCTTGGCCGTTCCTTCCCAGCTCCATCGCCCATGGCACTGGCGAAACCTTCCGCCGATCTGCGCGCCGTACAAGTTGTTGTTCGTGCGCACGCGATACTCGGAGGTACCTTCCTGAAAATCGGTCGAGCTTAGCCGAAAAATTTCGTGCAGATTGAGGTAGCGAAAGCCATACAGCCATTCGACGGAGCGACAGCGCGTCGGGCAATCGCAGCACGTGCAGCAGCAAACCCGATTGACCTCGAAGTTGTTCAGCGTAGACGCGTAGCGCAAGTCGACGACGTCGACGCCAAAGAAGTTGTTGACCGCCAATCCCAAGTCGCCTGGAATTCGCAAGTCGTTGTCGCCTCTGACCGTCGCGGTGGCGACGGGTCCGTAGAGTCCGAAATAGTTGAACTCCCACGCCACTCCACAGCAGTCGCGCACGCCGAAACCAGCGCGGATGCCGGCTCCCATGCCAAACCGCAAGTCGTTCGCGGCGAGCAGCGTTTGGTCCGTGTTTAGATTCTGGACCAGCGGTTGACTGCCGGACTGATTGTTTCGCCACAAAAGTAGCGATTCCAACCAGCCGTACGTGCAAGGGCACATGGTGCAGCAGGGTTCGGGCTTGGTAATCTCCTCAATAAAGCTGTCGGTTGCCTGCGCGAAGGCGGAAGACACGCTGTCTGTTGCCAGCGAGAAGGTAGAAGACACATTGTCGAACGTGAAACTTCTGACAGACGTCTTTAGCGCCGCAAACGAGGACGCCATTGCGCCCGAGCTGGGAGCGTCGCCCAGCAGCGTCGATGCGCTCGAAGGGTCGCCGAGCAGCGCTGAGGCGCTCGAAGGACCCTCGACCCATTCGGAAGGGGTCTTGGCGGCTACGACCCCGCTCATCGCCCATAGGCAACCGATTGACAGCAGCAAGCGGGCGGCCATGGGACAGATTCTTGGCACGATTGCTGGACCTCCATTGTCCGGCAGATCAATTTGTCGGCGGGCCAGTCGCGACTAAGTGCCACCCGACGCGAGCGACACCATTCGCGGGTAGCGAATGCGAAGTCTCAACGACCGCGGCCGAGAGCGCGCTTCCTGGGCCAGTAGCAGGCCCTACCCTCGACAAAATCGGAACGCAAACATCCCGCGCTAAGCCGCGGCATTGGTTTTTGGCCGATTCTCGGGTTCTTGGTCCGGTTGAACCGTAAATGACGTCTGTGCCGGGCGCAAGGCAGCCGGTGGTAACGGTCGGTCGGTTTCCGGCGACTTGAACGGTGGTGCCGGTGTGGTAAAGAATCCGGCCCGCTCGAGCGGGCGGCTCGGTCCGCGAACAGTCAGAGCGGCCGGCGGCCTTGCCCAAGCGAGAGCAGCCACGGCCTCGTGGCGGTGCAGGAGGGCTATTTGGCCAGTTTGCTTGAAACCAGGTGGGAGGCCGGAGAGGAGCGGCGATTGCGAGCCGACCCGCGTGCGACCTACAAACGGCTAGCCGCCGTCGGGAATCTCCGGTTCGACGATGTGCGCCAGCAGCGACAATGATTCCTGCCAGCCGAGATAGCAGAACTCGACGGGGATCATCGGCGGCAACCCTTCCTGAACGATATTGAGCACCGTGCCGCACGCGACCTGGCGAAACGAGATCGTGACTTGCATCTCGCCCGGCATGTTGGGGTCGTCAAACTGGTCGGTGTACCGGATCTGCTCGTGCGGTTTGAGTTCCAGGTACTTGCCACCAAAGGAATGGCTCTTGCCGGTGCTGAAGTTGGTAAACGACATTTTGTAGCCACCGCCCACACGTGCGTCCATGTGATGGACCTTGCCGGTGAACCCATGCGGCGGAAGCCATTTGGCCATCGCATCGGGATCAAGAAACGCGCGATAGACGCGCTCTGGCGCGGCGCGAAGGACACGATGCAGGCGGACCGTATTCGTGGGGTTGGCCATGGTAGGCTTCTCCTGTGTGACGCATGGCGTCGAAGCGCTCGGCTTCAGCGCCACGTAAAACGCGCCGTGTTGAATCGTCGAGCTGAATCGATGACAAAAAAACAGCCTCGCCTCGACGTGCGTCGTGGCAAGGCCTTTCAAGTGGAGCAGTGGAGGATAGGGGACTTGAACCCCTGACCTTCTGGCTGCCAGCCAGACGCTCTCCCAACTGAGCTAATCCCCCGAAATCGACCACCGCGAGAGATCGCGGCGACCGAACCGAAGGCTATCACTCGCCCGAAAATGTGTCAAGGTACGCGCACCGTAGCGCGAGTTTGCAAACGGCCTTTTGGCGGGATAGCATGTTCGTGCCCGAGGCAATCTTCAGCGACGAAGCGAGTAACTAACGCATGTCAGCTCCCACGCGCAGCGCCCGCAACGAAGGGGTGAACGAGGCCACCGCCCCAGCCATGGAAGTTGGAATCATGCCCATGGACTTGGGAGTGCGTGCCAAGCTTTCAGTCATGATGTTTTTGCAGTATTTCGTGTGGGGCGTGTGGTTCGTCACGATGGGAACCTACTTGAGCAAGACGCTCCGCTTCCAGGATGACCAGCTTGGTTGGGCCTATGCGGCGTCGCCCATCGGCGCCATGGTCGCGCCTTTTTTTGTGGGCATGATTGCCGATCGTTTCTTTGCGACGCAGCGGATTCTGGCGGTTCTGCATTTCGCGGGTGGACTGGTTCTGTTTGCGGCTGCGCAGGCGGAGCAGTTCTCGCAGTTCTTTCCTTTGATCCTCCTGTACTTTTTCTGCTACATGCCAACGTTGGCGCTCACGAATTCGATTTCGTTCCGGCACATGAGCAGCCCCGAACAACAGTTTCCCGGTGTGCGTGTGTTGGGCACGATCGGCTGGATCGCGGCCGGGCTGCTCGTTGGCGCAATGGCCGTGGAAGATCAGAATCTGCCGTTGCAGATGGGCGGCGCAGCTTCGATCGTGCTGGCGCTGTATTGCCTGGCCTTGCCGCACACTCCGCCAGCCAATACCACGCAGCGCGTCACGGCGCGCGACGTGTTGGGGCTTGACGCTTTGAACTTGATGAAGATTCGGCCCTTCGCCATTTTCGCGGTCAGCTCGTTCTTGATCTGCATTCCGTTGCAGTTCTATTACGGCATGACAAACGTTTTCTTGAATGAGATCAACTTCCCCAGGCCAGCCGGCACGATGACGATCGGTCAGATGTCCGAGATCTTTTTCATGTTGGTCATGCCGCTGTTTTTCGCGCGGCTGGGTGTCAAGTACATGCTGCTCGTAGGCATGCTGGCGTGGTCGGTGCGCTATGTGCTCTTTGCGCTGGGCGCCGATGGGCCGCAGTGGATGTTGTATTTGGGCATCGCCCTACATGGCATCTGCTACGACTTCTTTTTCGTGACCGGCTATATCTACGTCGACAAAAAGGCCGGCGCCGGCATCCGCGCGTCAGCTCAAGGGCTAATCACGTTCATCACGTGGGGCATGGGCGGATTCATCGGCTCGATCTTATGGGGCCGCGTCGGCAACTACTACAAGTTGGGCCCGGAACCCACCGCGCCTCACAATTGGTACTCGTTCTGGATGGTGCCGGCCATTTTTGCCTTCGTCGTGCTCGTGTTCTTCGCGCTCTTGTTCTATGACAAGGTCGATAGCGATCGGCAAACCGCGGCAAGCTAGCCATGCCGATCCTGCCGGTTGCGCGTGTTATGCCGGGCCGCGTTTGCCGTGGTGCATTCGCTTGATCAGGCCCGGCGTGCGGCCCGAAAGCTAGGGTTCTGATGCCCGCGGCGTAAAGTCCGCGAATTCATCAGACCTGCAAGCTGCCATGGCCCAAGCCGCGCTCGCGCCCGACTCGTTTGAAACGAAGCGATGGCACGCGCGCTGGTTGCTGGCGCTGTTTTTGGTTGTCGGCGCGTTCTTCGTAGCGGTGAGCCTCTCACCACTGCGCCAGGGATTTGCCGACGCGCCCAGTCGCGGGCCAACCGACGTCGAGCTGTACCAGGCGGAAGTCGAGCGAATTCGCGCCGGTGAATCGTACTACGAGGCGGTCGCTCATGAGCTGCCCGAGCGTGGCTATCCAACCGCCAGCGTGTTTAACTGGCGAACGCCGTTGCCGGTGTGGCTGGTCGCAAAAATGCCGGAATCGTCCACCGCGACCGTGATCATCGGTGTCGCCGCGCTTGGACTGGTCGCCGCTTCCTTCAAGCTCTTGGCGGACGAAGGCAGCACTCGAACGGCGCTTTTAAGTGTGCTTCTTCTGAGCGGGGCGATCCTGCCCTGTCTCATGACCGATCTGGTCGTGGTCTCGGAACTATGGTCAGGCGTCCTCATCGCGCTATCGGCCTGCTGGTTTGGAAATGGAAATCGCCGGGCAGGATTGCTATCCGGTATCGCGGCGCTCTTCTTCCGGGAATTGGCGGCCCCTTACGTTGTCATCTGTATGGCGCTCGCCGTTTACGAGCGGCGGTTTCGCGAGCTCGCATGGTGGTTTGCCGGGCTGGCAGCTTACGCTGTGTTTTTCGCATTCCACGCGCACAGCGTATCGGCCCATGCCATCACCGGGCAGCCTGGCCTGGTCTCGTCGTGGATCAAGTTCGGCGCAGCGCCGTTTTTGATTTCCGCTGCTCAGATGAATGGATATTTGCTATTGCTGCCGCAGTGGGTTGCGGCTGTTTTTCTGGCGTGTGCGTTTTTGGGAGCCGCCACTTGGAACACCCATGCTGGACGGCTGATCTCACTGACAGTTGTCATCTACGCAGTGGCGTTCAGCGTTGCCGGTAATGACTTCAACCAGTACTGGGGCTCGATGATCGCGCCCCTGCTGGCGATCGCGGCAGCGCGGGCGCCCGCGGCAGTTCGAGGGCTCGTTGAGCAGAGCTGGCCGGCGGCTCGAACGGGCGTTCACGCGGCCAGCTAAGCTCGCGCTCGAGCTAGTCTCCTCGGCCGACGAGCTGTGTGGCTTGCGAGGATCGGGCAGATTCGGCCTGTAGCTCCAGCAGGTCTCGCGATGCGGCCAGCAGGCCGATCTCCGCTTGGGGCTCTTCAGCCAAGGCCGAGTCGCGACCCGAGCTGGACTGCGTCAGGTTCAGATTCACGGTGCGGTCCACCACATACAGGGGCCGGCCGCGAACCTGATCGTAAATCCGCGCCACGTATTCGCCCAGGATGCTAATCCCCAGGGCATTGACCGCGCCAAAGAAGCTGGCGATCAGCACCGATGAGGTCCAGCCCGGCACGGCGAGATCGGTGAACAGCCGGCAGCCGAGCGAAAACAAACTGAGCACCGCGAACACCGCCAGCGCTCCATAGCCGATGAACGAAAACACGCCGAGGGGCACGGTGGAAAATGAGAACACGGCCGTCTTGGCCAACTTCCACAAGCCGCGCAGTGAGACGCGCGGCTGGCCATCGTAGCGCGGCTCGCGGCGAACTTGCACGCCGATCTGCTTAAAACCGATCCACGAGCGCAGGCCAGGCAAGTAGCGATCGCGCTCGGCCAGTGAGACAATCTCGCGCACCACGCGCGCATCGATCAAGCTGAAGTTGCCGGCATCGGTTGGAATCGGCGTGTTGGCAACCCTGGCAAGGGTGCGATGGAAGGCGGCGAACAGGGTGCGCTTCCACAGCGCCTCTTGTCGATCCGTGCGAAGAGCATACACCACGTCGTAACCTTGCCGCCAGAACTCGAGCATCCGGCCCAGGGCCTCGGGCGCATCTTGCAGATCGCTGTCCATCAGCAGCACGACGTCGCCGCGCGCGTGCGCGAGTCCGGCTTGCACGGCGGCCTGATGGCCGAAGTTGCGCGAGAAGTGAATCGCGCGCACTTCCGGGTAGCGGCTTGCAAGCAAATCGATGTACTCATCGCCACCATCCTGCGAGCCATCATCAACGAAGATGATTTCGTAACGGCAGCCTGTCTCGCGCATCGCGGCGCTCACGCGCGCGTGCAGCTCCTTGAGCGCGCCGGCCTCGTTGTAAACCGGCAATACGGCGCTAATCAGGATTGCGTTGCCAGCTCGGCCTGACACGGTTCGGTGGTTCCGGAGATTCGATAGCGCCCCAGCAGCGACAACATCGCCAGGCACACAAGAAAACCTAGGCCGCAGGCCGACAACGCGGCGCCCCAGCGAAGGCTGGCGGGGCGGAATTCGAGGACCACGCGGTCTACCTCCGCGTCCACGACGCAGCCCAGAAAATCTCCGTTTACCCGGACAACCGGCAGCTTGCGACCTGCGCTCGTGGCAACCCACCCCGGATGAAAGCTTTCCGTCATGACCAACAACTGGGGCGCGGGCGCTTGAAGTTGAACCACGATGTGGCCGGGGCGGTCATCAACAACCTGGGCGATGCCGGGCTCGCTGGATGGCAAGTCCAATGCCGGCTCGGCGACGGCCAGGTTTTCGCTGGCTAACGTGGCTGGAACTTCGAGAGCATCCGGCTCAGCGAATCGCGATACCAAACGAGCGCGCCGGACGGGCGCAAAAATCGGTTCCCAACTTGGCTCGTGTGGTCCTTGAGCTGGCGTGAGAATCCACTCCACGCCGGCAAGTTGACGCGCGGCATCTGTGCGGTAATCAAGCAGCTTCTTGGGCTCCAATCCGGCATAGCCATCGACGCGCACGACTCCAGCCAAAAGCAAGCGGTCGCCGGTACGAAGCGATCCGGCTTCGTCCGCCACAATCCGCGCGGCGCGGGAACCGGGAGGAACGGCGGTCGCGGCGATGTATTCTTCGAGAGTCGCGGTGTGACCGAGGATCGAATAGCTGAATCCATACGCGGCTAAGTCAACCGCCGTGAAGGCGACCATTGCGGCCAAGGCAGCCCAATGGCAGCGCTCGATCAAGAACACTAGCGCGGCGGCAGCGCCGATCAGCATCGGTCCGCACCACACGAGAAACGATGCCGCCACGTAATCAGGCCACAGTCGGGGCCCAATGGCCGCCAGCGCCACACTGCCGATGCATGCAATCACAATTGGGGCAAGGCGGCTGGCAAGCCGGTTCGTTCCCGTTTGCGTGGCCTGCTTGATGAGCAACTCCAATCCGATCGCGGCCAGTCCTGCACTGCAAAGTTGCACCAGCACGATGGCGCGGCATGGAAAGCGGAACCGATTGACGAGCGGCAGCCAGGCATGGATTCGATTCAACTCGGCGTACTCGCCCAAGGCAAGCAAGAGCGCAAGCACAAGGAAGCCAATTAGAGCTTTCACAAGCGCAGCGCGCGTGCCCCAAAAACGTCGATTCGCCAGCAGCCACAAAACGAGAACCAAAGGCATCGCGCCCACATACAAGCCCAACTCGTGCGTGTTCTGGCCAACCACGCGTGTTCGAAACAGGTAGGGGGCTACCAGTTGAACCAGGTTCAAGGGATGCAGCGACCCTGTCGCGGAAAAGGCCGCGTCGGCCGTGTGTCGCAGCGAATGCTGCAAGACGTCGAAGGTGGGCAGTAACTGGATGCCCGCCGTGCAAACGCCGGCGACTTGGAACAGCGCGAGCATGCCGACGGACTTCCATCCGGCACGCTGCTGGCTGATGTGCCATCCAATGACGGCCGCTTCGGCCAGCATCGAAAACCAAGCATACTGCGGATAGCCAAGCAACAGTTGCGAAGCCGTCAGCAAGGCAACTCCAATGCAACCCACAAGTCGTGTGCTTGGTGCACGGTCGTCGATCGCTAAACAGCTTGCCCAGAGCAGCCACGGAACGTGCGCCACGATGGCAATCGCATTCGGGTGCACGAAATGCAACACACAAAAGCCGCCAAACGTAAACGTCAGTGCGCCGTACAGGGCCGCGGGCGTTGAATCAATTAGTCTCCGCAGCAAGAAGAATGTCCCGGCGAAGAGGATCGGGTAGCTCACTATCAGCTCGATATTGAAAGCGACGGAAAGTGGCAGCCAGCGGTACAAAATCCAGTGCAGCGGATGGTAGGCTCCCAGTTGACCTTCGCCCGAGACGTAAAATCCGCCGTACAAGCTCGGCAACCAATCAAAACTCTCGCCGCGAGCTAACTGCTGTGCGTAGAACTGCCGCAAGGGCAGATGAAATTCGCCGAGGTCGTCGGCGATGTAAACACGCCCGAGCACGGCAGGCAGCGCCAGTGTTAGGAATACGGCAATCGCTGTAAGCAGAATCCAGGCGGCCAACCACACAGTTGGGTTGAGGCGGGCGCAGCGACGGTTGAGCAGGGTGGTGCGCATCGTTAGGTGACCAGCACGCCGGAGCGCAACCCGCGCAGATGCGCGGCGTCGATTGTCTTGAAGGGGCTCGCGACGCTTTGCCACGGTTCGCCGCGCTGCGGGATCAAACGCTCATCGAGCGGCCCGAGCCGGCCGGCCGCTAGTTTCAGGTACTCGACCTTGGCGGGGTCGAATCCCATGATGCGCCCCAGCGTGGCATCAACCGCCGTCGAGTTCAGACCCACCGCAATCAGTCCCATTTCTTTGGGGCTGCCCATGATCGGACCGTCGCCTTCCATGGCCAGGATGCCATCGACAATAGCGATCGTCTTTGGGAGCGAGGCATTGATGTCAAAAATCGTTTGCGGAATGCCGGCATAGTGCAGCACGTTTTTCGGCCAGCCGTATTTGATACCTGGAATCACGCCATACAGATTTTTGAGCGCGCCCGTGTAACCGACCCAGTGGTGTGTTTTCATCTTGGGCATGGAAACGATGAGATCGGCCTCGACGGCAGCGGCTGGAAAATGAAAGCCCGCCAGGTTGCTGGCGTGTCCACCGTTTTCAACCCAGCCGAGCTCGCTGTAGTTCAGGTCAGAAAAGTCGATTCCCAGGTCGTCGAGCGCGTCTTGCACGCCGGAGACGGCAAGTACCATCTCGGTGTCGCGCATGTGGCCAGGACCCTCGCCGATCAGCACGTTCGCTTGCCAATCGCGAAACACTTGCGCGGCCGCCACGATCACTGCGGGATTCGTCGTCATCTGCGGCACGCCGCGCGTGGGTTCAACCAAATTGGGCTTAAGCAGCACGGTACGGCCGGAGACCTTGTCGGGCTCGAAACCAACCGCCAGCAGCCCATCGCGGATGGATTGCGCGAGCGACCCGTCATAACGCTGGTTGCGCGCGATGAAGACCGGCGCCTGCGTTTGGAAGCTGCGGCGCACGAGCGGCCAGGCTACCGCCCCGGCAATGGCCACGGCGCCGCCAGCGAGCAGCACGCGGCGGTCGAACTGCCGCTCGCTCGAGCGGGAGCTCGGTCCGTCCCCGGGCCGAGCAGAATCGGGTTGCGGGCTATCGTGATTCATTGGCCGTTGGAAGGACAGAACGAATGAATGGACACTCTTGACCCAAGGCCGCAATGGCAAGGAGCGACAGCTTGTACGCGGACGGATCTCGCTTGAGCACGCGCTCGGCGGCTCGTGCGAGTAACTCGTCGTCTCCCGGCAGGGCGCGCTTCCAGGCAGCCAAGGCGAGCACGGCAAAACACAACGAAGATGTCCCCGGCACGTGCGTGAGCTCATTGCGCAAGTATTCGAGCGAACGCTCGATTCTCGGTGTCATCTCGTTACGTCCCGACAGCGCCAACAGGCAAAGACCCGTGGGCTGCACGTGTGGCCGGAGCTCCTGGCCAAACACGATCGTGTTGCCATAGTTGCAACCGCCATCGGGCAAGATGCGGTCGTGTAACATGCGGCGCGCTTCTTCGGCGCGCGGGTGATCGCCGCGGCCGACACGCTTGAGGGCCAGCAAGTTGATGGCCGTGGGCTCGAGCCAGGAGTGCGTCCCGATCACCCAAGGCCAGCCATGCAGCGTGGTGTCGTGCCCCGCGGCGCCGTCATTGGCCCGCTCGCGGTTCATCGTCAGCCCTTGGGTTTTGAGGGTCCAAGACAAAGCCCGATCGAGCGCAGCCGCAAAGCGCGGCTGCTTGAGTTCGGACTCTTGAGCAGCCTGCCAGGCCAAAAGGCACCAGCCGGTCGGCCAGCCAGGGGTGCCTTGTCCGGCCTCGATGCCGACGCTGCCATCCGAGTCTTGTACGGACAACAGCCACTCGAGCGCCGGCAAGGCCGCGGCACTCTCGCCATGCGCAAGGAGCGCAATCACGGCTAGCGCGGCCGGCTCAGACGCGCTTGCGCCGGCAGGGTGATACCCCCAGCCGCGCTGAGCTCGCAAGGGATCAATGATCGCGAACGACCAATCCATTCGTCACTTTCGCCACAAACGATACGGGAGGGAAGTTCGTTATATGCGGGAGATCTCGCCGCGCGTGCGCACCGCGAAATCAGACAACCATAGCTCTCGCTCAAAGCCGGGGCCGCACGTTGGTCGAGTCCCGATGCGGCAAACTAAGTTTCAGAAACCAGGCCGCACCCCCATTCTACGAAATGAGAAGCCGCATGAGCGTTGTTCAGCAGGCGCCTAACTTGGCCGCTGACTTGGCCACCCGGCCGCGCACGCAACGCCGGCACAATCCGCATAGATGGCTGTGGTGGAACGTTGCCGGGATTTTGGTCGTCGCGGCGCTGCTGAGAGTGTGGCGGCTGGGCAGCTTGCCAGGCGTCAATGGCGATGAAGCATGGGCCGCCGTGCAGGCGGTTCGCTGGCTGCGGGGCGAGAGCGTGCAATGGACCACGCCCAACGGCAACCCGATCAATCCCTTTCTGTTTGGTCCGCTGGCGTGGCTACATACGGTCGCCGAGCCGAGCGTTACCCTCTTGCGGTCGGTTTCGCTAGCTAGCGGTTTGTTGGCCCTGTTCCTGAATTTCGTGCTGTGCCGGCAAGCTTTTGACGTTCGCGCTGCATGGATATCGACTGTCGCGCTGGCGGTTTTGCCCATCGAGATTGCCTACAGCCGGTTTGCCTGGGACGCCAGCCAAAGCTTGCTCGCGGTGCTGCTCGTTCTGTACCTGCCGCTGATCGCGCTGCGCGCGGGCGAACGTTCGCACGCACTCGCCTGGAGCGCGCTGGCTTTGGCCGCGGCGATTCTCGTCCATCCCACTAACGTGTTCGCAAGCCTATTGCTCGTCGCTCCGCTAACGGTGCGCTACAGGAGAGAGTTGCTCGATTTCGGATGGCGGCAGCGGGTGCCGGCGCGGCCACGCACGCTGGCCCTACTTGCGCTGGTGAGCCTCGCGGTGAGCTACCTGGCCTGGCTGGCCGTGTCGCGCACCTCGCTGGCTGTTGCGGCCCCGTCGGGCTTCGCCAGCTTCTTGACAGACTACGTGCGACTGTTTTCCGGCACGACGGTTTACGAGTTCATCTGTGGACTGAATCCTGATGAGCCGGGTTCGTTCCGCTTCCTGGCCCTAGGCGGCGATTTGGCGTTGGCGTGTGTTGCGCTTTTGGGGTTGGTGGGAATGATCGAACGAATCAAGCACACGCGCGATGAATGCGACATGGCGGCGCTGGTTGGCTGGGGCACAATGCTAATCGCGTTCTTTGTTGTGGCGGGAAGTTGGGCGCTTGAGCCGCATCGTGAGCGATATGGCATGTGCTTGATCGCCCCGGCCGTGCTCGTCGTCTCACTTGGGCTGGAGTGGTGGACTCGCCGGATGAGCGAACGCCGGCTGCCGTTTTCGACCGTGCTTTGCCTTTATGCGTGGGCGGCGCTCGCCTTGTTCTACGTGTCTTATTTCGTGCTCTCACAAACTGCGACCGCGCGGCAACATCCCACCTTCCGAACCAACAACGAGGAGCCGAAGCTCGCGGCTCTTCGCGAGATCTTGAGCCGGCGCGAAAACGACGAGCCGATCACGATCGTGTGCCTCGACTATTGGAATTACTGGCCGGCCGCGTACCTCGCGCTTGGCGAGCGAAACGTTGCCGTCGAGGGACTCGGCGATTGGTCGCCCGAGAAAAACCAGGCGGCGCATTCGGCCGCCAAAACATGGTTTGTCGGATTTGCGGGTAGTGACGAGGTGCGACAACTGTCGGCCCAGCTCGAGCAGCAAGGCATTCAGCCAGGCGGATTCACGCTTTACGATTCCGCCGAGCGGGCTCTCATCGAGGTGCTGGGACCGGTTGAAAAATCTTTTCAGAATAATTAAAGCCGCCGGTTTGACACGGTACGTAGTTGACCTAGTTTTGATTATGGAGCCGCTGGCGCGAAAAGCATCAGTGGCTTCGAGATGTCCTGGTCGGACATCGCGTGTGAGTCCCATCGAATGGCCGGTTTCCCGGCGAAAAAGTTAATCGCCGTATCCGGCAGCCGAACGCCTCACGCGGAGGCCTGCAAACCTCTTGGTATCGAAACTCCTGGTCAGGCGCGTCGCCTTGCTCCAGGAGGGATCGTGCTTGGAGGTGGATCTTTGTTTTCGGGGGCTTTGAAGACTGCAACGCAGGCGAACACTCGTCGCGAGACAGTGTCGCAGATGACAAAGCCCCATTGACAACTATTACGGGCCGAAGCCGCTGGCGCAGGGCCACGGCCACGGACCGCAACCGGAGGAACCAATGAAGAACCTTTCCAAGAAGCTGCAACGTTTCCTCACATCCGAGGATGGTCCAACCGCAGTCGAGTATGCCGTGATGCTGGCGCTGATCGTCGTTGTGTGCTTGACGGCCATCACGTCCTTGGGCACCAATGCCAAGGCGACTTTCAACAACGTCGCCACCTCGATCGGCAGCTAATCGGCTAGACGACGAGTTCGCAGCGAATTATCGAGATTACATTGCCCTCGGCGCCCGCGCGGCGCCGAGGGTCTTTTTGTTCGTTCTCTAAGCCCAGGCATTCAGCCAGGCGTTTTTATGCTTACGATTCCGCCGAGCGGGCGCTCATTGAGGTGCTGGGACCCGCTGAAAAATCTTCTCAGAATAATTAAAGCCGCCGGTTTGACACGGTACGAAGTTGACCTAGTTTTGAGTACGGAGCCGCTGGCGTGAAAACTCCAGCGACTTCGAGATGTCCTGGTCGGACATCGCGTGTGAGTCCCATCCAATGGCCGGTTTCCCGGCGAAAAAATTAATCGCCGTTATCCGGCAGCCGAACGCCTCACGCGGAGGGGCTTTGGAGACTGTAACGCAGGCGAACACTCGTCGCGAGACAATGTCGCAGATGACAAAGCCTCACATTGACACTATTACGGGCCGAAGCCGCTGGCGCAGTGCCACGGCCGCGGACCGCAACCGGAGGAACCAATGAAGAACCTTACCAAGAAGCTGCAACGTTTCCTCACGTCCGAGGATGGTCCAACCGCAGTCGAGTACGCCGTGATGCTGGCGCTGATTATCATTGTGTGCTTGACGGCGATCACGTCGTTGGGCACCAATGCCAAGGCGACTTTCAACAACATCGCCACCTCGATCGGCAGCTAACCCGCTAACGACGAGTTCGCAACGAACTATCGAGATTTCATTGCCCCTCGGCGCCCACGCGGCGCCGAGGGTCTTTTTTTCGTGCTCTAAGTCCACCCAAAAGCGGGCTCGCCAGGGCCATTGCGCGTCGCGAGATCTTTCGCAGGCGGCAACCCCCACTCGATCCGCATGCTAGGTTTTTGTTGAAGACGTGCCGGTAACCCCGGCCCAACGAGAGTTTAGTCGGAAGCAAGCTTATGTATCCCGTCGTACCCGTCGAGCTGGCATTCGCGGCCGTGCAGTTTATGTGTTACGCCTTCACGCTCGTGACCATCCTGTTGGGGATGGTGCTTGCGAGGTAGCGAGCGCGCGACGGATGAACGACCTTCACCAAAATAAATCCAGTCAAGGAATACCAGGATGATCGACGCCACGATCTTTGGAGCAGAGCTCAACCCCAATTGGCCGTTTTGGCTGGTAGCCGCGACGTTGGTCGTGGCCGCGGCCATCGATGGTTACAAGCTGAAGGTGCCCAACTGGATCACCTTTCCCATGATCGCCAGTGGCTGGATCGTGAGCGCGATCTCCTATGGCTGGGCCGGTTTCGGCTGGAGCGTGACGGGCACGCTCGTGGGACTCGTATTATTGTTGCCGGCCTATGCCATCGGCGGCATGGGCGCGGGCGACGTGAAGCTGCTGGCCGGCGTCGGCGCCTGGGTCGGCGGCACGGTCACGCTGTACGCCTTCTGCGTGTCGGCCTTGGTAGGCGGCGTGATTGCCGTCGCCATGGTCCTCGTCCAGAAGACCTGGCACAAACACTATCAGCAGTTCTGGTTTATCTGGGATGAGATGGTCACGATTCGAGATCCCGAGCAACTGTCGGCCATCGCGGCGGAGCGAAAGAGCTCGATGCTGCTGCTGCCATACGGGATCCCAATTGCCATCGGCACCATCGCTTATTTCGCGTACTTGGGCGTGCTCCTGTAATCGGGCGCGCAGTCCCATGCTGGCGTCATCGTGCCAGCTCCATGCAATTCAAACGTAATCCAATTCACGTCAAGCGCTTAATGCCTGGCCGAACAGACCAGTGGTTTGCGGGTCGGGCGAGTTCAGTTCCTTTTTTGTCAAGTTTACTGCCTCTCGACGCCAATCTCTTTAGATGAAACGTCGGAGACGGCGTCTGCGCTCATGTTGTTTACGTCAGCGCAATTGCTGTCTTCCGCCTGGCAGTAGACGATTCGCCGGAGGGCTGTATGCGTTCGAAGTCGATCCTGCTGATTGCTCTCGCCGTGGGCTGCGGATTGGTAGCCACGATCGGGATCAACCAGATGATGAACGATCGCAATCAAGCCGCCGAACAGGGCGAGCTTCAGGCCGTGTTCGTCGCGATGACGGACATCAACGCCAATGAAGAGCTGACTCCGCAAAACATGAAGATGGAAGAGTGGCCCAAAGCCATTGTTCCAACCGGCGCGCTCTCGAAGCTGGAAGAAGTCGAAGGCAAACGCTGCCGCATGAAGCTGTACGCCGGCGAACCCATTCTGTCATCCAAACTGTTGGGCGCGACGGAAGCCGTGGGTGCGGCCAAGGACATTCCGCCAGTCTATCGGGTCACGCACGTCAAGGTTGACTCGATGACCGGCGCCAGCAATTTGATTCTGCCCGGCGATCGGGTTGACGTCGTGGTCTTTCGGCAGCCGCATTCGGACATGCATGTATTAGCCGCTAAGATCGTGCTGCAGGACATCAAAGTGTTCGCGGTCGACACGCACACGGAAACGGAGTTCGCGCAAACCAAAACCGACCAAACCGAGCCGATGAGCGCCAAGACCATCGCGCTGTTGGTCACCCCGCAGCAGGCAGTCATCCTGCACGCGGCCTCGGAAATGGGAGGTGCGCTGCGCCTGGTGCTTCGCAATCCGGATGACAAGGTGCACGTTGCCTCGCAGGGCGCGACTATCGGCGATCTGTTTGGGCAAGAACACATCGGAAACCGAGACGGCGAGCAGCAAGAGGAATTGAAGAACAACCTGACTGCATGGCTTAACGGTGACAAATCCAAAACCGCGCCGCCCGCGGCGCCGGCTGAGCCGGTGAATCCGGGCAAGAAGATGACCGTGATGATGGGCGCGCAATTGGTTCAGTACGAAATACCTGGGGGTGGCGGGGTGCCCGTGACCTTGTCTGGCGGGCCGTCGGGTCCGTCGGGCGCGCCGGGCGTGCCGGGTGTGACTGGATTGAATCTACCGAAATCGGCCGGTTCGATGCCATTGCCACCCGCCGAGGAAGAAGAGCCGATCGAGCAGACAAGCGAGTTCAAGACGAACGATTAGGCGCCGGCAAGGGAATGTTCGGCGCCGATTGATGGCAGTGGGGGTCGCTGCTAGCAAGGTCGCAACAACGCATGTAACCGCATGCGGGTTCAGACACACAAGGATGTGCAAGGATGGACTTCAAGCGAGGCATGCTGCTGTGCAGCCTGGGAGTGGCGCTTTCGATTCTGCTGGGAGTGCCAGGCGCGAAAGGGCAGCAAGATGGCGACGCCGCGGCGCCCGTCCTGAAAATCTCGGCGGCCAACACCAAAATCGAGATGATGGTCAACGGCGGCCGCGTGCTGCAAATGGAGCAGGCTATCCCGCGTGCTCAGGTGGCCAATCCCGACCTGCTTGATTTCACGCCGCTGTCGGAGAAGCAAGTGCTGATCCGTGCCAAGAAAGCGGGGCTGACGCGGATCAACTTGTGGGATGACGCCGACGAGGTTCACGTCGTGGACGTTGTCATCACAGCCGATGTGCGAGAGCTCGACGCACTCATTCGTAACCA
>DATJEN010000177.1:0-7579 GCA_035496575.1 Pirellulales bacterium
ATGACGTTGTAACGAATCCGCACCGGGTTGTTGTCGTTGAGGGGGGCGCCATCCCAGGGCGTGACGAGCACGACTTTGGCAGCGGTGGAAGGCGTTTGAATCGGCGCCACGATGCCGTTGATCTCGCTTCGCGAAGCCGAGGCTCCGACGGGCAACAACCCGCCCGCGATCGCGATTCCATAGATGTTCCAGTTCCCCAAATTGCTCAGTCCGGCGACGGGCGAGCCGATCATGCCGTCGTCGCGGCCTGTCAGCAGCGAGGGATCCGTCTGCGGCATGATGAAACCGTTCGCCTGCTCGCGATAGAAGACCTGGAAGTTGACCCCGGGCACCTGGTTGTAGTTGTAGACGCGTACGATGCTCGGCTGCGTCAGGTCAGCGTCGGTCGTGGTGTACTGCATGTAGATGTTCGCGGGCGGCAACAACGATTTGACCGGGATTGGCCCCACAGGCAACTTGGTTAACATCGTGAACTTCACGTTGCGCACCGTGAGCGAGTTCCCGTTCGAGGGCCGGTTTCCAACGGCGGGTGAAACAACGATGTTGATGTAAGCTTTCAGAATCGTGTTTTCGATGACGGTCGGCTTCTCGGCACCAGCCTGGCTGGCATCATTTTGCGGAGCTAGAATTCCGAAGCGCACCCCTTCGATGCGCGAGTTGCGGATGACCATGTTCCGGTTTTCATACTGCTTGAGATCCATGCCGTTGGTGCCGGTGTCGTTTCGGTTCTGAGCGTTCAAGTCTCCCAATATCAACAATTTGTCAAACAGCACGTGATCGGTGTGGTAGGCCACGACTCCAGAGTGATACACGTTCCAGATACGCATGTTGTAAATCGTGAGCGAATTCGGGCTGTTGGTCAGATCGTCGCCCATGGGATATGCCATCCACAGGCCGTAGCGGCTCATGCCGTAGGCCTCGTTGTTCACGAATAGCCCGCCCGTGTTGTTGGTCAACGTGATTCCCTGGCCGGGCTCATGTTTATCGACGCCGCGGGCGGCGGGGACGACAACCGGGTTAAGGTCGAAATACCCGTCAATCACGAAGCCGGCGTAGGTGCTGTCGGTAGCCACGTTCCCAATCACGTAGTTGCCGGAGCGGCGGAACCAAAAACCGGAACCGCCCCGCCCGTAGTCAGTGGCGGTGTTGCCTTCTTTGCCGTCCTCGTGCGTGCCCTGGATGCGGATCGTGATGTTGTCGCGGAACATGTTTCCAAATTCCGAACCATCTTCCGTGACGAAGCCGGCTCCTTCCGCGTCGTAAATCACGTTGTCTTCCAGCAGGCCAAAGCTGGAGTCATGCGTGGCAACGGCCCACTTCTTCGAGCCATCCACGGTGTTGCCAATGAACTTGAACTGGTAACCCGTGTTGGTCGGGTTCTCGAGACCCATCAAATGATGGAAGTGCACCGCGTAACGGCCGATCTGGTTGGTGCCGATGTGAGTTACGTTGCCGTTGGCATCGAGCGTAGTGCTGTCGAGATCCTCGAAGGCCGAGGTGCGCCCCAGGTCTTGGAAGCGCGCGTATTCGATATCGACGGAGGCTCGGCCCGAGTAAAACGTGTGCCCGCGCACGCCGTCGGGATTCTCTGAACGGATGATCACATTTCGATTGAGCACGGCGACGTGCGGCAAGAGCTCCAAAACACCATCGCTGTTGCGAGCGCCAAGATGATCGAACTGCAGGGCAGATTTCAGATACACGCGATTGCCTTGCACATGATCGACGACAACCTGTTCCCACTGCTCAGGCACCTGGCCATCAATGAACTCGTCCGCGTCGGTTGTCAAAACTTGGCGCGAATCTGGAAAGAGCAGGGTATCGCCGGGACGCCAGGTCGGCGCGGCGCCACTCACCACAAAGTTGGTGTCGCCCGCGTGAAGCTCAGTCGCCAGCCGCGACCAGGTGACGTTGTCGGCCGCACCATGGATGTCAATCTTGCCGTACACCAGCAATCCAGTGCCGTACTGCCGCGGGTCGAGCGCCAGGTTGAGCGGCTGGTCGGCGATCACGATTTCCGCCGTGACCTGGTTTGACACCGGGCTGGCCGCCGTTCCAATTTGCAAAGTTCCCTCGGGCATCACCGTCATCGTGCCAACCGTCAGGCGCGTGCTCACGCTGGTCGAGAAGATCAAGCTACCGCTGATCTCAATCGCATCGATGTGCGCATTGCTGATCGCCGAATATGTGATGACGTTGCCATCGGCGATCGACACCTGATCGCCTGCCCCGGGCACCTTGCCGCTCGACCAAACCGTGGGGTCCGACCAGTCGCCACTGCGCACGCTGATGGCGGTGGCCTGAGTAACGAAGCGCGGCACCGTGTCGGCGGCCGTGATGATCTGGGTCGGCGTGACGGTCACGCCCTCCATGTCGCCCTCGTCGTCGTGAAGCGGCGTTGCGCTTGGAGCGTCCGCGCTAGTGGAAGAATCAGCCACGAGCGCCGTTTGACTGTCGTCCACCAGAACGGGAGCGAGGTTCGGCGAGATGCTCAGCAGCATCCGCACTTCGAGTTGCTCGCCGGTGCTCACGTGGGTTGACGGGCGGCGCGGGGAGCGACGCAAGGAACGGAAATCAGTCAACATTGAAAGAACGTCCAAGTCCGAGGAGAGGAGATCGCGGTGGGGGCCGCGAAGTACGCCGTGCGAGAAGGCAGTCCTGTGCGGCGCACTCTGTTCCGAACGGAAGTGACCGGCGGGCCGTCTAGCTGGGTAAGGAAAAATCTTTTTTCCTTGTCCAATTCCTTAAAGATATCGGCTTGCCTATGGCTCCGCTAGAGTTTTCCTAGGCCATTTTTCCGATTCGTCCGGCACCGCCAATGGGCTCCTCCGACATTCTCTCAAGTTTCGATCCTGCACCGCCGGGCAGTATCGATGGCCTCTAGCGCGGGGCCGCGCGCCGAGTGCGGCGCGGCCAGGAGAGAGGCTCGTTGGACATCCGCCCGCGCGGGCTCAGGCACGCGGCTTGTGCCCGCGCAATTCGATGGACAGCAAGCGTTTGGAGCGCCGCTCGACAGGCCGCGAATCGGCCCTGTCCCAAATACTGGACCTCAGCCCGGCAGGCGGGATACGATGGAGTAGCTTGCCCCTGCCGAGCGCGGGCTGATCGGTCGGCCGAGCGATGCGCGCCCTCCATCCCCCACCACGACCACCTCAATAGCTGCATGTCGATTGAGCTGCAGAATCTAGTCGCCGAGCTCGAAGCCAACATGAGCCAGGTCGTGCTCGGCAAGCGCGAAGTGGTGCGACTGTGCATCGTTGCGCTATTGGCCGGTGACCACGTCCTGCTGGAAGACGTGCCCGGCGTAGGTAAAACCCTGATTGGCAAGGCTTTAGCCAAAAGCGTTTCCGGCACGTTCTGCCGCATCCAATTCACGGCCGATTTGCTTCCCAGCGACATCACAGGGGGCAATGTTTTCAATCCGCAGAGCGGACAATTCGTCCACACCCGCGGTCCGATATTCGGCAACATCATCCTGGCCGACGAAATCAATCGCACTCCACCGCGAACGCAAAGCGCGCTGCTCGAGGCCATGAGCGATGCCCAGGTGAGCGCCGATGGGCAGACGTTCCCGCTACCGCAGCCATTCATGGTGATCGCGACGCAAAATCCCTTCGAGTTCGAGGGGACTTACCCGCTGCCAGAGAGCCAGTTGGATCGCTTCTTGTTGCGCATCGGCGTGGGATATCCCGAACGCGATGACGAGCTGCAGGTATTGGCGAGTCACCGCGCCGGCGAGCCCATCGACTCGCTCCATGCGGTGCTCGAACCCAGCCAGATCGTGGCCCTGCAGCAAGGCGTCCGGCAAGTGACGGTGGACGAATCGATCAACACGTATCTTCTAGACATCGTGGAAGCCACCAGAAATTGCGAGGATCTGCGCGTCGGCGTCAGCACTCGCGGAGCGCTGTGCCTGTATCGGGCCAGCCAGGCATTGGCGGTCGTTGAGAACCGCGATTTTGTGATACCTGACGACGTGAAACGGTTGGCGGTTCCGGTCTTGTCTCACCGGATCATCGCCAAAGGATACATGCAGGGCATGCATCGCTCGATGCTCGAGTCGCTTGTGACGCGGCTGGTCGAGGATATCCGCGTGCCGCGCTAACGGCGAGCACTCGCGCGTTTGCGTAAAATGTGTTGCGCTGTTTAGAACTTCCCGCGGCGTGCACTGGCAAAGCCAGTGGCACCGCAGGCGCGCTGGCACCGCAGGCGCCGTCGATCGGTTAAGCTCGCATGGCACTCCAACGGCAAGTAAGGCTGCGGGCGGAAGGCGTGTACTACGCTTTGGTCGTCGTGGCGGTGCTGAGCGGCGCGATCGCGCGTCAGCTTAACTTGCTGATGCTGGTCGGCAGTCTGCTGGCCGGACCTTGGTTGTTCGCCGCCATCTATGGCCGCCTGGCATTGCGCCTGTTGCGAATCGAACGCAAATTGCCCCCGGCGCTGCGCGCGGGTGAGCGTCTGGCGGTTGAGATTTCGGTCACTAACGAGCGTCGTTGGCTGCGCGTGTGGGGAGTGGAGGTCGAGGACACCGTTCGCCGCGAGCTGCCTGATGGCGATCGTACGCGCGTCATGACGAGCGTCTTTTTTCCGATGTTGCTGCCGGGGCAAAATCGGCAGGTGACGTACACCGGCAGCTTGCCGCGGCGTGGCCGATACATCTTTGGCCCGCTGAGAATCACGACGCGTTTTCCGATGGGGCTGTTTCGGCACAGCTACGTTCTTCGCGAGCGCGAGTCGCTCGTTGTTCATCCCCGAGTTGGGCGACTCGCGCGCAATTGGGCCAAGATCGCCCGCGAGACCCCGGTGGGCGGCCAGCGTATCGAGCGGCGCGGACTGTTACAAACGGATTTCTACGGCATGCGCGACTTCCGCGCGGGGGACAGCCGCCGCTGGATCCATTGGCGGACCTCTGCCCGGCGAGGCTCGTTGGTGGTACGGCAGTTCGAACAGCGCCGCAGCCAAGATCTGGCCTTGCTGATCGATCTGTGGCAAGCGCCGGATGCGAGCGCTGCAGGGCGCGAGAATCTGGAGCGCGCCGTCAGCTTCGTGGCCAGTATCATTGATGAAACCTGCCGACAACCCGGCCGGCAATTGACGATTGCCATGGCAGCGCACGAATTTGCGCTGCGCTCTGGCGCGGCTGGGCCGTTGTTCATGGGAGAGCAGATGGACGCGCTGGCGGTCGTCGCGCCGCATGGCGATGACGATTTTCCGCGTGAGCTTGGCCATGCTCTCGCGAGCATTCCGCCCGCCGTCGCCACGTTGCTGATTAGCACGCGGCCGGTCGGACTCGATGCGCTGGCCGAAGCGGCAGCGGATCGCGATGCTCGGCTCGACGGCCGCTCGTTGCAAGTGGTTCACGTTGGTCCCGAGCTGGCCCAATACTTCAGTCTGAGTTCCACGGCATAGCCATGTCCACGATCGAAGTAGCCCAGCGAATCTCGGTTTCAGCATTGGTCGTATTGGCCACGTTCCTGTTGGGAATGGGGGAACACGATTTTTCGCTGTTTGTCGCGTCGGTGGTCATTGCGGCCGTCTCCGCGTACGTGACCGATTTTCGTGGCTGGTTTTATTTACGGCAGCGGTATGCGGATCTCTTGGCGGTGTCGGCCATCGCGATTTCCGCCGTGCAAGCCGCGGGCGTCGATCGCCCGGGCCAAATGTTCGTGATGGCCCACCTGCAGTCGTACTTGCAGTTCGTCCTCATGTTCCAACCCAAGGGCAATCGCTTGTATTGGCAGCTCGCGCTGCTGAGCTTTGGCCAGGTGGCGATCGCCTCGACGCTCTTATCGGGGCCGACATTCGCGCTGTTGACGGTCGTCTATCTGTTCTTGGGTGTCTTCACCTTCGCGCTTCTGGTGCTGGCCACCGATGCCAAGGCCCGGCAGGGGGTGGGCCCGCGCTTGGATGTGTCCGTCGCCGGCGTCGGCAATCAGCCGGTCCTCTATTCGAACACCGCCAATGTGGAGCCGCGCGACCTGATCAGCGGCATGCTGCGGCAATGTGGACTCGTTTCGGCAATCAGCGTTGCGGTATCGATCGTATTGTTCTTCGTTTTGCCACGCTGGGATGTGCCGCAGCGTGAGATAGCCAGCTCCGAGCCTTTGCGCACGGTGGGATTCACCAAGAAGGTCACGCTCGGCGAGCTTGGGGAAATCATCAACAATGCCGACGTCGTGATGCGGGTTTCGTTTTTTCACGGCAGAGAAAGCCGCCCATTCAAGCTGGCCGATGAACCGTTGTTCCGTGGCACCATCGTCAGCCATTATGAGAGCGGCGCCTGGACCCAAGCGGAGCGCAAGACGCCAACCTTGATGCCCACCGAGATTCGTACTCCGTTCACGCGGCAAAAGATCACGGTGGAACCGCTCGACGTGGCCGAAATGTTCTGCGTGTTCCCGGTCTTCGCTTTCCAGCCCGATCACCGCTTGCGGGCCGACGTGGCCACGGAGGAACTAACACGGCAAGAAGATTATCGCGGCCGGCAAATCGAGTTCGAGATCGGCACCGATGGCATTCTGGACGAACGGCTCCGAAGGATCGTTCCGCATGAGCACACGATGTATCGCAGCGAATTGCGGGAGATGCTGCAAATGCCTACGGCCGGTCCGGACAAGCCCGACTCGCTGGCGGGTCTGCGCGCGACTGCCGCGCGAGTGCTCGAACAGCGCGGGGTGGATCCGGCCGATCGCGTGGCGGCGGCCCGAGCGCTGAACGACTATCTCAGCTCGTCGGGCAACTATCTCTATAGCCTCGACGCGCAGCAACGCAATTTGAACGTCGACCCGCTGGAAGACTTTGTCACCACGCACCGGCTTGGACATTGCGAATACTTCGCCGGAGCGCTCGCCATGATGCTCCGCAGCCAGGGCATTCCGGCACGCATGGCCATCGGCTACAAGGGGGGCGAGTGGAACCCGCTTGGGATGTACTACCAGGTGCAACAACTCCACGCGCACGCGTGGGTGGAAGTGTACCTGCGGCGCGACGACATCCCGCCCGATGAATTTGCCGCCGACGAAATTCCGCCCGGCGCGTGGCTGGTGCTCGACCCCACCGAAGGCACACAAGAATCGTCGACCGCGCTTGGCGGAGGCCGCTTCTTGGCGCGCGTGTGGCAATACATCGACTATGGACAGGTCCTGTGGACCAACTATGTCGTGGGCTTGAACTTTAAACGTCAGCGTCAGGGGATCTATGAACCCCTGGCACAAGGCGTGAGCGCCGCGGTCGACAACATCATCAGCCCACAAATCTGGCAGGACCGACTACGCGCCGTGTCCAACTCGCCGGTGGGCACGTTTTGGCAATGGTATCGACGGCACTGGTTCGATTGGCGCGGCGGACTGGTTGCGGCGGGCTTCTGCATGCTGTCCCTCACGGTGTATTTGAGCGCGCGAGCGCTCATCGCGTTGCTGCGGCGATTGGGATTGGCCGGAATGGGCCGCGCCGACGGACCGCCCGTGCTCGAAATGTATCGTCGTCTCGAACGCGCGCTCGCCGCGCGCGGCTTCCAGCGCCTGCCGGGGCAAACGGCACACGAGTTTGCCGTCGCGGCGGGCGGCCAACTGGCGGAAGA
>DATJEN010000178.1:0-3021 GCA_035496575.1 Pirellulales bacterium
GCTTTCGGCTTTCCGCTTACCGCTTTTGGCCCCTTCCGATCCTACCGGTCGTACCGCCTCGCACACCAAAACTGTCCACCCAGCGCATGCTACGGTTGCGTAGCGAGAACGAGCAAAACGGACATTTCCAGCCGAGGACCAACCATGGGGCAGTTCTATCAGTTCCTGTCAAAGATTCAGGCCGACGGCGGCATCACGGAAGACGAGATCCAGCCGATCCGCGAGCAGATCGAGGCAGATGGCCGGCTCGATATCGACGATGTCAAGCTACTGGTCGAGCTGTACTGCGAGACGGAGAACCGCTGCCCGAAGTTTGACGACCTGTTCTTCTCGGTCCTGGAAAAGGTTTTTCTCGCCGATGGCCAAATCACGCCCAGCGAGGAGTACTACCTGCTCAAGATGATCTACTCCGACCGCGAGATTCGGGAACCCGAGCGCGAATTCCTACGTCGCCTCCGCAAGCAGTTGCCCCAGCGCTCAGCCAGCTTCGAGCAGCTCTTCGAGACGGCCCTCGAAGCGCCGGCCAAAAATTGGAGCGTCGGCGGACGGAAGCGCTAGGACACTTCGACAGGCAAAAGCAAACACGAGACAGCCGCGCCTCACGAAGAGCATGATGGCTACTCACGGCTGCCCGGCCGCCGCGGCTCATTGACACGGTAAATGCGGCCCATCGCCGCATAATCTGCATCGCGCCCGACTGCGACAATCGCGACGCACTCCGCGCAAGTGCGTGTGCGAGCGGACTTTTTTCTGCGAGCCGCCCCGCGCACGGAAGAAGCTCTGGCGCTGGCATCGCCTTTGCGAGAGACTCGAGTCGCTTCGGCCGCTTGGGGAAGTAGCCGCTGCTTTTCGACGTGTTGACCTCGGTCAAAGGTCGCGCTCGCAAAATCGACTTCGCACAACTAACTTCGCGCAACAGGCTTCCACCGGGAGTCCTTCGCGCGCCTCGTACCTCCTGCGCGGTAAAAGCCTATGTCACGCAAATCCGCTTTCACGCTCGTCGAGCTGCTCGTCGTCATTGCGATTATTGGCGTCCTCGTGTCGCTGCTATTGCCGGCCGTGCAGACGGCTCGCGAGTCGGCGCGGCGCATGCAATGTGCGAACAACCTCAAGCAAATGGCGCTCGCGGTCCACAACTATGTGGACACTTACACATCGGTCCCCATCGGTCACATGTACCGCGGAATTTTCGATGGCAATCCAAACGACGCCGATGGCGGCACCGGCTTTGGCTGGGGAACCGCGATTCTGCCCTACATCGAGCAGACGGCCATCTACAACCAATTCAACTTGCTATTGCCGATCTCCAACTCCAGCAAGTCGCGGAACCTGACGCTGGCCCAGACGCCGGTCAACATTTTTACCTGCCCATCCGAATACAAACCCAAGAACTGGAACGATGGCGCCGTCAAGAACTCGGCCACCAGCAGCTATAAGGCGTGTGGCTCGTCTTACAACGGTTGGACGGGCGGAGCGGTCGGCGCCGCGATCAATCGCGATCGTTTCAACGGTGTGTTCGACCGCGATAACCGCTCCAGCTCGCTGCGCTTTGCGGAAATCACCGACGGCACGAGCAATCAATTCCTGATTGCCGAGGTCCGCTGGAAAATGGACCTCAACGGCCGCAACCGGGGCCGCATTTTCGGGTCCACCGATCAGCCCGGCTACGCGACTGGGGCCTCCAACGCCCTGATGGTGAACGGCCGCTGGCAAATGAACTGGACCGCGCCGCAAGGCAATCCGCAGCCGCATCGCACAGCCGGCAGCAATCATCCCAACGGAGCCCAATTTTGCTTCGCCGACGGCTCGGCGCGGTTCGTCAGCGAGAACATCCAAAACACCGCCACGGCCTGGAACGCCAACCGACCTTACATGACGGCCAAGGGACTTCCGTACGGAATGTACCAGCGGTTGTATTCCATCGCCGATGGTCTGGCGCTGCAACCGTTTTGAGCGAACTCGGAACGCGCATCTGCACAAATTGCCGCATACAACCGATCGAGGAGAGGCACGTATGATTCGTTTGGGACACATCAACATGGCCTTCGTGGCAGGGTTGGCGCTTGTTTGCGCCGGCTGCGCCTCAAGCGGGCCCGATATTGCATACGTAACGGGCAGGGTCACCATGGATGGCAAGCCGCTGGCTCATGCTACGGTCGTGTTCGTTCCCGAAAATGGTCGGCCGGCGGGTGCCACCACGGACAGCGATGGAAATTATGTGCTGAACTTTTCCGAAGGCCGCCGGGGCGCCATTCCCGGCACGAGCACGGTGCGAATTATGACTTTTCGCGACGCGGATCAGGACGAAGATGGGCAGACCATAGCCGGCTCGCCCGAGACCGTCCCATCGCAGTACAACACGGAATCGACTTTGACCTTTGACGTTCAGCCGAAGAAAAAGAACGTGGCAAATTTCGAGCTGAAGTCGGAGGGCCGCCTCGCGTCTCGGGACATCTAAGCTGCGAAAGCCGGCTACGGCTCGCTAACCAGGACTTTGCCCACCAGGCGATGGTCGGGAAAGCTCGCCAGCAAATACGTGTTGCAACTATCGGCGATGCGAACGTGCTGCCGTGCCGCGCCACCAATCGGATAACCACCCACGTTGAGAGGTCGCAGACCAATGTCATGTTCGCCGGCCGGCAGCTCCAGTCGCAGAACTTGGATCTTGTCCGGCAACAGGCCCCAGCAGCGAGTGTCGGCTGATTCGCTGGCCTGCCACGCCAGCGTCGCCATATCGAGAGCAAAGCCTTCCAGCGAACCTTTTTGCACTCCGAGCGCTTCCTTACCGCCGTACAGGATGCCGTTTTTCAAGAAGCGGCGAGCCACGGCACGAGCGATCACTTGCGGATAGATCGCCTCGTATTGCTGGATCGCGAGGCGAGTCACATCGGTGATCGTTTGCGTCGCGCCCGCCGGCTGCTGACCGACCAGAACCTCGACGGCTGCCGTGCCGCCGCTGCGGGCGACGACGCGCGGCACTTTCACCGGGGCGATGTTGGGCGGCAGCGTTTGAGGGCCGAC
>DATJEN010000179.1:0-17920 GCA_035496575.1 Pirellulales bacterium
GACTAGTGGGCGGCGAGGCGCACCATCTGACACACGTGATGCGCGCGAAGGTGGGCCATGAAATTACGCTCTTCGATGGCTCGGGGGCGGAGTTCGCGGCGCGAGTCGAACGCATCGAGCGCGCCCAGATCGTGCTAAGCGTGCTCGAGCGGCGCGAGGTGAATCGCGAGCTGTCGTTTGAACTGACTTTGGCTGTCGCGCTGCCCAAGGGAGATCGCCGACGGTGGCTCGCCGAAAAGGCGGTCGAGCTCGGAGTGACGCGGCTCGTGCCACTCGTGACCGAGCGCGCGATCGGCCAGGACGTCGGTGCGGCACGGTTACGGCAAACCGTGATCGAAGCCTCGAAGCAGTGTGGGCGCAATCGGCTGCTGGAAATTGCCGAGCCGGCCCCGCTCGCCAGGCTGCTGGATGGGACACCGCACGACGCCCTGCGGCTGATCGCCCACCCGGATGACGAGGCCGGGAGAGAATCGCTGGGCAAGATCTTAGCGCGCAACCCAATGCCCGCGCATGTCGCGCTGGCGATCGGCCCGGAAGGCGGGTTTACGGACGGCGAGTTGCAGCTCGCCCGCGCGGCTGGCTGGATCGCGATTGGGCTGGGCACGCGGATCTTGCGCGTGGAAACGGCCGCGCTGGCCGCGACGGCCGCAATCGTCGCGCATCATGCCGGCGAGTGATCCAATCGCACCTTACTTGCCTGCCGGCTTGTCGGCGTCTTTGTCTTTGTCGCGCGTGATGCGGCCGAACAGATGCCCCCCGTGCGTGCCACCGTACCACGTGCCCGCGTACCAGCCATGATCGACGACCACGCGCGCCGAGTAAGTGCCCAGCCCAGGGAACGCCACGTTCGAAACCGAAATGACCGGCGTGTCACCAGCCCATTTGACTGGCAGGGCCAAAGGCAAAGTGACGTCGTGATCACCGTACTGGATGCGGGCTTCGAACGACCATAGGTCGCCTTGCAGTTTCTTGACCTTGCCCAGCGTGTAACGGTCTTCCTTGAGCGGTTTGTCGCCTTGCAAGCCCACCACGGTAAAGTTGCCGACGAGCGTGGCGCCGGACATGGTTTCGGCGAACTTTTTGTCGAGCTCCTCCTGGCTGGGCGCGGGGGTGCTTGCCGCTTTTTCTTGCGCCGCGGCCATGCCGCCAAGGACGAGTGAACACACGCCAGCCATCAGGATGCGGATCATGGCAATTATCCTTTCCGTGCGATCGAATGGGCGGTGAAATCCTGCGCATTCTACTGGGATGCAAACGCGAAATCGAGCAACCAGCGAACAGACGCGACGCGCGCCGCGCCTAAAGGCTCTTCAAGTAGCTCACCGCCGCCGCGATTTCCCCCTGTGGGTCGTCGGTCTCGTGCCGCGCGATGGTAAAGAACCCGCGGTAACGCCGCTCTTCGAGCGCACCCAAGAGCGCCGGAAAATCAGCCGAGCCGCGCGAGAGCGGCACTTCCAGGCCACGCCCGCGCGCCAGATCGCGCACCCCGTCGCGCGCATGCACGTGCACGATTTCAGACCCCAGCGTTTCGACGGCTTCCAACGGCGAGAATCCATTCACAATCAAATTGCCGGGATCCAGATCAACGCCCAGCGCGGCGGGCGGAAGCGCCGCGATCAGCCGCGCCAGATCGGCGCCGCTTTCGCTGCCGGTTTGCGCGGCCAGCAGTGTGCCCACATGTTGGCCATATTGCCCGAGCTCGCGCAAGCTTTCGACGAACCGCTGCCAGGTGGAAGTTGTGTCGTCTTCAGGCACGCGCCCGACCTGGTTGATGAGGACCGGCGCGCGCAGGTCGGCGGCGAATTTCATCGCGCGCTTGGTGGCGGTGATGCGGCGCTCCAAGTCGTCTGGAACGTCATAGCCACGGCGCGTTTGAAATCCGACCGCGGCGATGGCAAGGCCATGTTCTTCGACCAGCCGCCGCACCTCGCGCAGCGCCGTCTGCGTCAGAGTCTCCGGCCGCAGCTCGCCGCGGGCATCGATCTCGATTCCGCTGGCTCCGAGCTGCGCAGCGGTGACCAAGGCCTTGCGAAAAGGCTGCCGCAAGCTGGCCAGTTGAATCCCGATTTTCAGTTGAGGCACTGCGCACGCCGTTTGTAAGACGTCTGTTCTCGATTGTTGTAGGGATTGTAGCGGCGCGTTTGCCATGCGGCTAACGGTCGCGTCCGGCAAAGTTTTACAAGGGGCATGCAAATGCGCGTGGCGAGCCACAAACTTGCTTGGCGTTTGCTAGCGCGGCGGCATAAAGTAAACGGTCGCGATACGAGGACTCGCTCCTTCACGTAAAGTTCGTTTCATGACGCGCGTGGCTGACATCGCCGCATTCCTGGAAGCCTTTGCCCCGGTCTCCCTGGCCGAAGCATGGGACAACGTCGGTCTGTTGGTCGGACGCGCGGAAGATCACGTTGAACGGGTGATGACCTGCCTGACCGTGACGCCGGACTCCGCGCGGGAAGCGATCGATGAGCAAGCGAACCTGATCGTCAGCCACCACCCCATGCTGTTTCGCCCCACAAATCGCGTCACGAGCGAGAGCAGCGAAGGGCGGATACTGCTGGACCTGATTCGCGCTGGCGTGGCCGTCTACAGCCCACACACGGCGTTCGATTCGGCCACCGATGGCATTAACGAGCGTTTGGCGCGCGGCCTGGAGCTTACGCAAATCGTTCCCTTGCCGGCCGCCGACGATCCGACGGTTGGCAGCGGACGCGCAGGCATGTTGCCTAAGAAGATGCAGCTTGGCGAATTGGTCAAGAAGGTTCAGCAGTTGCTCGCGATCGAGCACGTGCAAGTTGTCGGCGCGATGGATCGGACCGTGGCGCGTGTCGCGGTCGGCTGCGGCAGCGCGGGCGAACTTGTCGCGTCGGCCGCGCAGGCGGGCTGCGATGTGTTCGTGACCGGCGAAGCGCGCTTCCACACGGCCTTGGAAGCCGAGTCGCTTGGTATGTGCCTGGTGCTAGCGGGACATTTCGCCAGCGAGCGGTTCGCCGTCGAGGAGTTGGCAGGCGTGCTGGCCCGGCAGTTTCCGGCCCTCGAGGTGTGGGCCAGCCGCTGCGAACGAGACCCATTTCGATGGGTATGAGCGAACGGAGCGAATAAAATTGGGCCGGGATCGCGGACAAATTGTCGAAACTCGCCTTTGCAAACCACTCGTCTACAATGATTAGACTCGCCGTTGGCCGGCCCACTGTGAACCTCGTACAACAAGCGCCCATGTCCAGCTCGATCAAGTTTCTGACGGCGCTGCCGGTGTACAACGAGGTCAACCACGTGAGCCCTGTGCTGGACGAGGTGCTGCGATATAGCCCGCACGTGCTGGTGGTGAATGATGGGTCGCGCGACGGCACGGCCGAGTTGCTGGCCAAGCGCCGCGACATCGCGGTGGTGACGCACCCGACGAACTTGGGATACGGCGCGGCGCTTCGCTCGGCTTTTGAATACACGTTGTCGCACGGATACGACGTGCTCGTAACCATCGACTGCGATGGACAGCACGAGCCACAGCGGATTCCCGAGTTCGTCGCCGCCAGCACCCAGGCGCAGATCGTTTCCGGCAGCCGCTATTTAGCTGAATTCCCCAACGACAGCGCGCCGCCGGTCGAGCGGCGCTCGATCAACGCGCAGATCACGGCCGAGGTCAACCGCCGGCTGGGCCTGCAACTAACCGACGCGTTTTGCGGCTTCAAGGCCTATCGCCGCGATGCGCTGGCGCCCTTGCACATTACGGAGACCGGCTACGCGATGCCGCTCGAGCTGTGGGCGCAGGCGGTCAAGGCCGGACTGTCGATCATCGAGCTTGCGGTCCCGCTCATTTACTTGGAAGAAGAGCGCTCGTTTGGCGGATCGCTCGACAACGCGCGCACGCGATTAGAGTATTACCACGTCGTCTTGGATCGGGCGATTGGCGATTGGCGGCCGCCCTCACCGGCTCGAGATACTTCGCCTTGTGGAGAGATGACCGGATGACGCTGATGGATGAAGCTCTCGAGCACCGACATTTGCGGGCCCCGCGCGAGAACGGCGGCACGCTGATCGATCCGCCGCCCGAAGGCGTGGGCGAATTGCTGGCGCACAATATCGCAACGCGCGAGACGGCGCGAGACTACGACGTGCAGGGACGCTCGCTGGTGCGGTTAGCCGCCGAAGCCCGTCAAGAACTGGTGCAGGCCGCCTGGCGCTATACGAGCTCATACCGCGATGTTCCGCCGCTCGACCGCACTGCCACCGAGCGCATTCTGCTGGCCGGCCACCAGCCGCAGCTCTTTCATCCGGGCGTGTGGTTCAAGAATTTTGCGCTGGCGCGGCTGGCGCGCGAGCATCGTGGCACGGCGGTCAACCTGGTGATCGATAGCGACACGATCAAGACGGCCTCGCTGCGCGTTCCCAGCGGCAGCCCCGATGCGCCCCTGGTGGAGAGTTTGCCCCTGGACCGTCAGACTGCCGAGATTCCATACGAAGAGCGGGCGATCGTGGACCGCGCGACGCTGGAGGCCTTTGGATCGCGCAGCGCGACCGCGATTGCAAAGCTAGTCAGCAATCCGCTGGTGAAGGAATTCTGGCCGCTCGTGATCGAGCGATCGCGGGCGTGCAACAACTTGGGTGAATGCCTGGCTCAGGCGCGGCATCAACAGGAAGGCCGCTGGGGAGCGACCACTTTGGAGATCCCGCAGAGCCGCGTGTGCAGCCTGCCGGCGTTCCATTGGTTCGCGTGTCACTTGCTGGCCCGGCTGCCTCGTTTTTGGGAAGAATACAATCGCGCCGTTGCCGAGTTCCGTCACGCGAACCACGTGCGCTCGACCGCGCATCCGGTGCCAGATCTCACGATCGAGGACGGTTGGCTGGAGGCGCCGTTGTGGATTTGGGACCGCGCGAATCCTCGCCGCAGACGGCTGTTCGTGCGGCAGCGCGGCGAAGAGATCGTTCTGTCGGATCGCGGCCAGCTCGAACTTCCACTTAGCCTGTCGCCTGAAGGCGAGGCGGGCACTGCGGCCGCGCAACTGGCCGAGCTCGCCGCACGCGGAATTCGCATCCGCACGCGGGCCCTGGTCACGACCATGTTTGCCAGATTATTTCTGGGCGACGTCTTCCTGCATGGGATTGGCGGGGCGAAGTACGACCAGGTGACCGACACCTTCATCGAGCGGTTCTTTGGCATCAAGCCGCCCGGCTATATGACAGCCACGGCCACGTTGCGGCTGCCCGTCGAGCGCGAGGAGGTTGGGCCGGAGGACTTGCGGCGCGTGGATTGGGAGTTGCGCGAGCTGGCCTATCACCCGGAGCGGCACCTGGATGGAGTCAAAAACGGCGCCGTCGACGAGATTGTGAAACGCAAGTGGCGGTGGATCGAGAATTCGCCCGCAGAAGCGACCGCCAAGCAGCGCTGCCACGAGATCATCGCCTGCAACCAGCGATTACAGCCCTTCGTAAGCGACCAGTGGCAAGAGCTGCTGGGCGAGCGCGAGCGGATCGCAACCTTGCTGCGGGCGCACGCCATCCTGGCATCGCGGGAGTATGCATTCTGCCTGTATCCGCCGGAGCCCCTGCGGCGGCTTATGGGCATTTCGTCCTAGGGCTGGCTCCATCGGCACGACGGCCATCGCGACCGATGTGCGCGCGTCGCGTATCACCGCGCTATTTGCGCGAGAGCAGTTCCTTGGCGGCGGTCACCACGCGCTCGGCGGTGAAGCCAAAGCGCTTCATGAGGTCTTTGGCCGGCGCGGACAGGCCATACGTCGTCATGCCAATGAAGCGGCCGCCGGGACCCACGTACTTGCTCCAGCCTTGTTCCACCCCGGTCTCGACGGCGATGCGCGCACTCACGCCCGGCGGCAAAACGCTGTCGCGATAAGCCTGGTCTTGCTGATCGAACAGTTCCCAACAGGGCATGCTCACGACGCGCACCGAACGCCCTTCGGTCGCCAGCTTTTCGTAGGCTTCCACGCACAGCGAAACCTCGCTGCCCGTGCCGATCAAAATCAGCTCGGGCTGCTGTCCGGGCTGGCTGTCGGCCAGCACGTACGCGCCGCGCGCGAGACCCGCCGCGGGGGCAAAGCGCGTGCGATCGAGCGTGGGCACGTTTTGCCGCGTGAGCACGAGCGCCACAGGCGTTTTCGTTTGCGGCATGATCACGCGCCACGCCTCGGTCACTTCGTTGGCATCAGCTGGCCGGATCACTAGTAGATTCAAAATGGCGCGGGCGGCGGCCAGGTGTTCGATCGGCTGGTGAGTCGGTCCATCCTCGCCCAAGCCAATTGAGTCATGCGTGAAGATATAGATGACCGGCACGTGCATCAGCGCGCTCAGCCGCATGGCCGGCCGCAAGTAGTCGCTGAATACGAAGAACGTTGCGCCAAACGGCCGCACGTAAGACAGCGACATGCCGTTGAGCGCCGATGCCATACCGTGCTCTCGAATGCCAAAGTGCAAGTTGCGGCCGGTTGAACCTGGCTCGAACGACGCGCCGCCGTCGACGCTCAAGAGGGTCATCGTCGATGGCGCCAGGTCCCCTGCTCCGCCGATCAGCCAAGGCACCGCTTCGGCAACGGCATTGAGCACCTTGCCCGACGAGATTCGCGTGGCCATTCCTTTTGCGTCGGCAGGAAATGCCGGCAGGCCCTTGTCCCAACCGTCGGGCAAAGCGCGGCGCTCCATGAGTTGCCACTCGCGCGCCAGCTCGGCATGCCGCTTGGAATACTGGGCGAACTTCTCGCTCCACTGAGCGTGCAGCTCCTCGCCCCGAGCACCCACACCCGCGGCAAATTGAGCGCGAGCTTCGGGCGGGACCAGAAACTTTTCGTCGGCCGGCCAGCCATACACTTGTTTCGTGGCGCGCACTTCGTCTTCGCCCAGCGGGGAGCCATGGGCGTGTTCGGTGTTTGCCTTGTGCGGGGAACCCCAGGCAATGATCGAGCGCACGATGATCAGCGTGGGACGATCTTCGGTCGCGCGAAACTTCTGAAAGGCCGTGCGTAGCGCGGCCAGGTCGTTCGCGTCGGCAACACGAATGACATTCCAGCCCAGGCCCTCGAACCGGGTGGCGGCGTCGTCGCTATAGGCCAGCTCGGTGTGCCCTTCGATCGTGATGTGGTTGTCATCGTAAATCCAGCACAGGTTCGAAAGTTGCAGGTGCCCCGCCAGCGAGGCCGCTTCGTTCGAAACTCCCTCCATCAAATCGCCATCGCTGCACATGGCAAAAATGTCGTAGTCAAACAGCTCGAACCCAGGCCGATCGAAGTGTGCCGCCAGCCAGCGCTGCGCAATCGCCATGCCGACGCTATTGCCAACACCTTGGCCGAGCGGCCCCGTGGTGGTTTCCACGCCCGAGGTCTCAAAATGCTCGGGATGTCCGAAGCAGCGGCTGCCCAACTGGCGAAAGCGGCGGATGTCGTCCAGCGTCACGGCCAGTTCGTTTTCGGGGTGTCCGTCCACCAGCTTCTTCACGCCCGCCAGGTGCAGCACCGAATACAGCAGCATCGAAGCATGCCCGCAGGAGAGCACGAAGCGGTCGCGCCCGGGCCAGGAGGGATCGGCCGGATCGTAGCGCAGAAACTCGTTCCACAGCGTGTAGGCCACGGGCGCCAGCGCCATGGGGGTGCCGGGATGGCCGCTCTTGGCGGCTTCCACGGCGTCCATCGCCAGCGTGCGGATGGTGTTGATGGCCACCGCCTCGCTCGGCGTGATGGGGCGGGCGGAAGTTTCGCTGGGCGAGGACATCGCGTTCTCTCGGGAGGTACAAGCAGCGCGGCAGGCAAAAAAGCACACGCTCAAGCAGGCGCAGGGGGTAACGAATGCGCCGAATCGGCTGAGTTTAGGGGGTCCGCCGCCGAGCGTCAACGCGCCCACCACCGGGCAATCCGGCGGTTTCGTGTTGTAGGTTTGTGGGTAAGCAAAGGCCGCGCCGATTTGCATCCCGGCCTACCTGAGCGCTCCAACAGCGCGTCCGTGGCGCGGTTATAATCCCAAGCGACGACACGGCCGCGGCCCGACCCAGTGGCGCGCGGCTGCCCCGCAGTTCTCTTCGAGGGTAAGACGATGAGGTCTCGCAATCTTGCCGTACTGGCGTGCATCGGTTTCGTGGGCATCATTGCACTAGCGCTTGCCATCCCGGTGGCTTCGGCCGACTCGGAGAAATCGCCGCGCAATCTCGAGTTGGAATATGCCGAGGCGCAACTGCGCTTGGCCGAGACGAACCTGCGCAAGGTCCAGGTGACCAACGAGCGGTTCCCCAAAACCGTCTCTGCTTCTGTCATCGCTGACTACGGCGAAGACCTGGCGATTGCCAAGGCCCAGTACGACGGAGTCAAAAAGGGCGGCAACGACGATTTCTTTGCTGGCTGGCTGCGACGCATCGAATCGAGCGTGAAGGCGGCCGAAGCCTCGTACAACAGCGCCCGCGTGGCCAATCAGCGCTCGCCGGGCACGGTCGATGCGATGGACGTCGAACGCATGCGGCTGCGAATGGAAATCGCGCGCTTGCAGCTCGAGCGCGGCAAGCTGCTGGCGGGCTCGCCCGTCGAGCAACAACTGCGCTGGCAAGTGCAAGTGCTCAACGATGAAGTCGCGCACCTGAAAGTGCAAACCTCGCGGATCACGCCGCAGACGCGTTTGTATCCGTGGCGCTATTAACGGCGCTGGGAGCCTAGTGGATTCCAACCGGCTCGATGCCGGCCGGCTCCGGGGTTTGTTCGGTGATGATCTTCCAGGTTGCGCCCATTTCGCGCATGGGCCGGAAATCTTTAGCCGCGTAGCTGAAGGCGAGCTGGGGAGTTTCGATCGCGCTGCCGTCGGCCACCTTCGAGTCCATGGCCGCGTCGAGCACTCCCGACGTCAACAGCGTGCGCTCGACAGGGTAAGGCGGCTTGCCTTCGCGAAAATGCGTTTGAATCGCATGCGAGAGCGCCTTGAACAGGTTTCGATTTTGCCAAGGGCCAACATAGAAGCTGGTCGCCAGCGGCTGTGACTGGCCCGCCAGCCGGCACGCGAAGTTCCAGCGAATGCCGTTGTTGCCGACTTTGAGCGCCGTGCCGCGCAGCCCATCTCGGTAGTCGATCAAGATGCCGTGGATGGTGGCCGGCGTGTCGAGGGCGCTTTGGCCGCGCGAGGCGAAGTGGCGCACCAGCTCGTGCTCGCTTCCCAGTTCGGCCGTCATGGCGGCCGCCGCCAACTGGCTAGACCAATCGCCGGCCGCGGCCGCTTTCCACAATGCGTCGCCGGTCAAAAAGCGCACCCGCCGCACTCCCGTCTCACCGCCGGCGCGCGCTTCGACGATCGATTGCAAAACTTCCAGCGCGTGAAAGTCGTATGATTCGACGCCGCCGCCATGGATCGATACGGCTTCGTCGATCTTTGCGCCTGGCGCCAGTTCGAGCGGTGGGCGGCGCTCGGCCAACGGCACCGAGCTGCCGCCCATCAGCGGAATCTGCATCGCACGCGCCGTGTCGACCATCTCCTTGGCCCAATCCCAGCGATAGGACAGATGCTTGTCGCAGAAGACCGGCGCCACGCGCCCGCTGCCCTTGAACACTTGGACGATCTGGTCGAAGAACTCCTTGCGTGGATACTGTACTTGCCCCTTGTGATTGGTGGGGTAATCGCCATGCTCGCCGATCAATAGCACGGCATCGACGGCCAGCGTGTCGCCGCCGAGCGTCAGGGCCTCGCGAATGCTGGGGAACAGCGGAATCTGAAAATCGCGCGCGACACCGCGGGCCATGTCATTTTTTGGAAATTGATCCACGAACATGCTGGCGATCGGCATGTCGGGGCGGATGACCTGGCCGTTGAACAAATAGGGCTCGAGAAAGTTCTCAAGGATCACGTGCGCGTGGCTGCGTGGAAAAAAGACATTGGTAATCACGCCCACCTTGATCGGCTTGAGCGTGGCGGCAGCCAGGGCGCGAGGCCAAGGCAACAGGCTCGCGCCCGCCGCCCCTGCACTCACCAACAACGTACGGCGGCTAAATCTAGTCTGGTGCATGATGGGGATATCCTGGCTTGCGGCATTCAAATTAGTTGTCCAATTCAAACCCGCGGCCACAAACGTTGCAAGCTACGCCAAGAATCGTGAATGGGCGCCGCCGGCTGCTGTCGCGCATTGGTCGCCAGGGCGTGGTCGGCTAGAATACCCCTTATGAAGGCTCGATCCGGCAAGCAATCGTCGCCGAAAACGCCCAACCAAGCTTGCGTAGGCTCTCGCGCCATCGACTTCGACTTACCGTGCACGGCACGACCCGACGGCAAGACGTCGGTCTCGCTGAATGATTACCGCGACCGGTGGCTGGTGCTGCTGTTCTACCCGCGGGATTTTTCGATGGTCTGCCCCACGGAGCTCACCGCATTGAGCGTGCAGTACGAAGAGTTCCTGCGCCGCGATTGCGACATATTGGGCGTGAGCACGGATCCCGTGGCCAGCCACGAACAGTGGATCAGCACGCCGCGCAGCCAAGGCGGCCTGGGTGGACTCGCGTTTCCGCTGGCCAGCGACGAAGACGGCTCGGTGTGCCAGGCCTACGGCGTCTACTTGCCGCGACAGAATATGGCCCTCCGCGGGCTGTTCATCGTCGACCCGAACGGCGTCTTGCAATATGAGGTGGTGCACAACCTGAGTGTGGGCCGCCGCAGCGATGAAGTGCTGCGCGTGCTCGACGGTTTGCAGACGGGAGGGTTGTGCCCCGAGAACTGGGCCCGCGACGAAGGCACCCTCGATCCCACGCAAGTGTTGGGCGCCAACAGCGTGGTTGGCCAATATCGAATCGAGCAACAGATCGGCAGCGGCACGTTTGGAGTCGTTTATCGGGCGCGAGATTTGACGCTGCACCGCGCCGTGGCGCTCAAGATCTTCCGGCCTGGCTCGAGCGGCGCATCGCGGCGGATGCTGGACGAAGCCCGCGCTGCCGCGGCGCTCAACCACCCGAACGTGTGCACTCTGTTTTCGGTCGACGACACCGACGGCATTTCGATGATTGTGATGGAGCACGTCGAGGGGCAATCGCTCAAGCGCTTGCTCGAGGCCGGACGGCTTTCCCAGGAAGAGGCCAAGAACATCGCGCGGCAGGTCGCGCTGGGGATGGCCAATGCCCACGCGCATAAGATCGTGCATGGCGATCTCAAGCCCGCCAACATCATGATCACCAGCGACGGCCTGGCCAAGATCATGGATTTTGGTCTCGCGCACCGCGAGCCCTTCAGCTCTCCCACCGCCGAAACCGGCAGTTGGGAAACCGCCGATCCCAGCGGGCTGTCGGGCACGCCCGAGTACATGTCGCCCGAACAAGCGCGCAGTGAACCGGTCAGTTGGCAAAGCGACGTGTTCGCGTTGGCGCTCGTGCTGTACGAAATGCTTACCGGCCAGAAGGCGATTCGGGGTGGCAGCTTGCTGAGCGTGCTGCGGCAGATCGACACGCTGGACGCAGCCAGTTATGCCGATGGGATGCCCGAGCCGTTCGCGACGATTCTAAGTCGCGCGCTGGTCACCAATCCGCAGAAACGCGACATCTCGATGACCGATATCGTCGAGCTGCTCGAGTGGCGCGAGTTTACGATCGCGTCGGCTTAGGGCGGCCCCATGGCCGCCAGCCCTCAAAGGGCCGGGATGTCGCTGGCCAATTCACTGGAACCCGGCTGGGCCGTCTCACTGCTATCCCCGCGCGTGTACCACCAGGCGCAAGCGATCAGCACACCCTGCAATGGCAGCCGCCAGAAGTGGAGCGCGGGATCGAGACCTGGAAAAATCTCGCGCGAGTGCTGATAGGCATAAATGTTGGCCGGGAACACGGCGATCAAGAGCGCGATCAGCCCGTACGCAGCCAGCCGTTGCGTCGCCGGCACGAGCAACAGCGCGCCCAAGCCAATTTCCGCCACGCCGCTGATCCACACGGCCGGCCAGTGCCAGCCCTGGGGAATGTAATCGGGCATGAGCTTCAGAAAAAAAGCTGCGTCGCGGAAGTGGTTCACTCCGGCGAAGATGAAGAATGCAGCCAACAGGAACCGCAAACCGGCTTTGATATATCGCATCGCAAGCCTCGGCAGCCAAATCGAGATTCGCTTCCGCACCTATAGTAGCACGCCTATCGGCCAAGCTAAAAATGCGGGTCGCGTCTCGAAGGGAGTGTCCGGGCCGGCAAGGATGAGGCGTGCCGGGGCCGCGCCACTTCTCAAAATCCTGCCCAGCCGCGAGGCTGTCCGCTAAACTAAAGGGCTACCTCTTTCGCGAGTTTTTCATGTCCAACCTGCCCACGGCTGCCCACAGGCCATCCATGCCGGAGCTTCTGGCTCCCGCCGGCGATTGGGATAGCGCGCGGGCAGCGGTCGAGAACGGCGCGGATGCCATTTATTTCGGACTCGATGCCGGCTTCAACGCCCGCGCGCGGGCTACGAATTTCTCGCTCGACCAGCTTGATACCCTGATGGCGTTTCTGCACGGGCGCGAGGTGCGCGGGTACGTCACGCTCAACACGCTTGCCTTCACATCGGAGCTGGCGGGTTTAGAGGATCTCGTGCGGCAGCTAGCCATGGCCGGCGCCGATGCGCTGCTGGTCCAGGATCTTGGCCTCGCCCGGTTGGTTCGCGAAATCTGCGCGGAACTACCGATTCACGCCTCGACGCAGATGACGCTCACGAGTGCCGAGACGATTGAAGTTGCACGCACGCTTGGCATCGAACGCGTCGTGCTCGCGCGCGAGCTTTCGATCGACGAGATCGAGGCCATCAGCCGGCAAAGCTCGATGCCGCTCGAGGTGTTCGTGCACGGCGCCCTGTGCGTGGCCTACTCGGGCCAATGCATGACGAGCGAGTCGCTGGGCGGCCGCAGCGCCAACCGCGGACAGTGTGCGCAGGCGTGCCGCTTGCCCTACGAGCTGATCTGCGATGGCAAGGATGTCGATCTGGGCGCGCAGCAGTATTTGCTCAGCCCTCAGGACTTGGCGGCTTTCGATCTCGTGCCTCGCTTGATGGCCGCGGGCGTACGGGCGCTCAAGATCGAAGGCCGATTGAAGACGCCGGAGTACGTCGCCAACATCACGCGGCACTATCGCCGGGCCATTGACCTGGCCGCGGCCGGACAAGCGGTCGAGTTCAGCCGCCGAGATGTTGAAGAGATGGAGCTTTCGTTCTCGCGCGGCTTTTCGCATGGCTGGCTCGATGGCTGCGACCACAAAAAGCTCGTGCCGGCGCTCAGTTCGGCCAAGCGCGGCGTGCTCTTGGGACGCGTGCGGCGGATCGAAGGCGTTCGGGTGTGCGTTGAGCTCGAGACGTCGGTGAAGCCCGGCGATGGGGTCATGTTCGAGGGGCATGGAACACGCGAGGACGAGCAAGGCGGCCGTGTGTTCGAGGTGATCGAGCAGCCGGGTGGCCTGGTCCAGCTTGGCTTTGGCCGCGGAGCCATCGATGTTAGCCGGCTATCGTCCGGTCAGGCAATTTGGAAGACAGACGATCCGCAACTGACCAAGAGTTTGCGGAAGACATTTGCCGACGGGCGGACGCATCAACGCGTGGCCATCGACATCGAAGTTTTGGCCGCGGTGGGTGAGCACCTGAGCGTCACGGCGCGAACCGCGAGCGGAGCGAGCTGCAGGCTGGAATCGCCACAACGGCTTGCGGCGGCGGTCAAACACGTGCTCAGCGACGAAGTCGTTCGCGAGCAATTCGCGCGGCTGGGCGACACGAAATACCACTTGCGCTCGTGCGAGGTGCGCATCACCGGCACGCCCATGGCGCCCTTCAGCGTGCTCGGGGCTTTGCGTCATGACCTGGTGCGCGAGCTGGACACGCTGTTGGCGGCCAACCCTCCGCGCCAGCTTTCCGCTCCCGAGGCGCTCGATCGATTGCGATCCGCAGATTCGCGGCATGTGAGGAATGCGGCAAGTGAGCCCGGTTCGGCGCAGCCGCGCCTGCACGTGTTGTGTCGATCGCTTGCGCAATTGCAGCGCGTTCTCGACAATGACGCACCAGGCGTATTGGTCGACTTCGCTGACATCCGGCAATACGCCGAAGCCGTGCAAATGGCCCACAAGGCCGGCGCGGCCATCACCCTGGCGACTCCGCGCATCCAGAAGCCCGGCGAGATGGGCCTGTTTCGCGTGTTGCTGCGGCCCGCCCCCGACGCCATCCTGGTGCGCAATTTGGCGGGCCTGGCGTTCTTCGCCGATCAGGGCGTGCCGACGATTGCTGATTTTTCGCTCAACGCGACCAACGAGCTCACATTCGAGTTCTTGCGCGGCCTGGGGGCACGTCGCGTGACGGCGTCCTACGATCTCAATCGCGACCAGTTGCTCGATTTGGTTGCTGGCGTGCCGGCCGCCGATCTGGAAGTGGTCGTGCATCAGCACATGCCCATGTTTCACATGGAGCACTGCGTGTTTTGCGCGGTGTTGTCGCCGGGCACGAACAAGCATAACTGCGGCCGGCCTTGCGACGATCACCAGGTTCACTTGCGCGACCGCGTCGGCATGGAGCATCGCCTGACGGCCGACGTCGGTTGTCGCAACACGCTGTACAACGCCGTGCCGCAAAGCGCGGCCGAAGCCGTGCCGCAATTGATCGAACGCGGCGTGCGGCATTTCAGGATCGAGTTGCTGGATGACCTGCCTGCCAGCGAGATTGCCCGCACCATCGATCTTTACCGGCAATTGCTCGCCGGCGAACTGACGGGCCGGCAAGTATGGTCCGAGCTGCGGGCGAGCAACCGGGTCGGCGTGACGCGCGGAACGCTCGAAGAACGCCGCAACCCGCTGGCGATCCTGTGATGAGCGATCGCCAGCAAGCAAGCGACGTTGCCGGGCGGCTGCTCATCGTCGGCACCCATAACAAGAAAAAGGCGCGCGAGCTGGAAGAGCTGCTCGCGCCTGTTGGGTTTGCGGTGCGAACGTTGGCCGATTGCGCAAACGCGGTCGACGTGGACGAGACCGGCGGCACGTTCGTCGAGAATGCCACACTCAAAGCCACGCAACAAGCGGCGCACTTGCGTGCCTGGGTGCTGGCCGATGACAGCGGCCTGGCCGTTGACGCGCTCAAAGGGGAACCCGGAGTTCACTCGGCCGTATATGCTGGTCCCAGCGCCACCGATGCCGACAATCGGCACAAGTTGCTCGGCGCCATGCAGGGGATTCCAGCCGGCCGCCGCGGTGCGCAGTTCGTCTGTCACCTGGTGCTCGCCGATCCGACGGGCGTGGTGCGGGCCACGAGTGAGGGCCTGTGTCGCGGCCGGATCCGTGAAAGTGAAAGTGGCACGGGCGGATTCGGATACGATCCGCTCTTTGAAATCCTGGAATACCACCGCACTTTCGGCGAGCTGTCGGCCGTGGTGAAAAGCGTGATCAGCCACCGCGCGCGGGCGATGCGGGCAATCGTGCCGCAACTTGTCGAACTGGCCCGCTCGGGACCATGGCAGGCCTGATTGGATTGCGTGGTACGGCGCCGTTAACTGCCGTTGAATTAAAAGATTCATGCCCGACACGTTCGAGATGATCGCCAAGACGTTCTTCGGCCTGGAGCAAGTCTTGGCTGAAGAGCTCGCTGGGATGGGCGCGCAACAGGTGCGCAGCGGCCGGCGGATGTGCTCGTTCCAAGGCGACCGGGCCCTGCTGTACCGCGCGAACATTCGCTGTCGCACGGCCGTGCGGGTGCTGAAGCCGATCCATTGGTTCACGATCACAGATGAGCCATCGCTCTATCGCGGCGTGCAGCAGGTGGACTGGTGCGAGCATCTCGCACCGGATGGCACGCTGGCCATTGATCCGGTCGTGCACCACTCGATTTTTGCGAATTCGCTCTACGCTGCGCAGCTTGCGAAGGATGCGATCGTCGATCAGATACGAGAGCGGAGCCAGCGCAGACCTTCGGTGGACCTGGCCGATCCCGACCTACGGCTGAACCTGCATATCGCCGGCGAGCGAGCCACGCTGTATCTGGATGCATCGGGGGAGTCGCTGCACAAGCGCGGCTATCGAGCTGAAACCGGCGAAGCACCGCTGAACGAAGTTCTCGCGGCCGGCATTTTGCGGCTGGCGAAATGGGACGCGCAGTCGGCGCTTGCCGACTTCATGTGCGGCTCAGGAACCATCCTGATCGAAGCCGCGCTCATGGGCCGCTCGATCGCGCCGGGAACGCTGGGCCGGCACTTTGCCTACGAGCGCTGGCCCGATTTTTGTGCGCGGACGCATGCCGCGGAGCTGGCGGCCGCCCGGGCTGAGACGCGCGACTCGCTCGCGTTCCCCGTGCAAGGCTCGGATCTCGACGCGAGCGCCATTGCCGCGGCGCGCGCGAATGCGGCTCGAGCTGGAGTGGATCGCGATATCACCTGGTCGGTCGCCAACTTTGTGGATGCGAGGCCACCCGCGGCGGCCGGTATGCTCGTCAGCAATCCGCCTTATGACCAGCGCATGAAGGCGGCGCACATCGAAATCGTGTACCGCCGGCTGGGCGACGCGCTCAAGCACAACTGGCACGGGCATTCCGCGTTCCTTTTGATCGGGCATCCCTTGGCCGCCAAGTCGATTGGCCTGCGCACGAGCCAGCGCATCCGGCTTTTCAATGGGCCGATCGAGTGCCGCTTGCTGAAATACGAGCTGTTCGCCAGCGAGAAGCCAACGCCGCCGAAGTCTCGTGACGCGGATACGGCGCTCAACGATTTTGCCAACCGGCTCACGCGGATGGGCCGGCACTGGGCCCGCTCGTTTGCACGGCGCAACACCGAAGCCTACCGGGTCTACGATCGAGACATGCCGGACGTGCCGCTGGCGATCGATCGTTTTGGCGATCGCGTGTTGATCACCCCTTACGAGCGGCCGCACGGCCGGACTGAAATCGAGCAGCAAGCCTGGCTGGATAAGCTGGCCCAAGCAACCGCGGATGCGCTGGGAGTGCCCGCAAGCCACGTGCGACTACGGGTACGGGAGTCGGGCACGCGCGCGAAGCGCGCGAGTCGGAAGCTGGCCCGGGTCGTGGTGCACGAGGGGCCGCTTGCGTTCGAGGTGCGCGTCGACGGCGAAGGTGAAGCGGGGCTTGCGCTTGAACGGCGCGGTTTGCGAGGCGAACTGTTTCAGCGGGTCGCTGGCGCGCGGGCACTCTCACTCTTTGCGCGCGCGGGCACGAGCATGATCGCGATGGCCGCAGGCGGAGCGGTGTCGAGCGTCAGCGTGGAGGAATCGGGCGAGTGGACCGCTTGGGCGCAACGTAACTGGCGGCTGAACGAAATGAACGATCGATCGCACAAGTGGACGTGTGACGATCCACGACTGTGGATCAAGCGTGCGGCTGCCGATGGTCCACAATTTGACCTGGCCGTGGTCGAGCCACCAGGCTTCGACGGGCAGCGGCGGCCCGGCGTATGGAACGTGCAGGATGGGCATGTCGAGCTGCTACGCGACGTGCTGGCGACGCTCACGCCCGACGGCAAAATTTATTTCGCAACGTCGTTTCGGCGGCTCCATCTGCACAGCGAAGAATTAGAGGGCGCTAGCACGCGTGAGATCACGCGGCGAATTGCCCAGGCCGACATTCGAGACAAGCGCGCGGTGCGCGGCTGGGTCATCGAGCGCGGTTGATGGATGTGCGGGCAGCCGCGCGCCTCATTGTGCCGAATTGTGCTGTTTGCCCCACAGGGCATACCAGGCGGCGAGCGGCCCGAGCTCGCGGCGGGCACGCTCATCGGCGCCCACGAAGTGGACAGGCCGAGGCGCCACGAGCGCCGCGAGTTTGGCAACGTCGAAGTCGGCCAGAAGTCCGAACGCGAAAAGCTCGGGCAGCGTCTCGACGGTCTTATTCTGTTCGATCAACTGTTTGAAGCTGGCGAGCGACTCGTGAAGGCGGAGCTCATCGATCGCCGATGGCTCAAGCGCCGCCGCAACGAGCGCCGCGGCCGAAGCGCGCGGCCCATGGGCTTCGAGAACGACAGGCCGCGCAGGCGATTTGGCCCGCTCGCCGC
>DATJEN010000180.1:0-14125 GCA_035496575.1 Pirellulales bacterium
CTCGTACTACGAAGAAGTGCTGGTGGTGCGCGTGCATTCCGAACTGCTGGAGCTCGAGAAGCTGCCCAAGAATTTGAAGCACATGGAGCTGTGGGAGCGGCGCTATCGGGAGATCAACGACTTTGAACATTACCTCGTCGACAATGGCGTCGAAATCCTCAAATTCTTCCTGCACCTTTCGAAGGATGAACAAAAGAAGCGCTTTCTGGGCCGGCTCGAGGCCGAGGACAAAAACTGGAAGTATTCCGAGGCCGACGTCAAGGAGCGGGCTTTTTGGGATGACTACCAGGCGGCCTATGAGGACATGCTCAACAACACCAGCACCGAGCGCGCGCCGTGGCACGTGGTTCCGGCCGACCACAAGTGGTTCACGCGGGTCGTGGTGGCCGATGCCGTCGTGAACAAACTCGAAGAGATGGATCCCCGCTATCCCAAGGTCGACGAGCAGCGGAAGGAGGAACTCGCCGCCGCCCGCAAACTGCTCGAGAGCGAGAAGTAATCGCGGCGTTTGGCTCGACCTGAGTGGCACAATCCCGCTTGCCCGGACAGACCGGCGCGGGGCACGGCGGAATTTTTTTGCCGCCGGAATTTTCCGATTTGCAAGCACGCAAATGCTGGCATAAAGTTTGCTAGCAGTGCTAGCTTGCTGACCGGTGCGCCTGGCGTTCAGCCAGACCCCGGGGGCAGGCCCCTCTCATCGGCGCCAAATCGGGAGATTCACTCGATGCCTCCGCGTTCCAGCTGGAAAGGTCATCTGCGTTTCAGCCTGGTCAGCTTGCCCGTCCAGGCTTTCAATTCGGCCGGCAGCGACGAAGGCGAAGTTCGCTTCCACCAGTTGCATGCCGAGTGCCACAGCCGCATCCGCTATCAGAAAGTTTGCCCGATCCACGGCGAAGTCTCCAACGATGAGATCGTGATGGGCTACGAATACGCCAAGGGGCAATACGTGATCGTCGACGACGATGAAGTCGACAAGCTCCGCGGCACGGGCGAACGCGCGATCGATATCGAGGCGGTGGTCAAGCCCGAAGACATCGACCCGCTGTACTTCGAAGGTCGCACGTACTACTTGCTACCCGATGGCCCGATGGCGACCAAGACCTATGCCGTGCTGCTCGAGGCGCTCAAGGCACGAAACGGCTGGGCGGTGGGACAGGCCGTGATGTTCGGCCGCGAGCATCTGGTGGTGCTGCGTCCCATTGAAAAAATCCTCTGCTTGGAGCTATTGCACTATGCCGGGGCGGTGCGCAAGCCGGAGGCCGTTCTGGAAAACTTGAGTTTGCCGCCCGTGAGCAAAGAGGAGCTGCGACTGGCCACCAAACTCATCGAGGCATCGACCCGCAAGCGGTTCGACATCGAGCGCTATAAGGACACTTATAACACCAAGATGCGCGAGCTGATCGCCGCCAAGGTGGAAGGCAAAGAGATCGTCGGCCCGCCGGAACGGGAGGAGCCGCCCGTCATCAACCTGATGGATGCCCTGCGGCAGAGCCTGGAGCGCGTGCAGGAGCCCAAGAAGGCCTCCGCCCCGCGCGCAAAACCCACCAAGCGCAAGCGGAGCGGCCGGCGCACGGCGTAGAACGGCACTACCGGCAGTGAGCGCTTGCCGTTTTGGGTAATTGCAGCGCCGTGATGCGTTCTCAGGCGTCGAGCACCATGTCCGCCAGCCGGGCCCGGTGGTATGCGGCGTCGCCGAACAGGATTTCCGAGGCCTTCGAGCGCTTGTAGTACAACTGCAAGTCGTGCTCCCAGGTGAAGCCGATGCCGCCATGCACCTGCACGCCCCGGTTGGCCACCTCGCGCGAACCATCCGACACATACGCCTTGGCGATGGAAACGAACCGCGAGCTGTTTTCTGGTTCCTGATCCATCGTCCAGGCCGCATAGTACACGGCCGAGCGGGCGCTCTCGGTCCACAGCAACATATCCGCGCACATGTGCTGCACGGATTGGAACGAGCCGATGACCTTGCCGAACTGCTGCCGCGTTTTGGCATATTCAACGGCGTCTTCCAGGATCCACTGCATCCCGCCCAGCATGTCGGCGGCGGCACACAGCGTGACCATGTCGAGCGATCGCGCCAGTGCCTTGGCGGCGGATGGCCCAATCGCCAGCAAGTCAGCTCCGCCGACTTTCACATCCTCGAACAACACGTCGTAAAGCTTGCGCGTGGCATCGAGGGCCGGGGTCGCCACGATTTTCACGCCCGTCGCTTTGGCCGGCACGGCGAACAGCGCCGGCCCTTCGCCGGTGCGCGCGACGCACACGATCGTGTCGGCCACGGCGGCGTCGGACACGAACGACTTGCGTCCCGAGAGTTTGAAGCCATCAGCCGCCGTCGTGGCGCCCAGTGTCACTTCGGCCGGATTCCATCCGGTATCGGGTTCGACGAGCGCGACGGCGCCGCGTGTTTCGCCGTTGGCGAGTTTTTCGAGCAGCGCCGACTTGGGATTCGCTTCGGCGATCAGGGCGCTGGCCCAAACCGAGCCCAGGAAGGGGCCCGGAAAGCACGCGCGTCCCATTTCTTCGGCGACCACGGCCAGCTCAACAGCGCTGAGCCCCAATCCGCCGCAGGACTCGCTCAGGTGCAGTCCCAGCCAACCCTGTTCGGCGACGGCCGACCATAGCTCGGGATGGAGCGCCGTGTCGGTGGCCATCAACTCACGCACGCGCTTGGCGGGGCACTCCCGTGCAAACAGATCGCGCGCCGACTTTTGCAAAAGCTTTTGAGGCTTTGATAGTTCAAATTCCATAACCGTGTGTTCCTTTGCCTGGTGGTGCGCTCAATAGCTGCGAGGAAGTCCCAGCACGCGCTGGGCGATGATGTTTCGCTGCACCTCGCTGGTGCCGGCCTCGATTGTGTTTCCACGCGAACGCAGGTAGTTGTAAACGAATCGCCCCTCGTCGAACCCAGTCAACTGGGCGTAGGGGCCGAGCACTTCCATCGCGATCTGCGCGTTGCGCTGGTTGAGCTCGCTCCAGTACAGCTTTTGGATGGAGCCCTCGGGGCCGGGCGCGCCGGTTTTGTTCAATTGGCTCAAGCTGCGCGTCGTATTCAGCCGGAACACCTCGAGATCGACATACGCCTGGGCCAGTCGCTGACGCAGCACGGGATCCTGCGAGACGGCGCGTCCGCCGCGCTTCAGCTTGCGCGCTTGTTCGATCACGGCGTCCAGGTTGCGCTTGAACATCACATACAAGCCGGAACCCAGGTTCGCCCGCTCGTTGCTGAGCGCCGTGATGGCGACATTCCAGCCGTCGTTGACTTGCCCCAGCACGTTGGCCTTGGGCACGCGCAAGTTGGTGAAGAACATTTCGTTAAAGCCCGAGTCGCCCGACATCATTTTCAGCGGTCGAACGGAGATGCCCGGCGATTTCATGTCGACGAGCAAGCAGGTCAGGCCCTTGTGCTTTGCCGCCGCTGGATCGGTGCGCACGACGAGCAGGCATTGCTCGGCAATGTGGGCATAGCTGGTCCAAATCTTTTGTCCATTGACGACAAAGTCATCGCCATCGGCCACGCCCTTGGTTTCCAGGGCGGCCAGGTCGCTACCGGCGTTGGGCTCGGAAAATCCTTGGCACCAGACTTCCTCGCCCGAGAGAATCTTGGGCAAATATCGCTTCTTTTGCGCTTCGGTGCCGACGGCGATGATCGTTGGTCCGACCAGGCCTTGGCCGATGGTGCCCATCCGCTCCGGCGCGTCGGCCAGGGCCAGCTCTTCCTGAAAGATGGCTTGCTCGATGAAGGTGGCGCCGCGTCCTCCATATTCCTTGGGCCAGTTAATGCCAGCGTAGCCGCCTTCGAACAGCGTGCGCTGCCAGCGCTTCAGGTATTCGTGATAGGCGGCGGCCGTCTCGACGGTCTTGACCATCTTGGCCGGCATATGTTTGGCCAGCCAGCCGCGCAGCTCATCGCGAAATTTTGTTTCGCTGGGTGTCAGGCCTAGTTCCATGAGAGTGCCTTTCTTCGGGATGCAACTTAATTGGCAATGGGTTGTTCGGTCGTTCCGCGGGAGGCCCCTTCGACGGCTTCCCACAACAGCTCGGCAATATCCATGACTCGCGTCTGTCGCTCGCCTTTGCGGGCATTGATCCCGTCTTCGAGCATCGTCATGCAGAACGGGCAGCCGACGGCCACCACGTCGGCGCCGGTTTCCAAGGCTTGCGCAGCCCGCTCTTGGTTGACGCGTTGGTTGGGCGGCTCGTCGATGAAGCTCATGCCGCCGCCACCGCCGCAGCAAAAGCTGTTCTCGCGGGTCTCGCGCATTTCGACAGGCGCCGCTCCGGTCGAAAGCTGCACAAGCTGCCGGGGAGCATCAAAAACGCCGTTCTGCCGTCCCAGGTAGCAGGGGTCATGGAACGTGACGCTCTTGTCCGAAGGGATCGTGCCAGCGAGCTTGCCGTCGGCCACGAGCTTCGCCAAAAACGCGCTGTGGTGATGCACTTCGTAATGCCCGCCAAACTGCGGATACTCGTGCCGGAATGTGTTGAAGCAGTGCGGGCAGCTCGTGACGATTTGCTTAACCTTATGCCGCTCGAGCGTGGCCACGTTTTCGCGCGCCAGGGTCTCGAACAGAAACTCGTTTCCGATGCGACGGGCCGGGTCGCCGGTGCACTTTTCTTCGCGGCCCAGAATGGCGAACTTGACGTCGGCTTTTTTCAGCAATTGAGCGAGCGCGCGGACCACTTTTTGATTTCGCTCGACTAGCGCGCCGCCGCAACCGACCCACAACAGCACGTCGGCATCGCGGGCTTCTTCGGCCGTCGAGATATCGAGTCCCTGTGCCCAATCCACGCGCGAGAAGGCCGTTCCACGCAGCGGATGACCACGCGTTTCGAGCGAGTTGATGGCGGCCTGCATGGTCTCGGGAAACTCGGCCTCCTCCATAACCAAAAACCGCCTCGTATCGACAATCTTGGGCATCTGCTCGATCGAGACCGGGCACGCTTCGACGCAAGCGCCGCAAGTCGTGCACTCCCACATCGACTCGACCGACAGGGCAGGGGTGGTATTGATGAACGATTCGCCGAACGCCCCGTTCTGGCCGCGCAGGCGCGCTTGCAGATCGAGGATGATGTCGCGCGGCGAGAGCACCTTGCCGACTCGGTTGGCCGGGCAGGCGGCCGTGCAGCGGCCACATTCGGTGCAGGCATCGAAATCCAACAGGTCCTTCCACGTAAAGCCTGCCAGGGTGTCGATTCCCAACTTGCCTTCGCTCTCGAAATTGACGGGCTCGAGCAACGCGCCGATCGGTTTCAAGCGTCCGGCATAGATATTCAAGGTCGAAGTCAGGATGTGGGCCATCTTGGTATAGGGGGCCCAGGCGATAAATACGAAGACAAGCCCCATGTGGGTCCACCACATGGCGGAATGCGCCTGCTGCATTTGCTCGGGCGCCATCACGTTTTCCGAGGCGACCGCGACGAGGTTGCCCAGTGGCGACCAGGCTCGCCAAGGATCGCCGGTAGCGCCGATGCGCCAACCTTCAACCAGAAAACCGGTCACGAGCATCAAGAAAATAGCCACGAGAATCGCGGATGCCTCGCGCGTGTAGACGAGCTTTTTCGGCCGAGCGAACCACCGACGCCCGGCAGCCAAGAGGGTGCCGAGGATGGCCGCTCCCCCGAACAGGTCGACGATCAAGGATTGAAAGTAGAGGTAGAAACGCCCCCGCAAGAGCGGGATGCCGAAGTCGTAGTCGAGCATCACGACCGTCGTGGCGATCGTGAGCACGATGAAGCCCCAAAAAATCATGGCGTGAAACGAACCGGGATACAGCCGCCGCCAGGTTCCGAGTTGCAGGATGGCGTATTTAGCGACAAGGCCCAACCGCTGGAGCGGCCGGTCGAGCCGGTTTTTGGGCAGCCCGCGCCGCCAGTTGCGCACGCGCAGCCAGATGCCGTAGCCGGCCACGGCGACCGTGGGGACCAACAGCGCGTACATCAACCACACATGGTTGATGTTCCACAAGACTTCACGCGTGGCCAGTTGCGGATCGTTCATCGGGACTGGCTGATTGCCTGGCGCAAGGGGCCGATCACCTTCTGGTAATCTTCCACCAGGCCAAAGCGACAGTGTTTGAAGATAGGCGCGTCTGGATCGCGGTTGATAGCGCAAATCACTTTCGAATCGGCGATCCCCATGATGTGCTGGCTCGCGCCGGATATGGCGATCGCCATGTAAAGTTCGGGCGCGACCTTTTTTCCGGTTTGGCCAACTTGCCAGGAGGGCGGCACCCAGCCGGCGTCGCACGCGGCGCGAGAGGCGGCCATCTGCGCGCCCATCGCATCGGCTAGCTCCTGCAATTGCTTGAAAGGCTCTGGTCCGCCCAGCCCGCGCCCTCCGGAGACGATGAGCCGCGCGTCCTCCAGGCGCACACCGGATTTGGCCTCCACGTGGCGGTTGAGCAGTTTCACACGCGAAGCAGGCAGATCGGCAAGCGCGGCCTTCTCGACCGATCCGGCCGAGCGGCCTGCCGCGTCAGCCGGATCCATCGCGCGGGCCCGCATCCAGACGACGGCCGGCGCGCGTTTCAGCGCGAGCACGGCCACGGCTTTGCCCCCGTACACGCCGCGCGTGACGCGCAAAGTTCCAGCATCATTCGCGATCGCCACCGCGTCACCGGCCGCGCTGCCGCCCAGACGATGGGCAAGCCGGGGCGTGAGCTCCTGGCTGTACGAGTCGCTGCCAAGCAGCACGGCCGCGGGCGAAATCGGTTTGGCCAAAGCAACCAGCGCGCTCAAATAGGTCTCGGGCTCATATTCGGCAAGCGCCGCCTGATCGGCCACCAGCACGCGGTCGGCCACGGCGGACGCGCCCGACGCGACGGCCTCGTTTGCCGGTCCCAGGACGAGGGCCACGAGCTTTCCGCCGGAGCTGTCAGCCAGCCGGCGTCCCGCGCCCAAAATTCCCACGGCCGCGCGGTCGAATCCGGCCGCGGCGAATAGACAACACACCACGTCTGCCACGATGAGCTCGCTAAAGTGTCGAGTTAGAGGGAGCGCATGATCTCGGTCACGCGACTGGCGAAGCCTGCAACCTTGTCTTCCAAAGTTTCGCCCGCGACAAATTCGCATTGCGTTTCTTTGCGCGGGATGGAGAGCTCGGCGACTTCGTAATAGCTGTTGGCTTGCGAGGGATCTAAATCCAGCTCGGCCAGCGTCCACTTGGTGATCGGCTTGCGAAACGACTGCATGACGTCGCGCGTCTTCGGGATGCGCGGCACGTTCTTTTCGTGATTCGTGATCGTCGCGACCAGTGGCAACGTGGCTTCAAAAGCTTCCCAGCCGCTGTCGGTCTGCCGTTTGACGTTGAGCGCGCCCGCCGATGCCGGCTCGACGTTCTCGACAAAACTGATCGAGGGCACTGCGAGCTCCTCGGCCAACAGCCCGCCGGTTTGACCCGCGCCCCAATCGCCGGCCTCGCGCCCGGTGAGCACCAGATCGACCGGCCCCAGCTTGCGAATCGCGGCAGCTAGCGCCCGTGCCACGAACATAGGGTCGGGCACGCCCGGCACGTCGCTCACGACGAGCGCGGCTTCATCGGCTTTGAGCGCCAGCGCCTTGCGCAGTACCTCTTCGGCCGCTTCGGGGCCGCACGTCAGCGCGGTAATCTTTCCTCCGTGGGCCTCGCGAAACTGCAAAGCCGTTTCCAGCGCGTTCTCGCAAAAGATATTTGGCACCAGGTTCGCGCTGCCCCGCTCGGCCTCCTTCCGCACGGCGTCGATGCGAAAATCGCGCGCAGGCAATTCCGGGTCGAGAATCTGCTTGATGCACACGACGATGTTCATGCGCGGGCGGCCTCGTGAGATCCATTCAGCAGGCCGCCGGTGGCGATTTTGCCAAGCTCGGCGATGATGTCTTCGCTCGTCAGGCGTCCGGCCGGCTTGAACCAGCGCGGCAGCCACAACAACATGCCGAAGATCGCGAACGTGGCGACGGTGGTGTTCACCTCGCGAAGCTCGTTTTTCGTTCCCAATTCGTCGAGCGTGCCGCGCACGAAATCGAAGTACACGCGCTTGCGATCAAGAATCTGGCGGCGATGCTTGGGTTTGAGTCCCTCGATCTCGTCGGTCAGGATGGTGATCGCCTTGTTGCCTTCGGTGAGCAAGCGGCCGTGCCGCTCGATAATGCTGCGCAGCCGGGCCTCGGGGTCGGCGATCTCGCGCGACGGCTCGATGACCATCGTTTCGAGCCGCTCCATCGCATAGTTCATAATCGCGAACAGCAGGTCTTCCTTGCTCTCGATGTAGTAGTACAGCCCGGCCTTGGTGAGATCGACGGCCGCGGCGATGTTGCTCATCGAGGTGGCGTCAAATCCCTGCTCGTGAAAGATCTCCGCCGCCTTGGTGTAAATGTCGATCGTGCGGTCACATTCGGGCGCGATGGCAGGTTTCTTGCTGGTCTTCACGAGGGGACCTCAAGCGGGGGAAAACGGGGGCGGGCAGGCTCTAAGACAATTCTACCGACCGTCCGGTTAGTAAATCTGATGGCCGACGCCCCGTCAAGCACCGGGCCTTTAAAACCAGGTGCGGGGCCGCTCACGAGGAAGTTCGGCCGAAAAAAAGGGAGCCCGACCGCCGAGGAAACCACTCTGGCGACGTTAGAGCCGCGGCTAAGTCGGGCTCGAGTTTTGAAAGGATCCAACCGCCGGGGCCAAGGCGGATCCTTTAGGCAGGACCACAACAGGATTCGATCGAGGAATCGGCCCGAAAGATGCAAGGAATGCAAAGCACGTGCCCGCCCAAGCAAGCGCGCGGTTGCTTTGCGCCGCAATTCGAAATGCCGCGGATTTCTCGGTGGATTCGCGCGCGAGAAATAGAGCGCACCGTTCAGAGGGCGATCAGGCAGCCGTGCGCCTGATATCGCGTTGAATACATCGCGCCGTCAAATCGGAAGCAAAATGCGGCGCTAAAGAAGAGGCGAACGAAAGCCTCAGCCGCCGGTTCCGCCCGCGGGAGCCTGGTTGCGCAATTGCTCGAGCGATCGCCCCAGCCGCTTGCGATTCGGCTTCTCCGCCGTCCGCTCGATGCCCATGACCTGCCCGGCGGGGCTGGCCTTCAGCAGAACGGCGGCGAGCTGTGGATGCAGTGCTTCGTCCGGGTCGGCTGCGCCGCCAATCTGTTCCACTGCATCCGAAAAACCGAGCAGCACCGATCGCTTTACGGCTTCGCGAATCCAACCGAATACACCGTGATTATTCATGGCCGCGCTAACCTCGCTAGTGAACCAAACCACTTCCGCAATCCGCCGCGGGGCGACAGCGGCGGGCGGGAATGGTACGCGCCTGCGGGGTTTCGCAAAAGGCCAATTCAGCCTGGAAACCCGGCTTGCGCACGCGACTAGCCGCGATGTCAGCCGCGCAAGCTAGGACCCGCTGCCCCCACGTGTTACGCTGACTAAGTACCACCCCGGTTGTGAAGTCTCGAATGAACGATCGATCACCACGCTTGAGCGCCAGGATGGCGGTGCTATCGGCCGTCCTCGTGGCCGGCTGCAGCCAGGCTCCGCAAGTCGGGCCAGAGAATTACCCGCTGATCGAATCGCTGCGCACGGCTGTCTCGGCGCGCAACGAAGACTGGCTCGCCGACAACGCCCGGCTGATTTCCGAGCGGCACCAAAAAGGCCAGCTCGACGACCAGCAATACGCCGAATTCGAGGCCATCATTGCCCAAGCGCGAACCCATGATTGGTCGGGCGCCGAAACCCGAGTGATCGCGCTGGCCAAGGCGCAACGTCCCGTCGCCACGTCAACCGCGGCGAAGTAGCGTGCGCCTGCTCGGCGTCAGCGAACGCGACCAGCCATCCGGCTGTCTTGTATATTGAGACCGAGTGCCTGGAATCGCAGATTTTTTGATCGCCGAGCCGCTTGTCGCATGATTCTGCTGATCGACAACTACGATTCGTTTACCTACAACCTCGTGCAACGGTTGGGCGAAATCGACCCCCAGCTCGACTTGCAGGTGCATCGAAACGATCAAATCACGCTCGACGAAATTGCCGCGCGCAAGCCGAGCCATTTGATCATTTCGCCCGGTCCGTGCACGCCCAGCGAAGCGGGCATCTCGTGCGCGGCCGTCACGCGCTTCGCCGGTCAGATTCCGCTTTTGGGCGTATGCCTGGGACATCAATCGATCGGACAGGCGACGGGCGGCCGCATCGTTCGCGCCAAGCGCCTGATGCATGGCAAAACCGATTGGATTCACCATGACGGCCAAGGGCTGTTCGAGGGGCTCGAGAATCCGCTCGAGGCCACGCGCTATCACAGCCTGGTGATCGAGCCCGGCACGCTCCATCCCGAATTCATCGTCTCCGCTTGGAGCGACGCGCCCGACGGATCGCGCGAAATCATGGCCATCCGGCACCGCACGAAGCCGCTGTTCGGGTTGCAATTTCATCCAGAGAGTTTTTTAACGCAAACAGGCGCGAAGTTGCTCACGCGCTTCCTCGAGACGCGAGTCGAATCGACGCGGCCTGCCGCGCTGAAATAAGCGATGCTAACTGTCGAAGAAGCCAGCAAGCTCGTCCTGCAGCATGCGACGGTGCTGCCGGCCAGCGAAGTGCCGCTCAGCGAGGCGCTCGGCCTAGCGCTGGCCGAAGTGGTAACGAGCGACATCGATTCGCCTCCGCATGATAAGTCGGTCGTCGACGGCTATGCGATTGTGGCTGCTGATCTGGCCGGCGGATCCGCGGACTTCGAAGTGCTCGAAGAGGTTACCGCCGGAAGCGTGCCGACGCGAACCGTCTCGCGCGGGCAGGCTACGCGGATCATGACTGGAGCGCCGCTGCCCGCCGGCGCCGACGCGGTGGTGATGGTCGAGTATTGCGAAGCGATCGCCGCGGCGGGCGGTTTGGAGCGCGTGCGTTTAGGCGCGCCACGCACGGCCGCCGGACAAAACATCGTGCGCCGCGCCACATCGCTGGCGCAAGGACAAGTGGTTCTTGAACCAGGTGTTCGGCTGCGGCCCGCTGAAATTGGTTTGCTCGCCGAAGTCGGCCGGGCGCGCGTGCGCGCCATTGCACGCCCTAATGTCGCCATCGTGTCGACGGGAAATGAACTCGTGGGCGTGCACGACTCGCCTGGGCCAGGACAAATTCGCAACAGCAACGGCCCCTTGCTCACGGCCAGTACAGTCGCCGCGGGTGCGACGGCCCTCGATCTTGGAATCGCTCGCGATGAACGGCCCGAATTGCACGGCAAGTTTTCCAAAGGGCTCGCGGCGGACGTGCTCATCATCTCGGGCGGTGTTTCAGCGGGTGTGCTCGACCTCGTGCCGAGCGTGCTCGACGAACTCGGCGTGCGTCAGGTATTCCACAAGGTGAGCCTTAAGCCCGGCAAGCCCATTTGGTTTGGTCATCGCGCGCGAGAAAAAGGTCAGACGCTGGTGTTTGGCCTGCCGGGGAATCCCGTGAGCAGCTTTGTGTGCTTCGAACTGTTCGTGAAACCGGCACTGCGGGCTCTGGCCGGATTGCCCTCCTGCACGCGTGTGCTGCGGGCCGAGCTAAGCGTCGGCCAGTTGCATCGAGGCGATCGGCCGACCTACCAGCCGGCGCGGCTGGTTTTCGCGGAAGGAAAGCAACAAGTGGCACCGCTTCGCTGGCACGGATCGGGAGATCTGCGCGTGTTAAGCGACGCCAACGCGCTGGTTCACTTTCCCGCCGGCGAGCGGCAATACGAAACCGGCGAGGTGGTCGATGTATTCTCATTGGCGGATTGGCAATAAGGCCGAACGAAAGGCGTGAGCGGTGGAACTGCTTCCGCTGGCCGATTGAGCAATAAGGGCGAAGGAATCGATCTGGGCAATCGAGCGGCCCCTCTCTACGCTTAGGATATGGAAGTCGCCTCGAGTGTTGTTCCCTCGCGCCCGCCCAAGTCGCGCGAGCTGGAAAGTTTGCCCGCCCCGAGCCGCTGGCGCTCGACATTTGCGCTGGCCGCCATCGGGCAGCTACTCTTTTGGGCTGCCTTGCCGCCGCTTGAGCTGGCTCCCCTGGCATGGCTTGCGCCGGTCCCTTGGCTGCTCGTCATTCGCAGCGAGCGCCTGTCGGGCCGTCGACCGTATCTTGCGCTGTGGTTCGCGAGCTTCTTGTTCCATCTGGCGGCCTATTACTGGGTGACGCTGCCGCACTGGGCCACGTCATTCGGGTGGCTCGCCATGTCGGCTTATCTGGCCTTCTACTTTCCCGTGTTTATCGGACTGAGCCGGGTGGCCGTGCATCGGCTACGCGTGTCGCCGCTTGTCGCTGCTCCGGTGGTGTGGGTTGGATTGGAGCTGGCCCGCGCGCACCTGGTGACCGGCTTTGCGATGGGCAATCTCTCGCATACGCAGTATCGCGCGATATGGCTGTTGCAGGTGAGCGATTTGTTCGGCGCTTATGCGGTTAGCTTCGCGATGGTTTTCGTCGCGGCCTGTATGGCGCGCATGATTGCCTGGGACCAGAAGCCGCGAGCGTGGTGGCCCATTTTGCCGGCAAGTGCCATGCTCGCTGTGGTCGTCGGCTATGGCGCATGGCGGGCCCAGCAACAAACCACGACGCCGGGGCCAACCGTAGCGCTCATTCAGGGCTCGATCGACATCGAGATGAAATATGATCCCACGCAGGGGCAGCGAATCTTCGACGAGTATTTCGGGCTGTCGAAGCAGGCGGTCGCGGAAAATGCGAACCTCGATCTTATCGTGTGGCCCGAGACGATGTTCCGCTACCCATGGTTCAGATTCGCGAGCGATTTTGTCCCGCCGGCCGATGCGGATTGGACGCCGGAGCAGCTCATGGGCCGCAGTCGAGAGGCGGTTTCACAGGCCGTGCTGCCGCTGGGCGTGCCGCTTCTGCTCGGCATCGATACCGTGCGCGAATCGCGCGCAGCCAGCGAGCGCTACAACTCGGCGCTGTTCCTCGACAAAAATGCGAACGAGATCGGCTGGTACGCTAAGTGTCACCTCGTGCCATTCGGCGAGTACGTTCCCTTGGCCGAAACCTTCCCCTGGCTCTACCGGCTCACGCCACTGCCGGGCGGAATCAATCGGGGCACGGGCCCGCAATCCGTGTCGGTTAGTGGCTCGCGTTACTCACCGGATATCTGCTACGAGAACACGATTCCGCATCTCATCCGCGCTCAGGTCGCGCAGCTGCGTGCCGAAGGAGCCGAGCCTGACGTGCTGGTGAACCTGACGAACGATGGGTGGTTTTGGGGCTCAACCGAGCTCGACATGCACCTGGCATGCTCGGTGTACCGGGCCATCGAGTGCCGCAAACCATTTCTGGTCGCCGCGAACACAGGCTTCTCAGCTTGGGTCGACTCGAATGGCCGCATTCTGGCGCAAGGCCGCCGCCGCGCCACCGACGTAATCATCGCCCGGCCGGACCTCGATTCGCGCCATTCCGTTTATGTGGAATATGGCGATTTGGCGAGCGGCGCGTGCCTGTTTGCCACCTCTATTGTGGCCGTTATGGGGCTGGCTGGCCTCGTAGGTGGCGAGCGGATGGGGGCGGGCAAAGGTGCCAAATTGCCGCCTTTCCAGGCCATCTAGACCGCCCATTGTGCCGCGCTCGAATTGATTTCAGCTCGCCTGCTGGCTATACTGAATTCCGAGCATGTCACGGGAGTTATCTTCTTCCAGGCTAGAAACTTGAGTGCAGGCGGCCGGCCAACGCCAGCCGCTCAAATAGCGCTTTAGGCCGGCACGACGTATCGCCTTTGAGACTGCGGCATGCGCTCGCCCCGACGGGCGGCGCTCGGAGAGGCATCTATGAACCTGATTGGCAAGATCTTCGTGTTGCTCGTCTTCGTGATGAGCCTGGTCTTCATGTCGTTTGCCATCGCAGTGTATGGTACGCACCAGAATTGGAAGAAGGCCGCTACCGACGTCGAGGTGAAGCGCAAAGCGGCCGTGGCAGACTTGCAGAAAGCTCAGGAGGAGAAGGCGGCTCTCGATACGGAAATTCAAAAGGAACGCGCCGCGGTGCGGCAGACGCTTGGCAAACTGGAAACCGAGCGAAACGAGTTGCAGGTCGTACGCGATGAGCTGACCAAGCAGCGCGACGCCTTGATGGTAAAAGACAAAGAAGCGGTCGCGGCGCTCGACACGGCCCAGCAAAACCTGGCCAAACTGACCAGCGAGGTAGAAGG
>DATJEN010000181.1:0-9997 GCA_035496575.1 Pirellulales bacterium
TTGGGCGATGCTGTTTTGCGCCGCGGGGGCGCTGGTGCTGGCCATCGCATCGCCTCAATATGCGAAGCGGCAGCATCGACTCGAGATGCAGTACCGCGCCCGACGTGAGATCGAGCGCCGGCAGGTGGAGGGTACGGCGCAACTCGAGCCTGATGCCGCTCCGCCCTCGGCCGAAGAGCTGGTGATCCCGCTTTGGCCCTTGATCGCGCTGTTCGCCGGCCTGTTCGCGTTGTCAGGTGTCATGCTGTGGCGGCTGAAGCGCATGACGGCTGCGCGCGATTCTGGCAAACTCCCCGTGCCATGACCTACCTGGTCGAAAATCCCTGGCCTGGACTGGCGCTGGCCGTGCTCATCGAGCTGGCGCTCGCAGTCCTGCTTGTGCGTAGCGGGCGCGCGTGGATCATCGTCGCGATGGTCGGGGTTCTGATCGCGGCCATTGCGCTTGTGGTTATCGAGCGGCTCGTCGTGACCGACAAGGAAGAGATCGAGAACTCGCTCGACACGATCGCCCGTGCCCTCGAGGCTCATGATGCCCCTTCCGTGCTGGCGACACTCGCGCCTGAGTTTCCCAGGCGCACGGAGGTCGAGCAGGCGCTAGCCCGCTTCCAAGTGAGCCAGGCCAGCGTTGGTCGCGACTTGGAAGTGCGGTTCAATCCACTGATGAACCCTCCCACGGCCACCGCCTACTTCACCGGGCACTTGGAAGGGAAGGACCTGCGTGGCCAGTTGCCCTATGAGCACTTGATCCGCAAGTTCAAGGTTGTCTTCCGACGGGATGGCGACCGCTGGGTCATTGCCGATTACAGCGATGACGGGGTGACGCCGCGAAAGAAGCGCTAGCTGGTTCGAGTGGCGTTCTCGAACCCGCGCGGTGAGAAGTGTCACTGAGCTGGCGCGGGATGCCGCACCATCAACTCTTCGGTTTTCGCGTCGTACCAGTACTCTTCGCCCGATGGCAGCTCGGGCAGCCGCACGCCGCCATCCTTGATGATGACCTGCATGAACTCTTCGTGCGACTTGGGTCCCTTGTTGTTGTGCTCGGCTTTGTACAAGCTCATGTTCTTGGGGATATGCGCCTCGAATACGATCAGGTCGTCGGCGCGAAACAGCGTTTCGATGGGTGTCGTAACGAAGCCGGGCCCTCCGTAGCCGCGTCCTCGTTTGCCTGAACCGACGCCGGCCTTCTCGGTGGTGCCCTCGGCGGCGGCGGTCTCCTGGCCGGGCGTCGCCTGGTTAGCTTCGGCGGGCTGCGCGGCGGGCTGTCCCTCCGCGGGCTCGGCAGGCGCGGCATCGCCCTCCTCGGTCGTGGCCGTTTCCGCCGCATTCTCCGCCGGGCCAGCCGGCGTGGGCGGCGGCGGGGCCGTCGAACCAACGGAGTGCGTCACCAACTCTGGCGGGGCGTTGGCTTCGCACCCCAGCATCGCCAATCCCATCAAAACGCAAGAACCTAAAACCGCTCGTCTCATAGTCTGCTCCGTTAGCCTCCTCGGTTATGTCGCTCGCTCCTGTTCCGATCAGTCGAACGACCACTGCCTCATTTCCGCCAATAAACTCCTCTTGGTCAAGTCAAAATCCAGGGGCGTCAAGCTCATCTGGCCTTTGCGCAACGCCGAAATGTCGGTCTCTTGCCCAGTTGCGTTAACCACCGGATCAGACAACGCCCAAAAATAGCTGCGGCCGCGCGGATCGCTCCGCTTTTCATACTGTTCCTTGCCGCGCGACAGATCCATCGGCGCGATCGTCACGCGGCTCTCTCCACAATCCAATGCCGCCGTGGGGATATTCAAGTTGTAGAGCTGACCGGGCGGGCGGCCCTGAGCCAAAATCCGCTCGATGACTTTGCGAGCCAGCGCGGCGGCCTCTTCAAAGCGCCCCAGCTCGCTGAATTCGAGTGAGACCGCGATGCTCGTGATCCCAAAAAACGCGCCTTCGATCGCCGCCGCGACCGTGCCGGAATACAGCACGTTGATCCCGGCGTTCAAGCCCGCGTTGATGCCGCTAACGACCAGGTCTGGCAAGCGTGGGCAAAACTCGAAGATGCCAATCTTCACGCAGTCGGCCGGACTGCCCTCGACCGCCCAACCGCGGCGCTGACGCCCGCTGAACAACTCCTTGACGATCAACGGGCTTAGGTACGTGATGGAATGTCCCACGCCACTCTGCTCGGTGGCGGGGCTGACGACATAGACGTCGCCGAGTTTTTCCAGCTCGCGCTCGAGTGCCGCCAGGCCAGGTGCATAGATTCCATCGTCGTTGGTCAACAGAATCAGCACGAAAGCTCTGGCGCAAATGCATAGCGGGCGGGGTGCGAGCGCCTCACTATATAGCCGCGTGCGAACAGCGGCAAATTCGCTGTGCGGGAAGTAGAAGCGATGCACGGCGATCGACGGCAAGGCAGGGGCCAGCCGCGGGTACTAGCCCCTCGTCGAATTTCGCCCTATAATCCGGCTGTCTACCCGTCGCCCGACGGGTCTTTTCGTTTATCTCGCACGGCAGCGCGAATCGAGACATCTCAGAAGACAGGTTAGGGGCAGCGTGAAGCCTAACAGCCAAGCAGCCAGTGTCGGCGGAGCCGGCCTCGTGGCGGACGAAAAAGTTCTGGTCCTGGATTTCGGCGCCCAGTACGCCCAGCTCATCGCCCGCCGCGTCCGCGAGCAGCACGTCTATTGCGAAATCGTGCGGCACGACATCACGGCCGATCGAGTTCGCGAACTCGCTCCCCGCGGCATCATTCTCTCGGGCGGACCGGCCAGCGTGTACGAGCCGGGCGCGCCCAAGTGCGATCCAGAAATTTTCCGTCTCGGCGTTCCGGTGCTAGGGATTTGCTATGGCTTGCACCTGGCGTGCGCGGCCCTGGGTGGCAAGGTCGATAGCGCGCATAAGCGCGAATTCGGCCGTGCCAGCGTCCGCATCGTCTCCCATGCCGACCTGTTCGGCGACGTCCCACCCGAGATGGAAGTCTGGATGAGCCATGGCGACCAGGTATCGATCGCGTCGGACTTTGAGCCGCTGGCGGAGACCAGCACCTGCCCGGTGGCCGCGGTCAAGCATGCGTCGCTGCCGATCTATGGTTTGCAATTCCACCCGGAAGTGACGCACACCCCCTTGGGCACGAAGGTGCTCGGCAATTTTCTGACCAAGATTTGTGGTTGCACGGGCGCCTGGCAGTTGGGCGACTTCGCCGAGCAAGTGATCGCCGAGATTCGCGAGCGCGTCGGCGGAGATCGGGTGATCTGCGGACTGTCGGGCGGAGTGGACTCGTCGGTCGTGGCGGCGCTCTTGTATCGCGCCATTGGGTCGCAGCTCTCGTGCATCCTGATCGATAATGGGCTGTTGCGAAAAGACGAGGAGTCCTCGGTCATCGAGGAATTCTCGGGCCACTTCAAAACCGACCTGCACGTCGTGAAGGCCGAAGACAGGTTCCTGCAAGCCTTGGCCGGCATTACCGATCCGCAAGAAAAACGCCGGCGGATTGGTCACGCCTTCATCGACTGCTTTAGCGCCGAGGCCGCTCGCATCAAGGGCGCTCGTTTTCTGGCGCAGGGCACGCTCTATCCCGACGTGATCGAAAGCGGCGCGGCGCAAGATGGCCCCGCGGCCACGATCAAGTTGCATCACAATGTAGGCGGGCTGCCGGCTGATCTGAGCTTCGAACTGATCGAACCGCTGCGCGACTTGTTTAAGGACGAGGTCCGCCGACTGGGCTCTCGATTGGGTTTGCCGGACGACATCGTGTGGCGGCATCCCTTCCCCGGCCCTGGCTTGGCGGTGCGCTGCCTGGGCGAGGTCACCAAAGAGCGGCTGGACACCTTGCGCGAGGCAGACGCCATTGTCGTTCGCGAGATCAAGGACGCTGGCTTGTATCGCCAAACCTCCCAGGTTTTCGCGGTCTTGCTCCCCGTCCGCAGCGTTGGTGTCATGGGAGACGCGCGAACGTATCAAGACACGGTTGCCGTGCGGGCTGTCACGACCGAAGACTTCATGACAGCCGACTGGAGCCATTTGCCGCACGAGCTGCTAGCCAAGATTTCCACCCGCATCATCAACGAGGTGCCGGGGGTGAACCGAGTCGTTTACGACATAAGCTCGAAGCCGCCAGCCACCATCGAGTGGGAATAGGGCGCGCTTGCGCGTCCCATTTCAGGCTAAGGATTCGAAAGTCCCTTCCTGTCTATTTCGAACGGCAACTGCCCATGGGCAAGCAATACATCTATCAGATCGGCGACCTCACCAAGAAGCACGGCCAGCGCGAGGTCCTCAAAAACATCTGGCTCGCCTTTTACCCCGGTGCCAAGATCGGCGTTCTCGGCCGCAATGGCTCGGGAAAAAGCACGCTGCTGCGGATCATGTCGGGGGCCGATCGCGAGTTCGAGGGCGAGGCGCGCCTGACCGACGGCTTTACGGCCGGGTACTTGTCGCAAGAGCCGCAGCTCAATCCGGCCAAGGACGTATGGGGCAACGTCGAGGAGGGCGTCGAACCCACGCGCAAGATTCTGCGCCGCTTCGATGAAATCAATGCCCGACTAGGCGAGGATATTTCGCCCAAGGAGATGGACAAGCTGCTTGCCGAGCAGGCCAAGGTGCAGGATCAGATCGAAGCTCACAATGCTTGGGAGCTCGATCGGCAGGTCGAAATCGCGATGGACGCGATGAACTTGCCGCCCGGAGATGCGGACGTATCGACTCTTTCCGGCGGCGAACGCCGCCGCGTGGCGCTGTGCAAGATCCTGCTCGAGCGGCCGGACTTACTGTTGCTCGACGAGCCCACCAATCATCTGGATGCCGAGAGCGTGGCCTGGCTCGAGCGGCACCTGGCCGAATACCCCGGCACCGTGGTGGCCGTGACGCACGACCGCTACTTCCTCGACAACGTGGCCGGTTGGATCCTGGAGCTCGACCGCGGCCAGGGCATTCCCTGGGAGGGCAACTACTCCTCGTGGCTCGAGCAGAAAAAGAATCGCCTGGCTCAGGAGGAGAAAGCCGCCTCCGCCCGCCAGAAAACACTCGACCGCGAGCTGGAATGGATTCGTCTGGCCCCGCGCGCTCGGCAAGCCAAGAGCAAGGCACGCATCAAGGCCTACGAAGAGATGTCGCGGCAGGAATTCCAGGACCGCGAAGCCGAGCTCGAAATTCAGATTCCGCCCGGCAAACACCTGGGCGAATTGGTGGTGGAAACCAAAAACCTGTCCAAGGGCTATGGGGACAAGCTGTTGATCGAGAATCTCAGCTTTCGGCTGCCCGCCGGCGGGATCGTGGGCGTCATCGGCGCCAATGGCGTCGGAAAAACGACACTGTTTCGTCTGATTGTCGGCGAGGAGCAGCCCGACTCGGGCGAGATTCGCATCGGCGATACGGTCGAGCTCGGTTACGTCGACCAGAACCGAGACGCCCTTTCGCCCCAGAAGACCGTCTACGAAGAGATTTCTGGCGGCCACGACACCCTGGAATTGGGTAATCGCAAAATGAACGCGCGGGCCTACGTGGCGCGGTTCAATTTTCACGGCACCGACCAGCAAAAGAAGGTCGGCGATCTCTCGGGGGGCGAACGCAATCGAGTTCACCTGGCCAAGCTGCTGCGGCGCGGTTCGAACGTGCTGCTATTGGACGAACCGACAAACGATTTGGATGTCGATACGTTGCGGGCCTTAGAAGAGGCGATCCTGAACTTTGCGGGCTGCGTGGTGGTCATCAGCCACGATCGCTGGTTTCTGGACCGCGTCGCCACGCACATTCTGGCGTTCGAGGGGGACAGCTACGTGCATTGGTGCGAAGGCAACTTCGACACCTACGAAACCCAGCGCCGCGAGCGGCTGGGAATGGAGGCCGACCAGCCGCACCGGATTCGCTACAAGAAGCTGCAGCACTAAGGGCCGGCGCCCGCCTCTCGACCTAAGCCCGCACAGGCGATAAACCTATAATTCGCGGGACGGAATCGCCGCGTGCGGCCGAACCATCAAATCCAACAGAAGGGGACCTCCTATGAACAGCCGCGAAGCGCTTAAGTCTGGAATCAACGGCGGACATAAGATTGTCGAAGGTTACCTGGCCGATTTGACGGATGCCGATTTGCTGGTGCGTCCGCTACCCAAATGCAATCACATCGCCTGGCAGCTCGGCCATCTGATTTATGCCGAGCATTTCATGGTGGACGCGGTGCGGCCCGGCTCGATGCCCGCCTTGCCGGAAGGTTTCAAGCAGAAGCACAGCAATGAGACGGCCGAGAGTGACAACCCGCGCGATTTTTTGACCAAGGCCGAGTACTTGAAGCTGCTGAACGAGCAGCGGGCCGGCACGTTGGCGTTGCTCGATAAGCTAAGCGATGAGGAGCTGAGCCAAGAAGCGCCCAAGCCGCTGCAAAGCTTTCTGAAGCGCGTGGGGGACGTGTTCTCGATGCAGAGCACGCACCCGGTCATGCACGCCGGCCAGTGGGCCATCATTCGCCGCAAGCTCGGCAAGCCGCCTTTGTTTTAGAGGTGTCACTCTTGACCTCGGGTGGCGAGAGTTTCTATATCTAAAGTTGAACGCAAGTTGCTCACCGGCCGCCACGCTGGCAACCGGATTTCTCCTACCGAGCAGCTAGGCAATTCACCACTGGGCAGAAGGACACTAGACCGTGACAATCGTTCGTGTCGGCGCGACCAAGAAGTACTCTGATGGTTGGGAATCGGCATTCGGCAAGGGCAAGAAGGCCACGAGCGCCAAATCTAGCGGCAAGAAGGCGGCCGCCTCGACCAAGAAAAAGTCGCCCGGCAAGAATAAGGGCAAGAAGTAGCCGCTGCGCTCTTCACGCGCGCGACAGGAACTCGCCCGAGCGCGTGTCGACTTTCACCATCTCGCCCTCGGCCAGGTATTCGGGCACTTGCACCACCAGGCCGGTTTCCAGCTTGGCCGGCTTGGTGCGGCTCGTAGCCGAGTTTCCCCGCACGCCCGGGTCGCACTGCGTCACTTTCAGCTCTACCACCACCGGCAGTTGCAGGCCGACGCACTCCTCGTTGTAGATCATGGCCTGCACGCCCTCGAGCTCGGGCGTGAGAAACTTCGCTTCGTACTCGATTTCTTCGAGCGGCAGGCTGTACTGGTTGTAGTCCTGCGAATCGAGGAAGTGCATGTGCGTCGCATCAGCGTACATGAACTTGACCGCGCGGCGCTCAAAATTAGCTTCGTCGAGCGACTCTCCGCCCTTGAGCACGATGTCGATCTTGGCTTTCGTCACCAGATTGCGCGCGCGATATTTGTAAAGCGTGGCCGCGCCGCGAGCCGACGGACTCTGTACGCTGATCGACTCGATGATGCACGGTGCATCGCCGTAGTTGACGACGGTCCCGTTCTTGATGTCCTTTGCCAGCATGCAATCGAAACCCGGAGAAAAGCAGGAGCAGAGGAGACCGGGCGGCCCAAGAGCGAGGGACGTGCAACAAACCGCGGGCCGCTCAACCCATCATAGCAGGGTGCCCGATTGAGGATCAACGCCGACGCCGCCGGTCAGCTCAACCAGCGCATCGAGCACGATCAAGAGCGCGCTGGGATCGAGCATTTCGTCCGGGTCATCGTCGCTTTCGTCCGCGGTGGTTTGTTCGAAGTGCAACAAATCGAATCGCGCGTCGCATTTGCCCAGCCGCGCCAGTTTGCTGCGCTCCTCGGGCTCGGTGACGGAGGGTTTCAGTTCTTCTTGCAAGGCGGCGCCTTGCTCTAGAACCTCTTCGCCCGATTCGTAGCTAATGTCGAGCGCCGCATAATCGTCGGGCGACATCACCGTGATCGACTCGAAACGGCCATCCTCGTCGGCGCGCACGTTGGAGAGCTCGAATCGCTCGCTCAGCTCGCGCAGCATGCGCTCGATGCGTTTCAGCGTAGGACGCTTTGAAGAATCAAATAGCACGAAATACGTCTCGCGCCATTTGAATTCCTCGCGTTCGAACGTCGACATGCGGTTACCTGCGGATGCGCATCGATGCCACTTCTACATCGAACCCCAGACGTGGTTCAGGGCTCCCACTCGTCTTCCGGAGGCCCTAAGCCGCCTTGCCAGGACTCGAGCGCCTTGAGCATCTGGTCGCGCTCTAGCTGCTTGGCCCACACCGATTCGCCTTGCTCCAGCCGAACCTCGTATTGTCCCTCGCGCTCGCAATCCTCGGCCCCGCAGAAATGCGGAGTCGCGGAGACCCACATCACTCGATAGAGCGGGACGTGCTTGTCGTCGACGACGCAAAAGATGGACATTGCTAAATCATCCTGGTGACGTTCATTCTCATGTGCAGGCAATCGCGAACCGAAACTCGCTATCGCAGTCGGCCCATTATACTTTTCCAAGCTCGATCGATCTGCGCGTGGCCGCTTCGACCGCCTCGATCAGCGCGCCTCTCACGCCGCGAGACTCCATCGACTGTAGCCCGGCGATGGTTGTGCCTCCGGGACTTGCCACGCGGTCCTTCAGCACGCCCGGATGCTCGCCTGTTTCGAGCACCATCTGGGCAGCGCCGCGCACGGTTTGTGCCGCCAGAGCCAGGGCGATGTCGCGCGGCAAGCCCATCCGCACGCCACCATCGCTCAAGGCCTCGATCATGACGTAGACAAACGCCGGTCCGGAACCCGAGAGACCCGTGACGGCGTCGAGCAGCTTTTCTTCGACGGCGAAGGCCAGGCCGACAGCCCCCAGCAACTGTGACACGAGCTCGCCATCGTCCGCCGTCGCGCGGGGTCCCACGCAATAGCCGCTCGCGCTTTGGCCGATCAAGCACGGCGTGTTCGGCATGACGCGCACCAGCCGGGCCTGGGGCAGCCGCTCCGAGAGCGATTTGAGCGTGACGCCGGCCGCGATCGAGACGACTAGCTTACCTGCCGCCTCGCTCTGAAGATCGGCCACGGCCGCCGCGAGTTGTTGCGGCTTGGTCGCCAGAAAAATGATATCGGCCTCACGCGCCACCTGCGCATTGCTGGCAACGACTCGGCAGCCCGCCACGGCACCTTTGAATTCGTTCTTGGCCGCCTCGAAGGGGTCGGCAGCCACGATTCGGCTGCCGGGCACCAACCCCGCCGTGACGAACCCACTGGCCAGCGCCCGGGCCATTTGGCCAGCGCCAATGAATCCGATGGTTTGCTCGAGCATCGCGACAGGATCGCAAAAGGCAATGGGGCGGGGCAGGGCGGGCAACTGATCTCTCAGCGGCAAACCACCTAGATAATCTAGGACGCCCTGCCAGGGGCTGCAAGCAAGCCATACTGGCGCGCGGCCTTGCCGATCCCTGCAAATCACCCTGGACAAGCATCGCAGGTTTTGAGATTCTCCGCCCCCGCGCGACGTGGCAAACGCATTTCTGGCCACACATTTCCGACGCGCGCATCCACCTCCGCAAAGGGTCGCTATCATGCGAACGAAAGTTTGCCTGGTCCGGATATGCTCGGCCTTCATGCTGCTGGGTTATGCAGCCACCGTCCACGCGGCATGGTTTACCGCGGGCGACGACTCATCGGGCAAGCCGGACAAGAAAGGCGAATCCGCGATCAACACCGCGACGACCAACCCGATGCGCCTGGTCGCCAACCCGATGAATATCTTCAAGCCGAAAACCGTCACCACGCGAAAGAGCGGCTTGACGGGCGTTCAGAAAGCGAAAAAAACTGAGCAGCCCAAGCAAGGGTTTTTCAAGAGCATGTTCAATCCCGAGCCGCCTCCACCGCCCAAAACCATCAAGGAATGGATGTCACTTAAGCAAATCCATCCGTAGGCGCGCCAGTCATGCGTGGGTCCAATATGCTTGAGGCCGACGAGATCACTGCCGGATCAGCCGGCGCCCGCGCGCGGCGCGTTTGTTTGATGTCCTCGCGCTGGGTACGCCTGACGGTTGTGTGCCTGTTTGGCCTGGTGGCTGGCTGTGCCTCGCCCGCCGCGCAATTGGCCAAGTACAAGACCGATCGGGAGCTCGAAGAAGCCCTGGTGGACGACACGTTCCCAAATGCCGCGGAAGTGGGCCTGGCGGTATCGAACTAAGACCATCGC
>DATJEN010000182.1:0-18200 GCA_035496575.1 Pirellulales bacterium
CGATACCGGACGTCAATGAGTCCTCGACCTACACCACGTGGGAAGCAGCCCCTATGAGCTTCCAAAGGCCGCAGGCACCGATTGCATACTGCGACCGCACACGCCTGTACGTTGCGCTTGGTCCGAAATCACCGAATGGAGAAGAACGAACGGAAATGACAGAAATGACAACGGTCAATCTACCGATGTCGCCTGAACGTTGTCAACTTTTTTGTCGACAACAGCGGGCGCAAGTCCCAACCCCCCATAAACCTGGGCGGCGGAAGCGAGGCTCGCTCGACACGCGCGAAAGGTCGCCCGCGTTACTCATTCCCGCCCGAAGCACACCAGGCAGATGTCGTCGCTGGGCAGACGGCCGCGGACATGCTGCCGCACGTCTTCGAGCAGCCCGACGGCCATGGGTTCCAAGCCGCCGGGCACACGCGCCAAGATCTCGCGCATCCTCGAAGCGCTGTACACCTTGCCCTGCGCGTTCATGGCTTCGGTGATGCCATCGGTAAATAGCACGACGGCGTCACCTTTTTCGAGCTTGAACTCCATTTGCTCGTAGCCGCGGTCGCGGTCGCAGCCGAGCGGCAGTCCGCCTCGCCCGGCGCCCAGCTCTTCAACCTTGTTGCCGCGACGCAACAGCGGCGGCAAGTGCCCGGCGTTCACGACCGTCAATTTGTGGCCGACGGGATCGAGCACGCACAGCACAAAAGTCACGAAATGATAGTTAAGCGCCTCGGACGAGAGGTCCTGGTTCAGCAGCGTGACGGCCTCGGCGGGGGTCGGCGAGGTGGCCAGGCAATAACGCACTTCCGAGCAGAAGTGAGCCATCAACAGCGCCGCCGATACGCCCTTGCCCGCCACGTCGCCCACGGCCAGGGCCAGCCGCCCATCGGCCAACAGGATATAGCCAAAATAGTCCCCGCCGACTTCGTCGGCCGGCTGGTAATAGTCGTAAAACTGGTAGCCCGCTACCTGCGGCCGTCGCTGCGGCAAGAACTGCAACTGCACTTGCTTGGCGGTTGCTAGCTGCCGCTGGTGAGTGCCAACGTCCCAAGTCGCCTTGCGGGCGGCGATGGTTTCGACTTCCTGGCCGGCAATCGTGGCCACGGTCACCAGGACTTCCAAGTCGAGCTGCGAGAAGGGCCGTTTGGCGTCGGTCGTGTCGAGATACAAAATTCCCAGCGGCCGCTTCGATGGCCCCATCAAGGGCGCGCAAATCATCGACAGCCGTTGATACTCGAACACTGACTGATTCATGTCGGCCGAGCTATCATCCTCGTCGCTCATCAGCACGGCTTCGCCTGACGACATGACGCGCAGCGCGGTTTTTCGGCTGATGGGGCCGAACGTCATGCTGTGTCCGCTTTCGCTGCGACGATGCTTGATCGCGCGCGGCACCAGATGCCCATCGGAGCCTTCCGCCAGCAAAATGTATCCGCGCGCCGCCTGCGGAAAGATCGAGAACAGGCTGTCCAAAATCTTGGGCAGGATCTGATCGAGATCGGTGCCTTCCTGCAGGTCGGCTGAAATCTTGAGAGCCGCGCGGAAACGCGCTTGCGATCCCGGATCGCCTTCGGCCTTGACCGGACCTTCGACTTTGGCGAGTGCTGGCTGCTGCGCGCCAGCTCGCGCTTGAGAGCGAACTTTTGCGCGGGGCTCTTCGGCCACCGAAACACTCTCAAGCGCTTGAACCTCGTGCTCCGTCGCTGCCACAGCCGTATCGCCGCTCGGCGGCGCGCCGGCATGAAAGACGGTCACGACTTCATAGAAGTGGATGCGGTCCTGATCCTTGATGGGCGCGCGTCCTTCGACGCGCCGCCCGTTGACGTACGTGCCATTCAAGCTCGAAAGGTCCTCGATCAGAAAACCTTCGTCCGAGCGCACGATTCGCGCATGCTGTCGCGAGACCGTGTGATTCCGCAGCACGATATCGCAGAACTGGTCGCGCCCCACCACGGTCTCGTCCGCGGTAAGCTCGAAAAACTGCCGGGCGTTGGCGTCGCTGCAGATTTCGAGAGTCGCCATGCGAAACGTCCCCGCACGCCCGAGCGCGTGCTGTCTGGGGCCATCCGCCGCTTCGAATGCCCGATACAAGCGCAAAGAGGGGCCCCCATCGACCACTTTCCCATTCGGTTTTGGGCCTGTCAATCGACTCGATTCGCGCTGCCGCGATGGAAAGGCCATGGGTCTATTTGCTCTGCCGCCGCTCGCAAGGTTTGATAAGCCAAAACCTCGCTCGGTCGGTCGCAAAGTTTGAGGCGTGGGGTGTCGAGGCGGGTACCAATCTTCGGTTCCAAGTATTTGTTCGCCCACGGCCAGGCGATCTTGGCCGTCGCCGAAGGATGCGCGAGAGGCTCCTGACTAACTGGGAAAATGGCCGCCGGGCGGCGTGCTTGATCGCCTTGTCCGCTATTCAATGGGCTGCTTGCTGCCATCACCCGTGTGACCCGGCGGCATTCCGCGGCAACTCATCTTGTGCAATTCCGCCCCCTCGCTATCCTTAACCGCCGCGTTAAGGGGCACCCACCGGAACACAGACAATCATGAGTCTTTTTGTCGCTCTTTCGCTCGGCGCCGCGGTGATGCTGGCCCTCGATCTTCTGACCGCGCCCAAGTTTCACGAGAAGCCGCGCTCGGCCGCTAAGTGAGCTTCGGCCCTTGCGGGCCTTTTAGCGCGCTTCCTCCTCGCTCGAGCCCCATCACCGAGCAATCTCGGGGCTCAGTTCGTTGACCGAGCCTCGTCGGGCAACCACAATCGCGGTGGTTTCCATCTTTCAGCCACACGCGAGATGTTCTCATGCGTTTTGCCCTTGCGCTCACGCTCGTTTTCTTGAGCGTCTCCCACGGCAGCGGCGGCGAGCCGATCTCGATTTGCACCTTCCAGTGCGATGCCACCCCGCCCCTCGGCGCGCCCCTGTGCGATGCTGCCGTCCCGCCAGCCAAGGAAATTGTCGACCCTCTCTCGATGCGTGGGCTGGTCATCCTCGGTAGTGGACAACCCATCGTGCTCGTGGCGGTGGATTGGGTTGGAATCGGCAACGGCGGCTACGACACGTTCCGCGACGCGCTCGCCAAGGCGGCCCATACTTCCGCCGACCGGGTCGCGCTGCACGCCCTGCACCAGCACGATGCTCCAGGGTGCGATTTCGAAGCCGAGCAGCTTCTGGCGGCCAACTCGCTTTCCGGCGCGATGTTTCACGTCGAGTTTGCCCGCGCCGTGATGGCCCGCGCGGCAAAGACGCTCGAAGAATCGCTTCACTCGCCGCAGCGAGTGACGCACGTGGGAGTCGGCGTGGGTCGCGTCGATCGCGTCGCGTCCAACCGCCGCGTGCTTGGACCCGACGGCAAAGTAAGGTATGTGCGCTACAGCGCCAGCACGATTCCCGAAGCGGTCGCCGCGCCAGAGGGCGTGATCGATCCACAAGTGCGCGTGCTCAGTTTGTGGAATGGAGATCGCCCGCTCGCCGTGCTTAGTTATTATGCGACGCATCCGCAAAGCCACTATGGAGAAGGCGGAGTGAGCTACGACTTCGTCGGCATGGCGCGCCAGTTGCGCGAGCAGGCGCTGCCCGGAGTGCCGCACATCCATTTCAACGGCGCCTCGGGCAACGTGGCGGCAGGCAAGTACAACGATGGCGCGCCCGAGAATCGACCGGCGCTGGCGGGCCGGTTGGCCGACGGGATGAAAGCCGCGTGGGAATCGACCGCGCGAACGCCGCTCGATGCCGCGCACGTGGAATGGCGCACCAAGGGCGTGCAGCTTCCCTTGCGGGACGCGCTCGAAAACGAAGCGCCGCTCGTTGGCCTTCTCGAAAACACCTCCGCCAAAGTCAGCGATCGCGTGCGAGCCGCCAGGGACCTCGTTTGGGCGCGCCGCACGAAAGCCGGGCATGCAATCGAGCTCAGTTGCCTCAAATTGGGTTCCACCTACGTGGTGCACATGCCGGGCGAGCTGTTCGTGGAATACCAGCTCACGGCGGCCAAACTGCGCCCCAACAACACGGTGTGCATGGCCGCCTATGGCGACTATGGCGCGGGCTACATCGGCACCGAGATCGCCTACTCGCAAGGCGGATATGAAACGAGCTACGTCTCGCGCGTGGCGCCCACGGTCGAGCACGTGCTAATGGAAGGACTGCAAACGCTGCTGAAATAGCGCCGCATCCGCTCAATCGCCCGAAGCACTTCCCTTTCTTTTGGCAAACGCATCTGGGGGGATTACAATCGTCCGCTGATCTGCGTGTCGCCATCTTTATCGGGCAATTCCCCAGGAGCTCGTTCATGTATTTGCGCCTTGCGCTTGTGGCGTTTTGTTTCGCGACGATCTTCGCAGCCGGACTGGCGCGCCCAGCATCGCTCGAAGCCCGCGAGGAAATCACGGTCTATCGCGACACGTTTGGAACGCCCCACATCTATGCGCCGACAGCCGAGGGCGCGGCCTTTGGCAACGGGTACGCTCAAGCCAACGATCGCCTGGAAGAACTGCTCAAGCAGTACATGCGCGCTTGCGGCACGATGAGCGAGGCTTTTGGACCGGAATTCTTGCGCGACGACTATCGCCAGCGGATGTGGCAGCACGCCGCCATGGCCAGGTCGAAGTACGGCCAGCTTTCCGCTAAATCGCGCGCCCTGATCGAAGCGTTTCAAGCCGGCGTGCGACAGTATATGAAGGAACACCCTTCCGAAGTGCCCGCCTGGGCACCCGACATCGAGCCTTGGATGTGCGTCGCGCTCTCGCGCTACATCATCTGGGGCTGGCCCGAGGGCGAGGCGGCCGACGACTTGAAGCGGATCGGCATCCAGCCTGATCCCATCGAGTATCACGGGTCGAACGAATGGCTCGTCGCGCCCAACCGCACGGCCTACAACGCGCCCCTCGCGCTCATCGACCCGCACCTAAGCTGGTATGGCGCCTTTCGCTTTTACGAGGTCCGCTTGTACGGCGGCGAGATCGAGCTCTCGGGCATGGCCATCTTGGGCAACCCGTTGCCAGCCATGGGGCACAGCCGTTATTGCTCGATCGCCATGACGACAGGCGGTCCAGACACGTCTGACGTCTATGAAGAGGAACTGAATCCGTCCAATCCGCGGCAGGTTCGCTACGACGACAAGTGGGTCGATATGACGCTGCGCAAGGAAGTCATCAAAGTTAAAGACGGCGACAAGATCCAGGAGAAGGCCGTCGAGATTGAGTACACGCGGCACGGGCCGGTCATCGCGCGCAAGAACGGCAAAGCCTACGTGTTCCGCATTCCCTATTTCGAAGAAGTGGGCCTGGCTGACCAGACCTATCAGATGGTGACTGCAAAGAATCTGAGCGAGATGAAGAAAGCACTCTCGATGCTGCAGCTCATGATGCAAAACCTGATGATCGGCACCGTCGACGGCGACATCTATTACGTGCGCAATGGCCGAGTGCCCGTGCGGCCGGCCGGGGTCGACCACAAACGCGCGATTGCCGGCAACAGCTCCAAAAACGAATGGCAGGGCATTCACAAGTTCGAAGACCTGGTGCAGTTGGAAAACCCGCCGCAAGGTTACATGCAAAACTGCAATGTCAGCCCGCAATTCTTGATGAAGGACTGTCCGCTCAAGCCGTCGCCGGAGCGTCCCTACCTCTTCAATGGGTTCAAGAGTTTTGACGAAGCTTATGACAATCCGTTGCACCAGCGCGCGGCAGCCTGCGTGGAGCTGCTGCACGCCAACAACCACATGACGGTCGAGGATGCCATCGAGGTCGCCTTGAGCCCGGTGGTCTATGGGGCCGACGCCTGGCAAGAGCGGCTCAAAAAAGCGTGGGCGAGCGCGAGCGCCGACGTCAAAGACAATAAGCAGCTCGCACAGTTCTCCGAGCTGATTCTGAATTGGAATCGCCGCTGCGATGCCAGCTCGACCGGCGCCGTGGCCTACAAATATTGGAAGGATGCCTTCGGCGATGCGGTAAAGAAAGCCGATCGCGCGAGCTTGCCGCCGCCTCGCGAAATCACGGATGAAATGCTGCTGGCGAAGCTCAAGGAAGCCGCCGGCAAGCTGCACGGCGACTTCGGCCGCCTGGATGTTGCTTATGGCGAGGTGTACCGCGTCGGCCGCCGCGGCGGCAAGGACAACTGGCCCGTCAGTGGCGGATCGGTGGCCAACATCGCCACGCCCCGCGCCATCAGCTTCGAGCCCATCGCAGGTACCAAGAGGCAACTCGGGCACGGCGGGCAAACCTCGACGCAGGTCGTGCTGCTCACCAAGCCCCCCAAGTCCTGGACGTTTCTGCCCCTGGGCGAAAGCGACCGTCCAGACAGCCCCCACTTCGATGATCAGTCACGAGAATTATTCAGCAAGAGCCGCATGAAGCCGACTTACTTCCTCGACAAGCCGGGCCTGCTCGATCACATCGAATCCAAGACCATTGTTTACCGCGAAACGAACTGAGACATGACAAACGCGCGCGGTGAACGCGCGCGACTCAAACCGCCTTCCCTTCCAAGGAGCTCACCCGTGAATTTGCCTGCTGGACGCTTTTTGATCACGCTCGTCGCCTTGGCTCTTTTCGCTCCGTTTGCGGCGGCCGCCGATCCGCCCTACACGCAGACCAAGAACGTCGTGTATGCCGAGGTGGATGGCGTCGGGCTGGTGCTCGACGTGTTCGCCCCGACTGGCAAGGCGAACGGGTTGGGAATGGTGGACGTCGCCAGCGGCGCGTTCTATTCCGACCGCGGCAAAATCGAAGACCACCGCCGTGCTCGTGTTTACGACATCTTTTGCGGCAAGGGCTACACCGTGTTCGCCGTGCGGCCGGGCTCGATTACCAAGTTCACACTCGCCGAAATGTCCAAGAATCTCAAGCAGGGCGTCGCCTGGGTGAAGGATCATGCGACCGAATACAAGATCGACCCCAATAAGCTCGGCATCACGGGCGGATCGGCCGGCGGGCACCTGGCCTCGCTCGTGGCGCTGACCTGTGATGATAAATCGCGCGTTGCCGCGGCCGGCGTCTTCTTTCCGCCCACCGATTTTGTTGAATACCGTGGCCGCAAGATTACGGCCGACTCTACGCCCGAGCAGCTCGAGCAAGTGCGGAAGTTCGTGTCTATCGGCGGTGGACAAAATGCGAGCGCCTCGGAGCTGATCGAGAAGCTCAAGGAAGTCAGCCCCGCCTTGTGCGTGACCGGCCAAGCGCCTCCCTTTTTGATCATTCACGGCGACGCCGATCCGCTGGTGCCTCTGGCGCAGTCGGAAAAGCTGCTGGCCGCCCTGAAAGCCGCCAACGTGCCGGCTGAGCTCATCATCAAGAAGGGCGGCGCGCATCCCTGGCCCACGATTCACGAGGAAGTGCAGGTCATGGCCGATTGGTTCGACAAGCAACTTGCCTCGAAGTAATAGCCTGCCTGTTCTGAGTCTTTCCGCAGCGCCGCGAGGGCACGACGCCCAGGCGCGCTGAAACCGCCAGCCCAAGACCATCGCCGTGTCGTCTGCTCCCAGCCAACCGTCGACCACCCCCGCCGAAAAACGCTCCGGCGTGCGCATCGCGTCGCTCGACCAGTTTCGCGGCTATACCGTGGCCGGCATGTTCTTGGTCAACTTCGTGGGCGCGTTCGCCGCCACGCCGATCCTGCTCACGCACAAGAACAATTACTGCAGCTACGCCGACACCATCATGCCGCAGTTCTTCTTTGCGGTAGGGTTCGCGTTTCGTCTCACGTTCGGACGCCGCGCGCAGACCGAAGGACTGGGCCGCGCTTACATGCACACCGTGCGGCGGTTGCTTGGGCTGGCGCTCGTCGCCATCGTCGTCTACAACGCCCCGACCGCTGCCCGCACCTGGCAAGACCTTACCGACAAGGGTGCCTGGCAGGCGCTGTGGCCGGCGATCCGTGGCACCTGGTTTCAGACGTTGATGCACATTGCGGTGACGTCGCTGTGGATTCTGCCCGTCATTCGCGCTTCGGCCCTGGTGCGCGTGGCGTACATGATCGCCTCGGCCGCGCTGCAGCTTTTTCTATCGTGGTGGTTTTACTTCGATTGGGTGCACGGCGGCGGGATCGATGGCGGCTTGCTCGGTTTCTTGTCGTGGACCGTGCCCACGATCGTGGGCACGCTGGCTTGCGACGCCGTGACAGCCCCCGAGGGTCCGCGGCTAGGCAAGCTGTTCGCCTGGTCGGCGGTCCTGATGCTGGCCGGCTGGCTGCTTTCGTGCGGCACCACGCTATACGACATTCATGACGACGAACGCGCGAGCCTCGCCGGACAGCCGCGCGCCAGCGACGCCGTGATCCCCAGCCAGGCCCGTTTGGAGACGCATCAACTGCACTGGGCCGAACCGCCGTTCGTTCCACCACCCGACAAGGAGCATCGCCAAGAAAACTATTGGATGATGAGCCAGCGCGCGGCCACCGTGTCTTATCACGTGTTCGCGGCCGGATTGTCGCTGGCCCTGTATGGGCTGTTCTATATCGCCTGCGATATGTGGGGCTGGCAGGTGGGACTCTTTCGCACGCTGGGCACGAATGCCCTGGTGGGCTATATCCTGCATGGCATTGTCGCCGACGCGGTCCGCCCCTTCATTCCGAGAGACGCCCCGGGTTGGTATGTGACGGTCGGATTCCTGCTCTACTTCGGCATCACGTATTTGTTCATCCGCCACCTCGAGAAGAACAACATCTACCTCAAGCTGTAGCGCTCACTTCGCGGCCGGCTCGCGATTCATGGCCCGCACCTGGTTCCAGCTCACGACTTCCACGCCAGACTTCTTCACCGCGGCGATGAACTCAGGGTCGGTGAACACCCGGCGGTCGTTGTCGCGCAACAGGGCGCTGGTGGTGATTGCCTGCAGCTCGTCGTTGTTGACCCCGCAGTGGATGATCAGGTAGCGCACGCCCGGCTTGGTGTCCTCGATGGCTTTCAAGTACATCTTCTTCTTCGTTTCGTAGCTCTCGCCCGTGTAGTACTGGGTCATGTAGTCGAGCACGGGCAGATTGGCGCTATCGAGCTCGGCCACCAGGGCCGAGGCGCGCTCGCGCACTTCCTTGGGCAGTGAGCCGGCTTCGTCGAACTTGCGCAGGAAAAACACCGGCACGTTGAACTCGCGCCCCAGCCGCACGTACACCTCGACCAGGTCCGGGCGACTGACCACCGCGCCCATGTGCGTGTCCAGGTGCGTGACGGGCACGCCGAACTCGAGCGCGCGCTTGATCTGGGCGCGCAGCTCGGTTTCGGCCTCGGAAGCCTTTGCATTGCGCACGACGTCTGGCACGCCACCCCACAGGTAGCCTTCGCGATCGACGAGGCTGGGCACCTGCTCGCGCGGCGCGACCGGTCCCCAACGATAAACCTGCCATTCGCAGTTGAGCGTCAGATGGATACCGAAGTCACGCTGCGGGTGAGCCTTGGCATAGGCGGCAATTTCTTTGAACCATGGGCACGGCACCATGATGCTGGCCGAAGATACGATTCCCTTCTCCATGCCCTCGATAGTTGCCATATTGACCGAGTGCGACATGCCGGCATCGTCGGCATGAATGATGACGTACCGCTTGCCATCGGTTTCGGCCGCGGTCGTTTGAGTGGCCGCCAGACAGCCGGCCAGCGCGAGAAGCGATAAGAACGATCGACCAATCATGTTGCGATATCTCCAGGAGAGTGGACTGCAATCGGCAAGGGGTCGCGCTTTCGCCAGCGGCTACTTGGAATCGCCGGCCTTGATCCAGGCTTCGTCAAACGCCGCGTGCTTCATGCTTTTGCCGCCATCGACAAAATAGCTGTAGATGGCATGGATCGTGCCGTCCTTGCCCTGGATGATCGCTGGGTAATGGTACGATCCCTTCTCGTGTTTCTCCAAGTGCCGGGTGGTCGGCCAGGTCTTGCCTTCGTCCGTCGATAGCGACACGGCCAGGCTGTTTCGGCCTTTGATCGTGTCGTTATAGATCAGCACCCAGTTGCCATTGGCGAGCTTGACGGCATCCAGACCCGAGCCGGGGTTCGGCAAGTCCATGGCGCCCACGGGTCCCCAGGTCTTACCCTGGTCGGTGGATTCGCTGACGCGAATCTTGTCCAGCACGCCGTTTTCGCGCATGTACGCCACCAGCGAGCCATCGCGGCGCTCGAGCACGGCCGGCTGAATATTTCCGAATCCAATCAGCGGCTTGCTGGCGTACCAGTTCGCGCCATCGTCATCGCTGATGGCCATCAGCGAGAACGAATAGGTATCGCTATAGAGCGGCAGCAGAATGCGGCCGCTGGAGAGCACGGTCGGTTTGCAGCGCGGTTGCCAGCCCAGCCGCTGAGACAACTTTTCGCCCAGCCGCTTCTCGAGCGCGTCCGCGTATCTCTTGACCGCCTGCGCGCGGGCGGGCGGCATCTTGGCCATGTTCTCGCGCAATAGCGACATGGCCTCATCCTTGAAGTCGGCGGGCTTTAAGAAGATCACTCCCTGCCAATTCCACTTGGGAGCGCCCGGCCCCGAATAGTCGCTCGACACGCGATAGTTCGTCAGCGCCGATTCCCAATGATTGTCCAAGATGATGGGCCAGAACAGCCACAGCTTCTGCTGCTTGTCGATCATCATGCACGTGTTGCAATCTGGGAACTCGGTAAAATCCGCCATGACGAACGGCTCGCTCCAGGCAGACTGCCCCTTGGGCAGCCGCGCACCCAGCACCTGCACGTCATCGGCCGAGCGCTCACCCGACCCGCGGTACCAGGACGCCAACAAATCGCCGTTCGCGCATTCCACAATGCCCGGGGCGTGATTGTGTTTCGGGTTGAGCGGGAAGACGAGCTCTTCGCGGTACTCGGCTGCGGCGCTGCCGGCAAGAACTGCAATGCTCGCAAACGCGGCGAGCAGGGTAATCGTAGTGCGGTGCATCGATGCTCCTCGGTGAGGTGGGATTGTCAGGTGTGGTTGCTGGTGGTTTCCAATGGTATCATTCACCGCGGGCACGTTACAGCCGCCCGCGGGCCGGTTTTTATCGCGATTCCCGCACGTTTTGCCCGCGGCTGCGCCGCTCGCGAGCCGCCTCCGAGTTTCTTGAACGCCTCCATGCCGCTGATCGACATTCATCACGTCTGCCGCAACTTCGGGCGCGTGCAGGCACTCAGGGATGTCAACCTGTGCCTGGAACCCGGCACGATCGGCCTGGTCGGCAACAACGGGGCCGGCAAATCGACGCTGCTCAAGGTGCTGCTCGGCTTGCTTGCGCCCGACTCGGGCGGCGGCACGATTCTTGGCTGCGACATTCGCCACGGCACGCCCGAGCTGCGCGGCCGCGTGGGCTACATGCCCGAGGCCGCGGCCATCGTGCCGATGCTCAAGGGCGTGGAGTTCGTCACGTTCGCCGGCGATCTGTATGGCATGCCGCATCGCGATGCCCGCCGCCGCGCGCACGAGGTACTGAACTATGTGGGCCTCGGCGAGCTGCGCTACCGCCGCCTGGAAGAATACTCGACCGGCAACTTGCAGCGGCTGAAGCTCGCGGCCGGACTGGTCCACGATCCGCAGTTGCTGCTCTTGGACGAGCCAACCAACGGTCTCGACCCAGCCGGACGCGCGTCGATGCTCGAGTTGCTGGAAGATCTGATCGCCGAAACCGGCAAGAGCGTCATCCTGTGCACGCATTTGCTGGGCGACGTCGAGCGGCTGTGCCGCCAGATCGTCGTGCTCGATCGCGGCACGGTCGTCCGCGCCGGCACGATGGACGAAATGCGCTCCGAGGTCAGCAATCGCTTCGAGCTCACCTGGTCGGGCGACGTGGCGCGGTTTCGAGCAGCGCTCGCCGAGACAGGCGTCATCTTTGTCGAACCGGAGGACACTGGGCAAAGCAAGGTCATGGTCGAAGTGCCGCGCGGCTTCGCGACCGGCGTCTTCTTTCAGATCGCGCGCGACACGGGCGCGGTGCTAACGGAAATCAAGCCCGACGAAGAGAATCTCGAGCGGCTATTCTTCCGCGTCACCGCCGAAGCGCAAACGGTGGGTAGCTCCGCATAACCTCGATTGGCAGGCGTTCGACGATGGCACCCATGAAGCTCGATCAGGCTCATTACCATGGTTGGCAGGGCACTCTGCTCACGCCCTGGATCGGTTGCCTGGCCATCGTGCGCGTCGCGATCATGCAAGTGTTTCGCACCCGCGCGTATTGGTTCGTGCTGGCGCTGGGCGCGTTTCGCTTTCTGGCTTTCTGGAGCATCATTTACGCGGTCACGCAATTGTCGCTGCCGAACAAAGTCCGCGGTGGACTGTTGGAGCGGTTCGGCTTTAGCGCCGATGCCACGGCAAACCAGGACAACGGCTATATCGAGTTCATTCAAGGGCAAAGCGTGATCGTGATGATCTTGCTGGCCTTTTCCGGCAGCCTGTTGGTCGGCTCCGACTTTCGCATGCGCACCCTGCCCTTCTACCTGGCACGGCGGATCGACAAACGGCACTACATCATCGGCAAGCTGTTGGCCGTGAGCGCGATCATCTGCATCCTCACGGTGCTCCCGGCGCTATTACTGTTCATCGAATATGGCATGTTCACGGCTTCGACCGAGTATTGGATTGACCATTGGCGAATCGTGGTCAGCGTGCTGGCCTTCGGGCTCGTGATTTGCGTCGTGAATAGCATCCTGCTGGTGACGATCTCGGCCTACTTGCAGCGGATCGTGCCGATCACGATCACGTGGGCCAGCTTGTTTTTGCTGTTGGGCCGGATTGGCGATTACCTGTTCAAGCAAACGCAGGATGAAGGCTGGCGGCTGCTCGATCCGTGGCGCGACATGCGGCTGGTCGGCCAGCTATGCTTCGGAACGTTTCGCCGCGAAGCGGACGCGGACCTGGCCCCCTGGGCGCTTTTGATCTTGAGCACGGCCTGCGTGATCGCGCTATTCGCGTTGGTGCACCGCGTGCGAGCGGTCGACGTGGTCGAGTAGTGCTCTCACGCGCGCCACTACGTGATATCGTGGTACTCTCGCCGCGAAAACACGACGATCGCCCACAGCAGCGCGCCAATGGCAATCCCCACCAGCGCCCAAGTGGCCGCGTCGACTGAGAGCGGCTCAAACCACTCCGGGTCGGGCGGGGGCAGCCCTTCTTGCGCCCCGGCCGCGTACATCAGTGAACGCCCGTAGTAGTTCACCGCCACGCGCTTCACAATGCCCGGCACGTTGCCCAACAGCACTTCCATAAACAGCGCGTAAATCAGCGCGATCACGGTGGAATGACGATAGCTGACGGCAAACAGGTGAAACAGGCACAAGTAGGCCAGCGTCACATAAACCAGCGCGGGCAAGTACAGAGGAAATGCCGTTTGCCCCACCTGCCCCGCCAGCGAGCAATACAGCCAAAAGCTGCCGACCACCAGGCCCAGCACCAACGGCAGGGTCGCGCTGAATTTCGCGAGCAGAATCAAGGCGCGGGGAATCGGGCGCACCAGCAAAAATACGAGCGTGCGATCTTCGCGGTCGCCGCCGATGCTGGCCGTGCCGAACGCCAGCGCGCAAATCGGCACGACGAACGACGCGAACACCAGGATCATGAACTCGCTGAAGTCGCGAAATTCGCGAATTCCGCTCCGCTCACTTTGGTAATGCCGCCGCACCACGAACAGCAGGCATCCCGCCAGCGGCAACAACACCATCGCCGTGCTGGCCGACCACAGCAGCCGCCGGAACGTGAGCCAGGCTAGCGTAAACCACGCCCGCACGAGCGTCATGGGCGACCCTGTTGCAAGTAGTCGAAGACCGCGTCCGCGCCGGCATCCAGCGTTTGCATGCGCCGCACATCCACCTGGTGATTGCACACCAGCTCGCCGAGGCGGCCAAAAAAATCGAGCGGGTTGCGCGTGTGCACGATCAGGGCGCCTTCGCGCAGCTCCACTCGTTGCACGTCGGGATTCTCGACCAATAGCGCCGCCAGGCGCCGCGCCGGCTCGGCGACGATCTCGATCACCTGCGGCCGCGATTGCATCAGCCCGCGCACTTCGGCCAGCGTGCCGGAGGCCATGATGCGCCCGCGCGCCATCATCAGAATCGACTCGGCCAGTTGCTCGATTTCGATCAGAATATGGCTTGAGACCAGGATCGTCTTGCCCTGCTCTGCCAGGCGGAACAAAAGCTCGTTGATTTCCCGCCGCCCGCCGGGATCGATGCCCGCCAGCGGTTCGTCGAGCAGCAGCAGCCAAGGATCGTGTACGAGCGCCTGGGCCAGCTTGATGCGCTGACGCATCCCGTGGCTGCAGCCCGCCAGGCGCCGATTGCCACGCTCGCGCATGCCTACTTCTTCGAGCACGGCTTCGGTCCGCTGCCGGGCTTCCACGCGCGGATAGCCGTGCAGCCGCGCCATGGTGTACACGAATTCGCGCCCGGTCATCTCCTCGTAAAAGCTGTTCACGTCGGGGCTATAACCCAGGTGCCGTTTGGCGTGGGTGCTCCAGGCGTCCTCGCCGCCGATCGTCACCTGGCCTTGGCTTGGCCGCAACTGGCCGCTGGCCAACTTGATCAAAGTCGATTTGCCCGCCCCGTTGGCGCCGAGCAGCCCCGTGATGCCGGGCGCGATGCGGCACGAGACGTCGTTGATGCCGATGACCGGGCCATAGAACTTCGTCACCCGATCGAACTCAAGCGCCAGCGGCATCTCGGCCACGTGGTGGGGCGAGTTGGCGTCGAAGTGCCCGTGCGAAACCCGGTTCATGCTGCTTGCTAGAGGGGGTCATGAGCTGGCGGAAGCCACTCATCGTACCCGCTCGAATCCCGCGCGCACCAGGGGCCGCCGCGCGACGCTCGGGCTACTCCGGCGTTTCGAGCGACGGCTGGCGGGCGACCTCGATCGGGGGCTTGGCCGCGTCAATCTGCGGCTTGGCCGCCTCGACGTCCCGCTTAGCCAGCTCGGCTTCCTGCCTGGCAAGGCCGGGTTCTCGCTTCGATTTGCGCGAGAACAGCGAGCGCGGGCGAATGACGTTTTCGCCTTCGATCACTTCGATCGATTGCACGCCGCGCAGGCGATCGTAAGTGACCTCTACTTTCACGTCGCGGCCGTCCGCCAGCGATTCGGCCGGAATGCCCACCACTTCCCACAGCCCGCCCGTCACGACGTCGGCGGCGCCGTGCACCAGGGCGCGGCCGGCTTTGGTGCTCTTGCGATATCCCTGTCGGAAGGAAAACAGGTCCACGCGGTTGCCATCGCGCTCTTCGCTCCACAGCGGAGCGCCCAGCTCGGCAATGACGTGCGAACGCGGCGTGCCCGGCGTGAGCACCGACAGGTTCTTCTTGTCGGGCTGTTGCGTGGCTTTATATGCTGCGCAACCCTGCAGCGCGGTTGAACACAATGACAGCAGAATCCAAGCGCAAGCCGCGCGATGATTCCTCGCCAAAATGTTCGCTTGAGCTCTCCGCACGCGCCGTCTCCAACGACCCTGAAAGATCGGGCGGGAGACTATAGAGCGGCCGCTTGCTAGCGGTCAACGCCAAACAGCAGCGCGCAACTGGATGATTCGCAGCTAGCACGCGGCGCCGGCTCAAGCGCGGCCACGAGGCTCGCCTGTCAGAACAGCCTCGCAGTTATCGCGTCGTCGAATCCGACGGAACCGCGGCGCTGTATCCACCGGGCGGAGTGTAGTTGTTGACCACGGGCTGCTGCGGAGCATACGGATTCGGCTGTGCTGCAACTCCATAGCCGCCATAGCCGCCCGTAGCCGGCGGCACTTGCTGGCCAGGCGCCATCGAATTGTCGGGCACGCCAGCCGCATAGCTGGGCGTGGCCGCCACAGACGCGGGCGCCGGAGTCGCCGGGTACGGCGTCACCGGATAGCTTGTCCCGGGATACACCGGCATGCTGCTCTGCGCCGGTGTCGCGGCCGACATCGACACCGCGGGCGCGGCGACGGCGCCGTTATTGAAACTCGACGTGCCGCCAGCCGTGCTCGAACTTGTAGCCGGCGTACTCGAGGCAGCCGAGCTGCTCGCGGCCGGTTGGCTCTTCTTCAAGCTGAACTTCTGCCATACCGAAGACGTCGCCGGACTCGAACAACCGCTCGACAAGATAGTCGCACAGATGACGATCACAGGTCCTGCAAGCAAAACTCGCATGGCAAGTGTCCTTCTGATTTGGCATGCGTCCGGATCGTGCAGGCGGCCGATTGGCGTCGCCGAACCGAACAAACTTGAAGTGAATGATCCGGCAGGCTTCCTGAGAAGCCTGTGTGGGTAGGAGACGCGCTAGGGTCGCGTCTATAGGATTCTTCGGACCGCCAGGCGCGACAACCTGACCCAAACCGCTAATTTTTCGCCAGCTCGTACAAGCGCGCTTGACCGCAACGCTTCGTACCTTCGATTGCTAGCGGCGAAAGCGAACGCCTGCACGGCCAGCTAGCCCTTCGTGATGGTCTCGTCCAGATTCAACAGGACATTGCCAATCGCGGTCCACACCGCCAGCTCCGACTGGTCGACGTCTTGCGGACGCGGCGACTCGCCAATTCCGATCAGCTTCGCGGCGCTAGCCGGATCGGCGCGGTACTTGTCGAGATTGCGCTTGTAAAGCGCGCCCAGAATCTGCGCCTCACGCTCGCTCGGCAGCCGGGCCGTGCACAAGCGAAAAGCATACGCGATCCGCGAGCCCGTATCCGCGCCGCCGTGCTTGAGCACGCGCTGGCCGAGCACGCGCGCCGCTTCGAGATAAGCCGGATCGTTCATCAGCACCAGCGCCTGCAAGGGCGTGTTGGTGCGGGCCCGGCAATCCGTGCAAACTTCGCGATTCGGGGCATCAAACGTAATCAAGGGCGGATAGGGAATCGATCGCTTCCAATAAACGTACAAGCCGCGGCGATAGAGATCCGGCCCTTTGCTCTGCGAGTACTTGTCGCCGGTCGTGAGCTCATCCCACAAGCCGGCCGGCTGATAGGGTGAGACACTCGGCCCGCCCAACTTTTCGTCGAGCAGCCCACTGATCGCCAGCGCGTTGTCGCGAATCATTTCAGCGTCCAGGCGGAAGCGCGCGCCCCGCGCGAGCAGCCGGTTTTCCGGATCTCGCTCGAGCAAGCCGGCCGCGACCTGGCTGGACTGACGGTACGTGGCCGAGGTCACAATCAGCCGCTGCAGGGCTTTGATATCCCAGCCAGAGCGGACAAACTCGGAAGCCAGCCAGTCGAGCAGCTCCGGATGCGTGGGCCACTGGCCGCGCGAGCCAAAGTCGTCGCTGGTCTTCACGATCCCCGTGCCGAAGTACTGCTGCCAATAACGGTTCACAGTCACCCGCGCCACGAGTGGGTTGCCCGGCTCCACCAGCCATTTGGCCAGTCCCAGGCGATTGTTGGGAGCGCCGGGCGGCAGCGGCGGCAGGCTAGCGGGCACGCCGCGCGTGACCGCATCACCCCGCAGCCGGAAATCGCCGCGCACGAGCACGAAGGTATCGCGCATATTCGGGTTTTCTTGCATCACCATCGTGACCGGCACCACGCGGTCGAGCTCGGTTTCGGCCTTGCGAACCGCGTCGAGTTGCGCGTTGAGAGGCTCGAACGTGGGGCGAGACTTGCGATAGGCAAAGCGAACGAAAAAGTCGGCCAGCAACTTTTTCTGGGCGTCATCGCGCTTGCCGCTTTCTTGTTTGAGCGCATCCTGAATGTTCTGCGGCAACTTGGATTTCGACTTGGCCTTTTCGGCCAGCTCCCAAGCCAACTGGCTGTCAAACGACTTGGCCGCTTCAGGCGTGCGGTTGACGATGCCCACGCGATCCCAGTACGCATGGCCATCGAATTGCGTCAGCGAGATGCCGGTCAGCACGTCACCCGCGTTGAGACCCACGGACTTGGCATCCACCTCCAGCCGTACCCAGCGTCCTGCCTGTGGGAGCGGGCCCGCCGCAAACCGGCTTGGACTTTTCTCCGCGCCGCGGCTGATCACGTTCGCCCCCCAATACGCCCGATGTTCCCAGGTGCTGTCGTTGAACTCCAGCATCAAGGCTTGCGGCGGATTGGCCGGATCGAGATACACGTGGGCAAAAAGCTTGTCGCCCGCCCCGATCGTTTGTCGGTCGCGAGAGTTGATAAACGTGCTCGAGCCGATGCCACGCGCGGTCCGTTCGGCTGACAGTCGGCCCGACAGGACCGGGGCCGGCGAGCCGACCCAGTGCCACGAGGCATCGCCTTCGCTTCCATCGGCCAGGGCCTCGCGCGGCAGCGCATCCTCCAGCCAAACGACCTCCGATTGCTCGTCGGGCGCAGGGCCCGCGAGCGGCGGGTCGACGGTGACTT
>DATJEN010000183.1:0-20326 GCA_035496575.1 Pirellulales bacterium
ACCCCAGGAATATTCTGAATCCGGGCCGATTCGTCTACGATGTTGGTGAGTCCTTGGATGAAAACTGATCCGCACCCACACGATCCGCTGCAGCCAACGAGCGAAGCGCGCCCCGGCGCCGAGATCGACTACCAGCGCTTCCTGGATTGCGTGCATTGCGGGTTGTGCACGGCCGCGTGCCCCACGTATGTCGTGAACGGCAACGAAAACGACAGTCCGCGTGGACGCATCTACCTGATGCGCGGCGTAACGGATGGGCGACTCGAACTTTCCAGCGAAGTGCGGCGGCATTTGGAACTGTGTCTCGACTGTCGCGCCTGCGAAACGGCGTGTCCTTCCGGCGTTCAGTACGGCAAATTGATCGAGCCCTTCCGTGTCGCGATGGATATCGCGGATGTGGCCGCCAAATCGCACGATTGGTTTCACCGCTGGATCTTGTTCCGCTTGTTTCCCTATCCGGCCAGGCTTCGCGCGGCGCTTAAGCCCGCTCGCTGGGCACAATTGTTGAGATTGGATCGCGCGGTCAGAAGCGTGGGCCTGTTGCGATTGCTGCCGCCGCGCCTGCGGCAGCTCGTCGACATGCTGCCGCCGCTGGGGCGAGCTTGTCCGGTGCTACCTGAATTCTTGCCCGCCATCGGTCCGAGGCGGGCCCGCGTGGCGCTGTTCACCGGCTGCGTGGGAGATGCGATTTTTCGAGAGACGAACTGGGCGACTGCCCGTGTATTGCAGCGGAATGGGTGCGAGGTGGTGATTCCCCGCGCGCAGGTTTGCTGCGGCGCCATTCATTTTCATGCCGGCTCAAGCGAACCGGCGCGCGAATTCGCCGACGCGAATCGGCGCGCGTTCAAAGTCGACGACGTGGACGCGGTTGTGGTCAACATCGCGGGCTGCGGCGCAATGCTCAAGGATTATGGGCATCATTGGCATGACGAACAGGCGGACGATCGCGCCCACTTTGCAGCCAAGGTGCGTGATGTGACTGAATTCCTCGACCAGCTCGGCCTGGTTCGACCGCAGGGCCCGCTGGAACTCACGGCCACTTACCACGACGCTTGCCACTTGGGGCACGCCCAAAAAATTCGCGAGGCGCCGCGGCGTCTGTTGGCTGCCATTCCGGGTTTGAAGATGGTGGACCTGCCGGAGACGGAGCTTTGCTGCGGCGCCGCTGGAACTTACAACCTGACCGAGCCCGAAATGTCAGCCCAGTTGAGCCGCCGCAAGTTGGCCAACATTCTCTCGACGGGCGCGAGAGCCGTGGTCACCGGCAACGCGGGTTGCCTTTTGCAGATTGCGCGCGAAGCCCGCGCGCAAGGCGAACGGCTATGGATCGCGCATCCGGTTGAGCTACTTGATCTCAGCTATCGTGGAGAGCGGCCGCCGCTTTAGCGATGTCGTCCGGCGCCGAACAGGTGAATCGTTCGGCAAAAGTCTCGATCTCAAGCGCGGCCAGCCGATTGACGACGTCGCGCGCCAGCGGCCGTCGCAGCGGCTGCTTGGCCAGCATGTTGTGAACCAGCCTTGCCGCGCGAGTCGGCAGGTGCGGCACCAGGCTGCGCAGATCAGCGGGCAACTCTTGGCGGTGTTGGGCGGCTAACTCCGCGACGTCCTCGGCATCGAAGGGCACATGCCCGGTAAACATCTCGAACAAAGTCACGCCCAGGCTGTAGACGTCGCTCGAAGCGTCGCCGCCCTCGGCAGTGTACAGCATTTCAGGCGCGGCATAACGCAGGGTTCCCAGCACCGCGCGGTCAGCGAAACTGCTGCACTCGGCTTTGTGCCGGGCAAATCCCAGGTCGATGAGCGTCGCGTGGCCGCTGGGCGAAACCAGGATGTTTTCGGGCTTAACGTCGCCATGCATCCAGCCGGCCTCGTGCAAAGCCTCGAGCGATTGCGCCACTTGCCGAGCGATCCAGAACACGACCGGCAGGTCGAGCGCCGCATGGCGGCGGATGTGTTCGGCCAGCGAGCCCCCGTCGATCCAAGGCATCGCCAGGTAATACGGCGGCTCTTTCAGTCCGGCTGCCAAGACTGGCACCAGGTGCTGGTGCGAGACTTTTTGCGCGACTTGAACCTCGCGGGCCAGAATCGCCAGCCCGCGCGAGTCATCCTGCCACTCGGGGCGGAGCACTTTGAGCGCATAGGCCGGCGGAGCATCCGACTGGGCAGGTCGAGCCTGGTACAAGAACGTCAATTGGCCTTGGCCGGCCAGGCGAACGAGTTCCCAGGGTCCGAGCCGCTGCGGAAATCGCCTCTCGGCGCGCGCAGCACGATCGTCCCCGGTACGCGAGGAGTGCAAGCTGGAAGACATACGGGTGGGAGCGACGAGAGGAGTAGCGGGAGGATCGCGGATGGGATGCTACGGATAGAATCGGTTCTGTGGGCATCCGGAATCCAGTCTCGCGCGAAAACGCAAATCGTGAAAAAGATTCAAGTTTGCCCTGCGCCAGCCGCCAATGCCGTGCTTGCGAGGCTACTTCTCGGATTTGGCTCGCTCGTTTGCGGCTGCGTACAGCGTTCCGCTGTAGGCGAGACTCTTTCAGCAACCAGCCGACCCTTGCGACTGCTGCTACACGGTTTTAGAATCGGTTTTTCTTTTCACCTGAACTTGCGGGGAAACGTTATGAGCGTGCGGATTCGTGAGGTGTGTGCGGTGATGCTGGTCGCCTTGGTGGTGGTTGCGGGTTGCAGCAAGCCCGCGGGTTCCGAGAAGAAAGTCGCTCCGGCCCAGCCGCTACCCAACACCACGGACTCGAAGTAGCACGCCGGGCGGCCAGGTCGCTCCCCCTAACAAGCTTGCGCGCGGGCTGGGCCATCGACGCACGCGCTCCAGCGCGGCCGGAACGTCGTATGACCAAAATCCTGATCGGTACGCCTTGCTACAACGGGCTGGTCACGACCGACTACCTGGTTTCGATGATGCGGCTGCAAAACGAGCTTGCGCGCCACAACATCCAATTCACGCTCGAGACCACCAGCACTGTCAGTCTGATTCCGATCGCGCGGAATTACATCGTCTCGAAGTTGTTGGCGGATGCGACCTTCACGCATCTGTTGTTTCTGGATGCCGACATCGGCTTCGATCCCGCCGTGGTTCCGCGCTACGTGGCCGCCAATCGTGATGTCGTGGCGGGCATCTACCCGGTTAAACACTTGGATCCCGAAGCCATTCGACAGTTGCCGCCGGGGCAACCCATTGCTTCGACCATGCACTATGCGACGTTGCTGGTGCAGGGCGCGCAGCCCGACGGGAAGGGTTTTATCCGGGCCGAGTATGCCGCGACGGGCTTCATGCTCATTCAGCGGCAGGTGCTGGAGCGGATGGCAGCGGCGCACAAGGATCTCAAGTATCAGCACATGTTCGCGCATTCGACTAGCCAGGCTCCCAATGAGCATCTCTACGCGCTATTCGATACGTCGCTCGATCCGCAGAATGGTTTGTACCTTCCAGAGGACTACACGTTTTGCAAGCGCTGGACCGAGATGGGTGGCGAGATTTGGGTCGACGTGTTCAGCAAGCTGACGCACGTTGGCACGTTTTCGTACCAGGGAGATTTTTCCGTCTTCTTGTCAAAATCTTGACCTGCGCAGAAACGCATTTCATAGGTTCAGAACACCCAAACGGGCAAAGAATATGAGAGGAAACGTTTCGAGCGCCACTACCGCGTGGCTGCTCATCGCGGCAACTAGCGCCGCCCTGGTCACGGGCTGCAGCCGCAGCCCGGGTGCGGGCGAGGATCCCGAGGGCGCCAGCCGCGGCACGAAGCGCATCATTCTGCTGACGAACGGCGCCGATCCGTTCTGGGACGCGATGCGGGCCGGCATGCAGGACGCCGAGCGCGACTTCGATCTCGCCAGCGCCAAGTTGCGCACCGTGATGGACGTCAACGATGGCACGCCCAAGGGCCAGGTCGACCGGCTGCGGCAATACGCCAATCAGTCTGATATCGCGGCCGTGGCTGTTTCCGTTACTGATGCCAAGAACGTCGCCATCGCGAAAGCCATGGATGAGTGTCAGCGCTCGGGCATCAAGGTGATCGCCGTCGACTCCGACGTCGATCGCAAGACCAGCCGCCGTTCCCGCTTTGCCTATTTGGGCACGGATAACGTGGTGGGTGGCGAGGAGCTCGGCAAAGCGGCTGCCGGCATTCGTCCGCAAGGGGGAAAGTATGCAACCTTTGTCGGTCTGAAGGGAGCGGCAAACGCCATCGAACGAATCGAAGGTTTCGCTACCGGCGCCGGCAACAAGTTTTCGCAGGTTGAAAACCTGGGCGACGACATGGACCTGAGCACGGCCATGAAAAACGTGAAGGACGCGCTCGATCGACATCCCGATATCGACGTGCTCGTCGGCATTTGGGCCTACAACGCACACGCGATTGCCGAAGTGGTGAAGCAGCGCGGCATTCGCGATCGCGTCACGGTTGTCGTATTCGACGCCGCCCCCAAAGCGATCGGGCACATGGCCGACGGCAACATTGACGCCATGATCGTTCAGAATCCCTATGACATGGGCTATCGCGGCACTCGGCTGATGAAAGCCTTGGTCGAGAACGACCATGACACGATCCACGAGATGTTCCCGGCTTACGATCCCGCCTCGCATTCCTTTAGCGAACCCGGCGGGGATACGCTGGTCACCGGCCTGCGCGTCGTACATCCGGATTCGGGCTCGCCGCTCAAAGCCGACATGTTCGCGCCCAGCACGGAATTCCTGTCGCTCGCCGACTTCAAGAAGTGGCTGGCTTCGCACAACCTGAGCGGCTCATGAAGGCATCGCCCGATTCGGCTGGTTTGCTGGGGCGGCTGGCGCGCGGCCATTCGAACGAATTGGGGCTGCTGCTGGCGATTGTGGCGGTCGCCGGGCTGACCACCATCCTGAGCGATGCCTATCGCGAGAAGCCGCTGCAAAACGCGGAAGAAATCCTCCGCCAGACGTCGCTCTTGGGCGTGTTTGCCCTGGGCGCTGCGATCGTCATTATCTCGGGCGGGATCGATCTTTCGGCCGGATCGGTCATCGCGTTTAGCGGCTCCGTGTGCGCCTCGATCATTCTGGCGCTGGCTCCCGTGGACGAGAGCGGCAATGCGATCACGTCAGACCTGGGGGTCGGAGTGTTCGCGATTGCGATCGCCGCCACGCTCGTGGTTGGTTTTCTGATTGGGACGCTGCATGCCTGGCTCATCACCGTCGTCGGACTGCCACCTTTCGTGGCCACGTTGGCGTCGCTGGTCGGTCTGCGCAGCCTGGCGCGGGTTTACGTGCAAGAAGTGACGGCGGCCTTAACCACCACTGGCAAGACGACCCAAATCTATGTCAATGACGAGGCATTCAGCCGCCTGGGAACCGAATGGTGGATTCCCTTGTGCATCTTTCTCGCGCTCAGCCTGGCAGCCTGGCTGCTGATGAGCCGCACCGTGGTGGGCCGGCACCTGTATGCAATGGGTGGCAACGAAGCGGCGGCCCGGCTCAGCGGCATCCGCACCGATCATCTTAAGTGGCTGGCCTATTGCATAAGCGCGATGAGCGCTTCGGTGGCAGGCATTCTGTACACCGCCGAGGTGGGCACCGCCAATCCACAAGTGCAAGGGCGCGGGTACGAGCTCAATGCCATCGCGGCGGCTGTCGTAGGTGGCTGCAGCTTGCAAGGCGGCGTGGGGCTCATCAGCGGCACCATGTTGGGCGTGCTCTTTCTGCGCGTCGTGATTGACGCTGTCGCCAAGAGCGTGAAGGTCGGGGCCGACGACTACGAAGGCATCATCGTGGGCCTGCTCGTGGTGCTGGCGGTGGCGTTCAACGAGCTGCGGCAGGCGCGGCGTGGATCGCGCAAGCAGTTCTTCCCTGGCGCGCTGGGCCTGGTCGCGATCGGCATCCTTTCGCTGGGCGCCGGCATGCTCGCGACGATCATGGCCGGACGCGGCGCCGGCTCGGCCGTGTTAGCTGGAACGCTCGTGCTGCTGGGGGCGATCGCGCTCGTCGAACGCCGTCGCGCAGGCGATCGCGACGCCGGAGCGCGCCTGTCATGAACCCCGGCGACGCTTTGATTTCAGTCCGCGGCGTGACCAAGCGCTATCCGGGCGTCGTCGCCCTGGCCGATGTCTCGCTTGAGATTCTGGCGGGCGAACTCATGGCCATTGTCGGCGAGAACGGCGCCGGCAAGAGCACCCTCATGAAGATTCTGGCGGGCGTGATCACCGAATATGAAGGTGACGTCTTTGTTCGCGGCCAGCGTGCGCACTTTCGAGGCACGCGCGACGCCGAGGCGGCGGGCATCAGCATCATCCACCAAGAGCTCAATCTCGTTGAAGAGCTTTCGGCGGCCGCCAATATCTTTCTCGGCCGCGAGCGGCGCACGCGCTTGGGATTCTTGGATCAAGCCGCCATGGATCGCGACGCGGCCAGCTTGCTCGAAGAGCTCGAATGTGCCATTGAGCCCGGCCGACCGGTGAGTGAGCTGCGCGTGGGGGACCAGCAGTTGATCGAGATCGCCAAAGCCCTGTCGCTCGAGGCGGAAATCTTGATCATGGACGAACCGACCAGCGCCCTTACGGAATCGGAGGTGGCCCGCTTGTTCCGCGTGATCGCCAGGCTTCGCGCCCGCGGGGTCACGGTGCTCTACATCTCGCACAAGATGGACGAAGTGTTTCAGTTGGCGGATCGGATTGCCGTTCTGCGCGACGGCAAGTTGGTTGACGTGTTCAACCGGCGCAGCACAAATGCACGGCAAGTCACGCATTTGATGGTGGGCCGCGAAATCGAAGAGACCGATGTTTCCAGCCCGCGCCAGCCGGGGGAAGTCGTACTCGAGGTCGAGCATCTTTGCCTGCCTTGGCCCGGCCACGCGCGACGCTGGCGCCTGGAGGATATTTCGTTTTCACTGCGCCGCGGCGAAATCCTGGGCATCGCTGGACTGATGGGCGCGGGCCGCACCGAATTGCTGGAGTGTTTGTTTGGCGCAAGCGACGAACGTCCGCGCGGCCGCATCACGCTCGAAGGACGAGCCGTCGATTTCCATCACCCCAGCGAAGCGAGACGAGCCGGTGTGGCGCTTGTGAGCGAAGATCGCAAGCGGTTGGGGCTGTTTTCCGATATGACTTTGGCCGCAAACATTACGCTCTGCACGCTGCGGCAGGATTTGCGGATGGGCCTTGTCAGCCGAAATCTCGAAAGCCATCGCGCGCGCGAAGTCGTCGCGCAGCTTGGCATCAAAGCGTCGAGCGTTGACGATCCGATCACCAGCCTCAGCGGCGGCAATCAGCAGAAGGCGATCATCGGGCGATGGTTATTGACTCGGCCCGCAGTGCTTCTGCTCGACGATCCGACGCGCGGGATTGACGTGGGCGCCAAGGCCGAGCTCTACCGGCTGATGGACCAGTTGTGTCGCCAGGGGCTCGGAATCATCATGACGTCGAGCGAGTTGCCGGAGCTGCTTACGCTGTGCGATCGGATTCTGGTGCTCTGCGAAGGACGGCAGACCGCCGAGTTTTCGCGCGCGGAAGCGACTGAACAAAAAATCATGGAAGCCGCGACGGCGCGGGCTGGGGTGGCTGCCGCGCTGTAAGGCGCGTCGTCGTGCGCTGACTCAGATGCCCACGTACTTGGCATACACCGTGCGCGCGGTCGGAATGTCGTCGGTGCCGCCGACGATAGCCCGGCCGTCGGGGAACACGGTGAGCACGTAGGGGTCGATCGTGGCGCGGATCAGATAGGGATTTCGCGTAACGCGGCCGACGCTCGAGAGCTTTTCGGCCAGCGCCGCGAGCGAGACCGTCATGCCCGAGGGCGGGTTGAGCTGCACGGCGTTGCGTCCGCACAACACGGCAGTGTGGCTGGCACGGTCGCCGTTAAGCCAGTTGTACTCACCGCGGCACGCCGGGCAATCGCCTTCCGCGCGCAAGGCGTCCAGATTCATTTGCCGGATGCGATTATCCCAAATGTCGATGATCGTCAGCTCGCGACTCGTGGCTTCGCCATGGCCGCTCAAGATCTTGATCGCTTCGTTTGCTTCGAGCGATGCAATGATGTTGATAATGGGCGCAAGAATGCCCGCGGTGTCGCAGGTGGGCATGCTGCCCGGCGGTGGAGTGTCGTGCATCAAGCAGCGCAGGCAAGCGGTTTCGCCTGGCAAGATGGTCATGGTCTGGCCTTCCGCCCCCAGGCAACCGCCATACACCCAGGGAATGCCGCGCGACAGCGCTACGTCGTTCAGCAGCATTCGCGTTTCAAAGTTGTCGGTGCCGTCGAGGATGACATCGACGTCCTCGGTGAGTCCGATGACGTTGGCGGGATCGATGTCGGTCACGATGGGCTCGATCGTGACTTGCGAATTGATGGAGCGCAGGCGGTTAGCGGCGGCAATGGCCTTGGGCAGGCCGCTGGCCACGTCGGCCTCGTTATACAGGACTTGCCGCTGCAAGTTGTTGAGCTCGAGAAAATCGCGGTCCACCAGTCGCACGTGCCCGACCCCGGCGCGCACGAGCGTGTTCGCGATCACCGAGCCCAGCGCTCCGCAGCCGCACACCAGGGCGCGCGAGTTCGCGAGCCGCTGCTGCCCCTGCTCGCCCAAAGGGGCATAGCGCATTTGACGCGCATAGCGATCGAGGTCGGCGGGTAGAGATTGGTCGGACATTTTGCGCGGGTTCCCGAATTGGCGGCTGTTAGACAATATACCCGGCCAGTTCAGCCCGCCCGGCCAAATCGCTCTGCAGCGCGTCGCAAAATGCTCGACCGTGCGAGACACTCCGAAGCGGTCCGGCGGCGCGGCAGGCAATCACGGCCAGCGAGCAGTCTGAAACGTGCGCGGCGAATGTCTCCACGTCGTTGACCTCGCCAATAACGGCCTGAGCCCAGGGCCGCGGCGAAAGTGGACCCATTCCGTCAAAGCGCTCGGCCAAAATGAGGTTTGTTGTTCGCCGCTCACGGGGACCTGCCGCTCCTTGCGGCAGAATAATCATTCCGACGGCCGCCCAGCGGCTGAGCCGCTCGATCTCATTTGTGTGCTCCGCGGCCAGTTCTGCCACGAGCAGTACGCCGAGCCGGCTTGCTTCATCACACAGCTCGTCGCTCGGATTGTGGACCACCATCGCCATGGAACTTGCGCGCCAGGATGGAAGGTCGGTGTTCTGGGTCTCGTCGGCCAGCAGGCCGCGCAACACCCAGCGCCGCGAGTCGAGCACGAGTTTGCGCCCGATCGCTCCCAGCGGCCGCAAACCAAACGGCCGCTCGGTGCGGGCGATCACCTCGCTGCCGCGGCGCAGCTCGAGCTCAGCCCGATAAAGATGCGGAAAGTCGGGCGTCCAATAGCTCGGTTCGAGCAGATACGCTTCGGCCAGGAGGGACGGGCCGGGGCCTCGATCGACGAATTGCAAGGTGGTTTGCAGCGTGTCCGCATAGGCGCAAGTTGGTCCGCGCAGCCGGCCGGCCAGCGTGAGCCCCTCGCGCTCGGAAGTTTGAAATTGAGCGTAGACGCGCGCCTGCGCGTCCGAGGCATCGCCGAAGAACAGCTCCAGCCGCTCGGCGAACTCGTTGGCCAGTCGGTCGCGGTCACTCATCGTCGTTCACAGCCACAAGACGCTGCTGCAAGATAGCTGGATCCGCCGCCAGTGCCTTGGCGAGAAAACGACCGGTGAACGACTCGCGCGTGCGCGCCACTTCCTCGGGCGTCCCCTGCACGACAACGCGGCCCCCTTGGTCGGCCGCGCCCGGCCCCAGATCGATGATGTAATCGGCGGCTTTGATCAATTGCAGGTTGTGCTCGACGACAATTAGCGAATGGCCGATGTTGATGAGCGCCTCGAAGCAATCAATCAACTGCGCCACATCTTGAAAATGCAAGCCGGTCGTGGGCTCGTCGAGAATGAATAACGAGCGGCCGCGTCGCTTGGTGGACAAGTGGGCGGCCAGCTTGAGCCGCTGCGCCTCGCCGCCGGAAAGCGTGTTAGCGGGTTGTCCGAGTCGCAGATACTCCAAGCCGACGTCAATCAACCGCTTGAGCCTGGCCTGCACCTTAACCTGACCGCGAAAAAACGTGAAAGCCTCGCGCACGGTCAGATCGAGAACCTCGGCGATGCTCCGCCCCCGATAACGAATATCGAGAATCTCTTTCCGATAGCGCCGGCCGCCACACTGACTACACTTCATGTACACGTCGGCCAAAAACTGCATGTCGATCGCGATGTAGCCATCGCCATTGCACGCGCTGCAGCGTCCGCCGTCCACGTTGAAGCTGAAGTGTGCCGCGTCGTAATTGCGCGTGCGGGCTTCGATAGTTTCCGCGAAGACGGCGCGAATTTCGTCGAAGGCCTTGATGTAGGTGACCGGGTTAGATCGCGGCGAGCGTCCGATCGGCGACTGGTCGACCAGAATCACATCCTCGAGCTGCCCGTCGCCAAACACGTCGTCGTAATCACACGGCCTTGGCGCATCTTTCTTCATCCGCCGGCACAGCGCCGGATAAAGCGTGTCCTCGACCAGGGTGCTCTTTCCCGAACCGCTGACTCCAGTGACCAGGCACAACAGGCCCAAGGGGAACTCGACCGTCATGTTTTGCAGGTTGTTGCCGCGGGCTCCGGCCAGACGAATCCAGCCATGGTTCGGCACGCGGCGTTTCGATACCGGGGCAACGCCTCGGCGGCCAGCCAAAAAGTCGCCCGTCAAACTCCGTGGGCTTTCCAGCATTTCGTGCGGGGCGCCTTGGAAAACGACTTGTCCGCCGCGCTCGCCTGCCGCGGGCCCGATTTCGATCACCTGGTCGGCCGAGCGGATCAGGGCTTCTTCATGTTCCACGACGACCACCGAGTTGCCTCGATCACGTAGCGAGCGAATCGCGCTGGAGAGCCGTTCGATGTCGCGCGGATGCAATCCGACCGAGGGTTCATCGAGCACGTACAGCATTCCAGCCAGGCTCGATCCGAGCGCGCCTGTCAGGTTGACTCGCTGCGCTTCGCCGCCCGATAGCGTGCGCAAAGTTCTGTCCAGGGTGAGATAGCCGAGGCCCACGTCGCCGAGGTAGCGCAAGCGGCTGCGAGTTTGCTCGAGCATGATCTTGCCGATCTGCCGCTCCCAAGCCGGCAGCTCCAGGTTCGCGAAGAACGCGGCCGCGTCGTCGGTTTTCATGGCGGACACTTCGGCGATGTTTTTGCCCCCGATGCGCGCGCACAAGGCCTCGCGCTTCAGCCGAGCGCCGCCGCACGCGGGGCACGTCCGGTAGCTGCGCCAGCGGCTGAGAAAAACGCGCAGGTGCATCTTGTATTTGCGCCGCTCAAGCCAGTTGAAGAAGCCCTTGAGTCCGCCGAAGTTTCGAGATGGCACGCCCTCGATGATCAATTGCCGCTGGGCTTCGGTCAGCTCGCCATAGGGTATATCCAGGGGAAGGCCGACCGCGGGGGCGAGCTGTTTCAGCTCCTCGAGCTCGTGTTCGTACGAAGGCGTGTTCCAAGGGGCGATGGCCCCCTCGGCAAGGGTCTTCGTCGGATCGACGATCAAATCCATGTCGAGGTCCATGATGTTGCCGAAGCCTTCGCATTCCGGACAGGCGCCCAGCGGACTGTTGAAGCTGAATAGCCGCGGCTCGAGCTCGGGGTAGTCGATCCCGCATCGCTCGCAGCGCAGCGCGGTGCTGAGGGCCAGCCGTTGCCAGGGCTTGCCGTCCAGCTCGAAGCTCGCGGCCCCCTCGACAGGGCTGCTCGGTTCGATGAACAGCAGAATCCGGCCATGCCCTTTGGTGAACGCCGTCTCGAGCGAGTCGCGCACGCGCTCCACGCTCGTCGAGCCGGCGGTCAGCCGATCGACCACGACGGAAATACTCTCCTCAGCCGCGGCCGCCGAGAGCGCTTGGGGCTCGTCGGCCACATTGATCAGCCGATTGCCCACGATCGCGCGTACAAACCCCTCCTCCTGGAAGGCGGGCCAAAGTCCGCGCTGGGCGCTGGGCACGGTCTCAGCCGGAAATGCCACCAGAAAGCGGGTCTCCACGGGCAGGCTGCCGAGCAACTCAGCCACGCTCTGGGGCGTATGCCGGCGAACTTCCTGTCCGCACTGCCAGCAGAAGAGGTGGGCGATCTTGGCATACAGCAGCCGCAGGTAGTCACTGGTTTCGGTGGCCGTCCCCACCGTGGATCGGCTCGAGCGGGATGCATTTTTATGCGTCACCGCGATGGCGGGGGGTATGCCCTCGATGCGGTCGGCCTCGGGCTTCTCCAGCCGCTCCAGGAACTGCCGGGTGTAGGCCGAAAAGCTGTCGATATATCGCCGCTGCCCCTCGGCATACAGCGTGTCGAGCGCGAGGCTGGTCTTTCCGCTCCCGCTTAAGCCGCAGATGACGACTAGTTGGCGGTGCGGAATGTCGAGATCGATTTGCTTCAGGTTGTGGACCGCGACGCCGCGGAGCCGGATAGCGCGCTCAGCCACACAGGACCTCGAAAAATTAGATGAGCCAAACCTTGTATCATAGGCGGTCGCGGTAGCTTGGGCCATCACACCTGGGCGTCCGCTTGGCGGGCCAGCCGAGCTTGTTGCCACAGGCAATAAATGGGCGCGCAAGCCACGAATTCGCTGGCGGTCGCGCGATACGTCAGAGCGCCGAAGGGCGAAGGTTTTTGCGGGCACTTTCCGTCGGCCCCGCCGCGCGGAGTAGCGCCCTCGCCACACCCGCTGCCCATGTCGCTCGACCGGCACAACCGGCACTCCCGGCACAAAGAGTCGACCGTCGCCGTTAGCCTCGGAAGGCCTTCGAGTTGCAAGGCCAGCCGATGGCCGGAAAATCCAGTTTTCAGGGAGCGAAAACGGGGGGCGGATAGCAGACCAACCGCCAGCGATCTGATAAGCTTAAAGCTTCGGCCAGAATGACTCTCGGCCGCCCATAAAGACGCAGGGATCCCGCCACGCGCCCTTCATCTGGCGCGACCCATCGCGGCGGACGCCAACTCTAGAAATTCCAAGAAAATCGCTTCCATTCCATGCTCGGCACGGCTGGTAAGCCAAGCTTGCCATACCGGGCACCACTGTCGGCGTTTCTCTTCGAATTTCTCGGGAAAAAAGGGGACAACCTGTCACCCACGGGAACGGAGTGCGCGCATGCGGACGGCAGGCCGCTTCCAACATTTTTCGATTACGCCCAGCAGGGCAAAGCCGCTTGAAGCGAACGCGATTTAGCGATGCCGATCCTTCCCAGCGAGCCCGATCTGCACCCGGCGGAATTGTTCGACCAGCCGGATGGGCAGTCGTCCTGGTGGGCCATGTACACGCTTGCGCGCCGCGAGAAGGAGTTGATGCGCCGCTTGCGGATTGTCGACATCCCGTACTACGGACCGCTTGTCCACAAACGGTCTCGCTCGCCGGGGGGCCGGGTGCGCGAAAGCTACGTGCCGTTGTTCGCGAGCTATGTGTTTGTCCGCGCCTCGGAGGAGCAGCGCCAGCAGGCCTTGGCCACGGGGTGCGTGTCGCGCGTGCTACAGGTCGCCAACGGCGAGCAGTTGGTGCACGACTTGCGCCAGATTCGGCGGCTGATCGAGCTCGATGCGCCGCTGACCATCGAATCGCGCATCGAGCCCGGGCAGCGTGTCCGAGTCCGCTCAGGGTTGATGACGGGGCTCGAGGGAACGGTCGTCAAGCGTCGCGGCCGAGACTGGCTGGTCGTCGCCGTCGAGTTTCTGCAACAGGGCGCATCTGTCCTGCTCGAAGATTTTCAGGTCGAGCTGTTGTGAGCACGCTGGCTTTTGAAACTGGCGCGGTTGTGCGAGTTAAGCACGCTAGCAATCCTGAAATCGCCCGATCAATCGCCGCCGGCGAATTGAACGTCCATCCCTGCGGGACTATGCTGCGCGGGAGCAATAAGCGAATGACGCTGCGACGATTCACCTACTATAGAGCGGCAACCGGGCGGACACCATGACGAACGCGCTCATCCCACAACGAATGACGAGGCGTGCCTTTGCGGCGCTCTTGCTGCACGCACTCGTGTTTACGCTCGTGTACTGGTTCGCCTTCTCGGTCCGATCCGAGTTCGTCATCCACGAGGAGGATTGGGTGACCTTGTGGGTGACCTTGCCCGGCGTCGTGATCATCAAGCTGATGGTGTTCTATTATCTCGGGCAGTGTCACCGCTCTTGGCAAAACGTTTCGTTCTCGGACCTGGTGACGTTGCTGCACTCGTCGGTGCTTTCGATTCTCATCATCTCGGCCATCGACAAGCTGTTCGTCAGTCGCATCCATCCACCGTCGGGCGTCTTGCTGCTCGATTTCGCGCTCACCATCCTGGTGTTGGGCGGATTGAGGGCCGTCGGCCGCATGTCGCGAGAAGAGCTAAGTCCGCGGCTGTGGCGTGCCGGATATCGCAAAGCCTTGATTATCGGCGCCAATAAGTCGGGCGAGACACTGGCGCGGCATCTGCTCAACGACCGTCGCTTGAAGTATCAGCCGGTGGGTTACCTGGATGATGACGCGACGCGGATCGGATCGACGATGTGCGGCGTGCCCATCTGGGGCCAACCCGCCAACGCGCTGCACATCGCAAACCGCTTGGGGATCGAAGACATTCTGGTGATCTCGGGCGTGATGACCGGCCCTGAGCTGCGCAAGCTGATGGATGGATGTGCCGCGGCCCACATCACGCTCAAGGTCATTCCGGCGTACGACGACCTGCTGGCCAGCAACTACTCGCCGCAGATACGCGACGTTGAAATCAACGACTTGTTGCGCCGCGAGCCCGTCCAGCTCAACAGCGATGCCATCAGCACGATGTTGGCCGGCCGCACGATCATGGTGACGGGGGCCGGCGGGAGCATCGGCTCCGAGATTTGCCGGCAGGTGCTCAAGTTCCACCCCAAGGCCTTGCTGCTGGTCGAGCGCACGGAGAATAGCTTGTTTCTGGTCGAGCAAGAGTTCCGGGCCTTGCGCACCGAGGCGCATATCGTGCCTTGCATCGCCGACATCAACGATCGAGCGCGGATGGCGAGGATTTTCGAGGGGCATCGCCCTTCGATCGTGTTCCATGCCGCGGCGCACAAACATGTGCCCATGATGGAATTCAACCCGGGCGAGGCGATCAAGAACAACGTGATGGGCACGCGCCAACTGGCGGAGCTGGCCGACGAATTCGGCGTGCAAGAGTTCGTGATGATCTCGACCGACAAGGCCGTGAACCCCACGAGCATCATGGGCGTGTCGAAGCAGCTAGCCGAGCGATTCGTGCATGCGTTCTCCGAGCGTGCCAGCACCAAATTCGTCGTGGTTCGCTTCGGCAACGTGTTGGCCTCCAACGGCAGCGTGGTACCGATCTTCCAAGACCAGATTCGACGCGGCGGGCCGATCACCGTTACGCACCCGGACATCGAACGCTACTTCATGACGATTCCAGAGGCCTCGCAGTTGGTGCTGCAAGCGGCCGCGATGGGCAAAGGGGGCGAAATCTTCGTGCTCGACATGGGACAGCCGGTCCGCATCGTCGACCTGGCCCGCGACCTGGTGCGATTGTCGGGGCTGAATATCGAAGATATCGAAATCGTGTTCACCGGATTGCGGCCGGGCGAAAAGCTCTACGAAGAGCTGTACTTCGACGATGAGGAAAAACAGGCCACGCCACATCCCAAGCTGTCGGTTGCCTATCACCGGCCGTACACGCTGGCCGATGTTCAGAAGGCCATCGGAGAGCTTTCGGCGCTCGCCGACGGTCCGCCCGACGCGCTGCGGCTGAAAATCAAAGAGCTCGTCGCGGAGTACGCCGACTCGTCGGCTTCCACGCCGTCCACTGACCAAGAGCGCGCCGCGAGCGCCCGCCGCGCCGAATCCCCGGCGGAAGTTGCTGAAACCTAAGCCGCCACCTGAAGCGCTCTTGTCGCCCGTCAGCGTGAATTTCTCTATCGGGCAGCATCGTATCGGGCCAGGTTCGCCCTGCCTCGTGGTTGCCGAAGTAGCGCAAGCCCATGACGGCAGCTTGGGGACGGCCCGCGCCTACATCGATGCGATTGCCGAGGCCGGCGCTCATGCTGTCAAGTTCCAGACGCACATTGCCGCGGCCGAATCGACACCCGGCGAACCGTTTCGAGTCAAGTTTTCGCCGCAAGATGCGACGCGCTATGACTACTGGAAGCGGATGGAGTTTACGGAGCCCCAGTGGCAGGCGCTGGCCGAACACGCGCGCGAGCGCGGGCTGATCTTCCTCTCCACTCCGTTTTCCGGCCAGGCCGTCGAGCTGCTCGAACGAGTCGGAGTGCCCGCCTGGAAAGTTGGATCGGGCGAAGTGACCAACGTGCCGCTGCTGGCGCGGATGGCCGCTACCAAATTACCCTTGCTCGTGTCGAGCGGCATGTCGACTTGGGAAGAGCTCGACCAGGCAACCGGCACCATCCGACAGGCGGGAGCTCCCTTTGCCGTGCTGCAATGCACGACCGCTTACCCTTGTCCTCCCGAACAAGTTGGACTGAACATTCTCGCCGAGTTGCGCGAGCGTTACGGAGTGCCGGTGGGGTTGTCGGACCATTCAGGCACGATCTACGCGTCGCTGGCGGCAGCCGCGTTGGGCGCGAACTTGCTTGAAGTGCATGTCGTGTTGTCGCGGCAGTGCTTTGGACCGGACGTGAAAGCATCGATTACCACCGCCGAGCTGGCCCAATTGGTCGAGGGGGTTCGGTTTATCGAGCGCGCGCTGGCGCATCCGCTTGATAAACAGCAGATAGCCGGCGAAATGGCCCAGCTCAAGCAAATGTTTGGCAAGAGCGTCGTCACGACGCGCGATCTGTCGGCCGGCCACTTATTGTCCGCCTCTGACCTAACCTTGAAGAAGCCGGGCACGGGCATTCCGGCAGCCCGATTGGGTGACGTGATCGGGCAGCGGCTCAAGCGCGCCGTTGCCGCCGATACCTTGCTCCAGGAGAAAGATTTTGCCTGAACAGCGAAAGCGCAAGGTCTGTGTCGTGTTGGTCGACCGGGCCAATTATGGGCGCATGAAACCAGTCATGCAGGCCCTCAAGGAGCGGCCCGCGCTTGAATTGCAGGTGCTGGCGACCGGCACGATGGTGCTCGAGCGTTTCGATCAGCCCGTGCGCGTGGTGCGCGAAGACGGGTTCGATATTCACGGCGAGATCTACATCGAGCTGGAAGGTTCCACGCCAACCACCATGGCCAAGAGCGTGGGTTTTGGGGTGGTCGAGTTCGCCAGCGAGTTTCATCGATTGAAACCGGACGTGGTGGTGCTGATCGGCGATCGATACGAAGCACTCGCCGCGGCGATTGCCGCAGCCTATATGAATATCACGCTGGTGCACATTCAGGGTGGCGAAGTCAGTGGCTCGATCGACGAGAGTGCCCGACATGCGATCACCAAGTTCGCCCACTTCCACTTTCCCTCGACAAAGCGCGCCGCCGATTACCTGGTGCGCATGGGCGAGCGCCCGCAACACATCCTGGGGACTGGATGTCCCAGCAGCGATATTGCCCGCTCGCTGTCGCGAACGCTGCCAGCCGAGGTGGTCAACGCGCGTGGGGCGGGTATTCAGATCGACGTGGGCAAGCCATTTCTGCTTGTCGTGTTTCATCCCACGACAACGGAGTTCGGCGGCGAGCAGCGGCAGATGCAAACGCTCCTTGCGGCGCTCGACACGCTAAAAATCCAAACCTTGTTGCTGTGGCCAAACATCGATGCCGGGTCGGACCACATCAGCAAGGTCATTCGCATTTATCGATCGCAGGCGCAGTCGCAATGGATGCGCACGCTGACGAATCTAACGCCGGAGAATTACTTGCGCGTGCTGGCTAACACCGCCTGCGCGATTGGCAACTCCAGCAGCTTCGTGCGAGACGCCGGATACTTCGGCACGCCCGTTGTGTTGGTGGGGAATCGCCAGGCCGGACGCGAGCACGATATCCACGTCGTTCCCGTGGCCGTGGATCAGGAAGCGATTGCCAAGGCGGTCGCGCGTCAACTCGAGCATGGCCGCTACGAGCCGAGCTCGCTTTATGGCGATGGCAACGTCGCCGTTCGAATTGCATCGGCGATCGAGAAGCTGACTCCCTACCTGCAAAAACAGCTCGGATACATCTTGGAATCCGCGAGTGCGCATAAGGCTTGATGCATGGCACGGCCGAGCCTAGCTAACGCCTCGGCCAACCGCTCGAACGCCGCACCGATGCGCACCGCGCGAATTCTGATTGCCGAGCCCGTGCACTTCAGCGATGAGGCCAAGGCGATCCTCGAGCAAGCGGGCGACGTCGAGCTGCGCGCGTGCGACCGCCATGAACTGCAACAAGCGCTGGCCCAATACGATGTCGTGTGGGTGCGATTGGCCAACCGCATCGATCGGGCAATGTTGGCTGGCGATCTTCGCTGCCGCGTCCTGGCGGTGCCCGTCACCGGGCTTGACCACGTTGATTTACAGGCCTGCGCCGAACATGGTATCGCGGTGCTGAGTTTGCGCGGCGAAGTCGATTTTCTGAAAGAGGTCCGCGCCACCGCCGAATTAACGGTCGGGTTGACGCTTGCCCTTCTTCGCAAGCTCAACGCGGCGGCCGCGCATGTTGCCAGCGGCGGTTGGAACCGAGACCTGTTCTGGGGCCATGAGCTGCATGGAAAAACAGCCGGGCTAATCGGCGTAGGCCGCCTGGGCGCGCTCGTCGCCGGGTACTTCAGGGCCTTTGGAATGCGGGTCATCGGATACGATCCGCGGCCTGATTTCCCAAACCAGGTCGCGGAGCGAGTCGATTCGCTGGCGGCGCTGATGAGCGAGTCGGATGTCGTCAGCTTGCATGTCGCCTACCAGGACAGCACGAGACATCTCATCGGCCGGCCCGAGCTGGAACAGATGAAACCCAGCGCGGTTCTGATCAACACTTCGCGCGGCGGCATCGTCGACGATCGCGCTTTGCTGAGCGCACTCGAGCAGGGCCGTCTCGCCGGCGCGGCACTCGACGTCCTAGACGGAGAACCCCAGATCGGCGCCGACCACCCGCTGGTTCAGTATGCTCGCGAGCATGACAATCTGCTCATTGTCCCGCACATTGGTGGCAATACGGTTGAGTCGTTCGCCAAGACCGAGGTGTTCTTGGCCCGCAAGGTTGTCGACCATCTCAGCCGGCAAGCGGATGCGGCCGCCGCGAGCCCAAGCAGACAGGAGCGGGTCTGAAGGTTTTGGGAATCATTCCGGCGCGGCGAGGTTCAAAACGGCTGCCGCGGAAGAATGTGCGGCCGCTGGGCGGAAAACCGCTGGTGGCCTGGATCATTGAAGCAGCGCGACTGGCCAAGCGCCTCGATCGCGTGGTCGTATCCTCAGACGATCCGGAAGTTTTGCAAGTCGCATCCACCTACGACCGCACCCTGCCGCTGGAACGTCCGGCCGACCTGGCGACCGACCAATCGCCTGCCATTGATTTTGTGCGCCACGCTCTGGAGCGCACTGCGTCGGGCGACCAGCCGTTCGACGCGATCGCGATTCTTCAGCCGACTTCGCCTTTCACGTTGCCGGATGACATTGACAGAACCATCGAACTGCTCGAGCGGAGCGGGGCCGATTCGGCCGTGACCGTCATGCGGCTGGACCACGCCATTCATCCCGCCAAGCTGAAAAGTCTTTCCGGCGATCGCCTGCTGCCTTACCTGGAAGAAGAACGCGGCCGTATGGCCGCCCACGAGCTGCCCGACGTGTACGTGCGCAACTGCTCGGTGTATGTAACGCGGCGGGCCACGATCGAGCGAGGCCAGGTGATCGGCGACGATTGCCGGGCTTATGTCATGCCGCGCGAGCGGTCGCTCGACATCAATGATGAGCAGGATTTTCTGTTTGCCGAGTTCCTGCTCTCCAAGCAGGCGGGGCGCAACTAGTCATGCTGCGAAAACTTTTGTCCCTGCTTTCCGATAGTGCCACATACGGCGCAAGCGGCCTGATTGGGCAATTGCTCAGCTTTCTGTTGCTGGGCGTCTACAGCAACTATCTCAGCGTGCCCGAATATGGCGTGATCGGCATGCTGGCGATCGTCACGTTGCTGTTTGGACCGCTTGCGAATCTGGGAATGACCAACGCGATCTTTCGCCGCTATAGCATGACGAAGGATCCCGAGACGCGGGCAGCCGTGTTGAGTACCGGCCTGGTGAGCGTGCTGGCGTGCTCGGGGATGTTGTTATTGGTGACGTTGGCCGCGGCCGAGCCGATCGCGCGAGTCGTGGTTGGCGATCCGGACTCCACCAACCTGGTTCGCATCACGCTCTTTTCGGCGGCAATTGGCACCATTGCGACCGTGCCGCGCGTGGTGCTGCGTGCGGCACGGCGGGTGAGGATCGTAGCGCTTTTGAATATCGCACAGATCCTTCTCACGGCGGGGCCCACGTTATGGTTCGTCGTGGTT
>DATJEN010000184.1:0-4255 GCA_035496575.1 Pirellulales bacterium
AGTTTCTTCTTACCCGCCTCAACTTGCTTGTCGATCTCTTTGTTGTGCGCTTCGCGGTTGGCTTTCTCCGCCAGTGGAATATCCGGCAGCTCTCGTTGCGCAGGCTGCAACCACGACTGTGGATTGAAAGCCGGCGAAAATATGGCCAGCATCCGGTAATAGTCTTCCTGCGGAATCGGATCGAACTTGTGGCTGTGGCAACGGGCACAGTTGACGGTCAATCCCAGCACGTTGCTGGCCACCGTTTCGAGCGTGTGCTCGAGCACGGCTTCGCGAATGTCCGCCGTGTTCAGCTCGTTTTGCAGCGTCTCGTCGGCAGCAGCCCGCAACATGCCGGTCGCCACGAGCAACTCCTTGATGCGATCGGTGAGCACGGGGGCCGACCGCCAATCGGCTAGCTCGTCGCCCGCCAACTGCTCGACTAGAAACTGATCGAACGGCTTGTCGGCATTGAACGATGCGACCACATAGTCGCGATACAGCCACTTGCCGGCCGCGAGTTTTGTGATCGCGGCGTCGGTATCATCGCCGATCGTGTCGACGTATCCGCCCGCATCCAGCCAGTGCCGGGCCCAGCGCTCGCCAAAGTGAGGCGAAGCCAACAGGCGGTCCAACATCCGTTCATAGGCCAGATCGCCGGAATCGTTTACGAACTCGTCGACTTGCTCGGCCGTCGGGGGCAGCCCGAGCAGGTCGTAGCTGGCGCGGCGCGCGAGCGTGCCGCGGTCGGCCTCGGGCGACAATCCGAGCGATTTCTGCTCCAGACGCGACAGGACAAAGTGGTCGATCGGCGTGCGCGCGTGCGCGGCCTGCTCGACCGTGGGTAGGGCTGGGCGGCGGGGCTTCTGAAATGACCAGAATTGGCGGTCTTCTTCTGTTACCGCGGGGGCTTCTGTCTCGGCCAGCGGCTCGTCGGCATTCAAGGCCGCCGCGCCACCATCAATCCAACGGCGAAAGAGCTCGATTTTTTCGTCGGTCAGGGGCAGCTCTTTTTCCGGCGGCATGGCGCGCTCGGCGATCCGCTGGTAAAGCATGCTCTGGGAGGACGAGCCTTTCACGATCACCGCGCCGTTGTCGCCGCCCCGCAGCATCATGCCGACCGTGCGCAAATCGAGGTTCGCCTTGCGCGCTTCCAGTCCGTGGCACTTGAAGCAATGGGCATTCAGAATGGGAAGAATGTCGTTTTCAAAGACGACCGCGGCGGCTACTTCGCCGCGTGCCCTGGACGGATTCAGCGGCGGCAGCAGTTGCAGGGCGAGAATGGACGCCGCGCAGACTCGATATTTCACCGATGTCCGCATATTCCGCCTCTCACGTCACCGCGGGTGAGTCACGCTCCCTCGCCGCAGCGAACGTGGTTCGCCGGGCTGGGCCTTGAACAATCTTCGATTGGCTGGTCCTTGGCCGATTTCAATCGCGGCAAGCGACGACGCGGCAAAGGTTTCGATACGGTGGGCCTGCTTAGATTCTTGTAATCCATGGGCCGGGCGATTGTCAAATTTGCTGCGTCTGCGACGCCCCTATTCGGCTTGAACCGTTGCGTCCCAGTACAGTCGCCGCGCGTTGCCGCCCTTGATCGACGCGAGCTCAGCCGGGCTGCAGCCCCTCAACATTTGCTCGGGCAGCGAGAGTGCGTGTGCATAGCTGTCGGCGGCCACGACGTGCGGAAAATCGCTGCCCCACAACAAACGCTCGGGCCCAAAATGTTCATAAGCAGCCCGCACAAAAGGCCAGCAGTCCGCGAACGGAAATTGCTCGCGCGAAAAATGATGAAAGCCGCTGAGCTTCAGAAAAACCTGCGGATGCCGCGCCAACTCGAGCAACGAGCGAAACGCCGCCCCGATCGCGCTGAGCGCGGGATCCGGCAGTCCCAAGTGGTCGATCACGATGGGCACGGGCGCGAAGCGTCCGGCCAGGGCATCGATGGCCGGCGCGTGCTCGAGACTGGAGAACAAGTTGACGACCGTCGCGAGTTCGCGCGCGGCTTCCCATAGCGGATAGGTCGAAGCATCAGCGAAATGGACGGCCTCACTGGCAATCCGCGGCCGCAGTCTCAACCCGCGGCACCCTCGACTCGTCCAATACCTCAGCCGCGTTTCGGCCCCCGGTGTGCCCGGATCGACCACGCACACTGCCGCGAACGATTGCGGCTCCGCGGCAGCGCAGTTGGCCACGTAGGCGTTGTCCTCACCGCGGAAAACCGGCTGCACCAACACCGCTTGAGCGACACCGCGCTCGGCTAAAGTCGCGCGCGCCAGCTCGATCGGCACGTCGGTCTGTGGCGGGACGAGCGTTTGAACGTCTGGCGTCTCACCGCCAGCCGCGCGCCACACGTGCAGATGTGAGTCGACGACCGTCACTCGGCGCACCTCACATCGTCAGCAGCACGATCATGCTGATCCCGATAAAGAAGATGCCGCACAGGATCGTGCCCAGCTGCATCACGAGCGGCGATTGCAAGTTGTGCGGCAAGAGCTGCCGATTCACATACACCGCGTGCATGGCCGACCAGCCGAGGGCAATATTCATCAGCACGGCCGCGATCTTGGCGATTTGCAAGGGATCGAACAGGGTCAGCGCAACCAGGCCCCACAATCCGTACAGCGTCAGGATGCTGTAGTAAATCCAGCGCACCTTGTCCCCCGACATCCGCTGCGCGCGGCGATTGGAGGTCCAAATGATGTCGGTCCAGCGCCGCGCGATCTGGTCGCCTGACAGAATCTGCCCGGGCGCGAGCACCAGGAAACCGCAGAACAATGTGCCGGCCCACAGCAGCGAGCTGAATTGAGGATAGCGGTCCGCCATGCCCTCGGCGGTCATGGCCGCCACGCGATCGCCGGAAACCGGCGCATGGCGAATGAACTCCAGCGACAACATGCACGGCAGCGCCATGCCGACGACCGAGCACAACATCCACACCCACAGTTGATCGCGCCATACATGGGCCATCCAGCCGCGCCAGCGCAATAGGTTGATGTGGTCCTGCGGAAAGACTTCGCCCACGTGCGAAAGCTGAATGTTGCGGGCGCCCACGGCGCTGGGGATGGTGCCGACTCGCGCTCCCATGCCCCAGCCGGCGTCGCGAGCGAAATTCGAAAACAGCGTGTTGCTCAGTCCGCCGGCGCCGGCGATTGCGGCAAAGGATGCCAACATGGCCCAATCCAACGGTGGCAGCGCGCCATGCTGCCGAAAATAACCTGATAGCGTGACGAGCCGCAGCCCCTGATTGTTCAAATACGATTCGAACCGCGCGCGGAAGGGCTCGGGCACCGCCGACAACTGCTGGAAGACTTTCGGCTGTCCTTCGGATGGCGTGACGGTGAATTGCTCGGGATGCCACGTGCGCGACTCGTCGATGCTGCCCACCATCGAGATTTCATGCCCGTCTTGCTCGTCCGCGATGGTGAAGCGATTTGGCTGGGCCAGCGAGACGGCGCGATGGGTGAGATTTTGGAACTCGGTTTTCAAGCCGCTGGGAAGATCGCCCTCGGCGTTGAACTTTTCGATGAGTGGCGCGTCTGGCGTTCCGCGGTCCACCAGGTAGGCGGTGATCAACGGCGCATCGTTCTCCATTGTCCCTTTGATCGTGAGCCGCAGGGGTCCATCGCGCCCGGTCAGGGTAAAGTGGCGGCCCACGATGATGGTTTCGGCGCGCAAGGGGACGGTGCCGACGCGAAAGAATCCGCTGAGGACTTCCCAGGCGTTCGCCCCGGACACGGTAAACATGGTAAAGAACACCAGGTAGCCAAGAACCAACACCAGTTTGATGGTCATGACGCGTTCGAGAATGCGATAGATCGTTCCGCCGAAGATGAGCGGCACGAACGCCGCCAGGAAGATCACGTAGCCCAGCACTTTGACCAGTTGCCACTCCGGAATCTCGAGCCCCAGGATGGATGCCGAGCCCAAGCCGGGCAGATGGCCCAGCACGGCGGCGGCCAGGGGCACCGCCGCGTTCGAGGCGTTGAACGGCCAAATCGCGGCCAGGTCCAAGATGGCATACCAGATCATCCAGAAACGGGGACCGGGCCAGGTTCGCAGATAGCCGACGATGATCGACTCGCCGCAATAAACGGCGTAGCGCATCATCTCCAAATTGCAGAACACTTGGAAAATGATGCTCAGTCCGGCCAGCCACAGCAGGGTGCCGCCATACTGCGCGCTGACGGCCGGACCAAACAGCCACTCGCCCGACCCAACCGATGCGCCCGCCAGCAAGACGCCGGGCCCGACCAGGCGCAGCCAGCTTCGCCAG
>DATJEN010000185.1:0-9324 GCA_035496575.1 Pirellulales bacterium
ATCGAGGTAGCGGCCTTCGTCAATCGGCTTGGCGGCGGCTTCACCTTCCGGCGGCGGTGCGGCCGCGGCAGGCGCGGCAGCTGCTGCTTCCCCCGCGGGAGCCGCGGACTTCATATGTTCGACATGCAGGCCGGTCAGGCCCGCCTGGTACGACCCGGCCGCTTTCTGCCCAATCGAGATATCCTGGATGCGTCGAACGCGGCCAACGTAGGTATCCTTGTTCATATTGCGAATGACGTTGAGCACGGCCTTATAAACCCAGATATCCTCCTGGGCTTGCCGGACCTCGGCTGAGCTGGGTACCGTTTGAAAGTTCAGCATCTTTTCGGCTTCTTGCTGGCTGCCGCTTTCCCAAACGACCTTCGCTTCCTCGACCTTCGCCGCGGGCGCAGCTTGTTCGCCCGGCTTCGCGCGGCCATCGGGCAGAGGCGTCTTCACGTTGTAAGGCTGGGCTTCGATGATCGCCAAAAGGCGCGGGAATTCAGACTTGATGATGCGGTCTTGATAGAGTGCGCAAAGATCGCGTGGAATGGTAGCTTCCGGCGGGTTGTTCTTGACGAAGTTCAAGAACTTGTCGCCGAGCTCCGGCGGCCATTCGAGATGCTGTTTCTGCTCGTTATAGACTTTCTCCCAGGCAATCCGCACCGCTTCTTTTTCCTTGGTGGTGAGTTTGCCAATCCCTTCGCCCCAGGCGGCATTGGGTGGCTTATCGGTTGAGAGTATGCCCTGCAGAGCGGTGAACTTGCCGTTCACGGTGCTCTTGTTCGCCTCGTAGGCAGCCGACAACGATCGCGTCGCCATGAACCAGCCGACAAACCCGGCGATCATGGCGATCACCGAGAGCAACCAAAAATGGTGCTTCCTAAGCTGGCTCAAAATGGCTTTAACCTGGTCCATCGTTTCTCAGATGTTTCCTAGGGCGAATCGGCCAAAGCCGGCGCCTGGCCCGTGGCCTTTTGTTGTCGAGCTTCGATGCGCTTGCTGAGTGGCGTGGGTGACCAGGCGAATTGCACCACAAAGGTGAATTTGCGCACGCTCGTGGTATTGCGCTCCGCGTCTGTCAACGTTTCATCCAATATCCTACCGCTGGTTTCTAGGATCACGGGATACCCGATGCCCAGCTCTTTGAGCGGCAGCTTTTCCGGTTTGCCATCTTTGCCGGGCAGCTCGATTTCCTTCTCGCGCAAATTCTTGACCAAGGTGTCTCGAACATAAGCGCTGCCTTGGACGTAGGCGCTGTCTTGAGACTGCTTGTTGTGAAAGTGCTCGCCGCGCAGTTGAATAATCCAGCCAGGCCCCTTGGGCCCGGTATCTTCGGGCGCCGGCGTGGCGGCAGCGGGAGCCGCGGGATCGGCTGCTGGTGCTGCTGCTTCGGCAGTCGCTGCTCCGGGTGCTGCCGCGTCAGGAGCAGCAGGCGCCGCGCCTTCAGGCGTAGGCGCTCCATCGGGCGAAGTGGCCGGCGCTGCCGCGCCAGGAGCCGCGGCGGCCGCCATCGCGGCTTCCATCTCTTTGATCTTGTCGGCCACGCCAGCCTGGTACCACGTAGCCAAATCGGCCTGCCATTCGCATTCCAGCTCGCTGATGTGGACCTCGTTGCGGTCCATGATGTCCTCGGGCCGGGTTTCGTCTTTCGGCAGGCACTGGCTGAGCGCAGTCATCATCTCGAGCCAAAGCAAGCGGCCATCGACATTGCCAACCAGCCCTTCGCCGATCTGGCTCGTTGCTTTGAAATCGTTGAGCGCCGTCTCGTACGCGCTTTTTCCGCTCGTCGCGGTCCCTTCGGCCGCTTGGGCCTGCTTCAAAGCGGAATCGAATTTCTTGAGATCGACCGAGTTCCACGCGCGCCAATGTCCAAAGAAACTCGCCGCACATCCCAAGAGAAGCATGGCCACGAGCCCGACTGCCCACGGCTTTTTCTCGCGGATCATGCGATCGGTGACGATCTCGGGCGGCAACAAGTTGGTGGCCAGCTTGGCGTGGCCGAGACCTTGCAGCACGAGGCCGTAGCACACGGCGAAGCTGAGCAAGTTTTCTTTAAAGGCCGGCGCGGTGACCACCGTGTCTCCCATGACGCCGCGATAGTTCTTCACTTCGCCGACTGGGAAGCCGAGGTTCTGCGACAGGTACTTCTGCAGGCCCGGCAGCTTCATGGCGTTGCCGAGCGCGATCACGCGGCCGATCTTTGCCCCGCGGTCGATGCTGGTGAAGTATCCGATCGAGCGCTGAATCTGCGTGAGCAAATCGTTGAACACCGGCCGCATCGCCTGGAACACGGCCTTGGGGTCATCTGCCTTGGCTGCGTTCTTCTTCAGATGCTCAGCCTTGGCAAACGTCAGCCGCAATTCCTTGGTGAGCGCCTTGGTAAAGTGGCTGCCACCCAGTGGCACGCTGCGCTGCCAAACGCGGTATCCGTTCGTGATCACCAGATCGGTCGTATCCGTGCCTAACGAAAGCACCACCACCGATTCCGGCGGATTGTCCGGATCGTATTGGTCTGCAGGCGGCAAGTCCTGCATCTGGTCGAAGACCGTGTAGTTGTAAATCGTGAGCGGTGTGAGCTGGACGACGTCGACCTCGATGCCGGCTTCCTCGAACGGCTTGAGCGCGCGGTCCACCTGGTCGCGCTTCATCGCGAACAAGCCAACTTCGGTTTCCAGCGCAAAACCATCTTCCTCGCTGCCGCCAGGCATCTGCTGGTAGTCCCACACCACGTCCTCAAGCGCGAAGGGAATCTGCTGCCGCGCTTCGTACTTGACGATGTCGGGAATCTTCTTGGACTCGACCGGGGGCAGCTTGATAAACCGCGCCAGCCCGCTTTGCCCGGAAACGCTGATGGCAACCTTGTCGCCGCGGACGCTGTTGCGGGACAGAAACAGCTCAAGGGCCTCGCGCACAAGCTCGGCTGGGTCGGCATCCGGCTGGCTGAGAATCTTGGGGTATTCGATGTAGTCGAAAGCGTCAGCCACCACGGAGCTGTCGTCGTCACCGGGGCGACAACGCAGCGCCTTGACCGCGCATTGACCGATATCAATACCCCAAACGGCGCTGCTCTTGGCCATCGCGCTAAAATCCCTGTTCCCGCTCGCTGCGTCGGCGTTCCACGGCCGCCGCTCAACCCTGTACCGCTGAAAAGGTTACTTAGATATGGCTGAATTCAGGGTTGCTGCCTCTCTTCGCTGCCAACAGTCAATTTAGACCTCTCGGCGAGATAATGTCAATCAATCTCCTTGGCGCGCCAGGCGGGCCCAATCGCCACCCGGGCCACGAATTCCGCGGGAGTTTCGCTATAGAAGCCGAAACACCGCCCTCCAAGCCATCCAGCAGGCTGAAAACACCCGGGGCACGCTGTGGTAAGAGCGCCGCTCGACGATTCTGGGGGCAGCCAGTAAGGTGGACCGCTCCCGGTGCTTAATCTCGCTTATGACCCTTGGCTGAAGGTGCATGAAGTTTAGTGAATTAGCGGTCCTGCTGCCCTGCCACAGCCTCGAAGACTTTCCCATCTATCACGCGGACCAAGAAGCCGACCAGCTTCTGGCCGCCTGGTGCGTCCTGTGGCATCCCCTGCTGCTTGCCAACGCCGGCAGCTTGCCCACGTGGCATCGCATCGATGTTCTGCCCGAAGCGGGGCCCGGTCTCTACACGCTGGCCGCGTTCTATGGCGAGCGGCTCTCGCGGGATTGGACCGACCGCACGCGGGCGGCGGGCGGCAACGTCGTCTTGGCGGCCGATAGAAGCACTGCGCTCGAGCAGGCACTGGCGGCGATTGAGCCTGGCAGTTCCGGCCTCGATGGCGAGTTGATCGCCGACTTTCTGGCGCTGGGTTTTTGCAAGTTGCAAGTCGAGCTGCTCACGCGGCAAATGCGTTATTCGATGTACCTGGACGAGTCGCATTTTGCCAACGAGACGCTGGCCGCCGCGAAAGCCGCAAGCGAGGGCAATGAATCCGAAGCGCGCTCGCATTTGGTCCAAAGCTTCGAAGCTCTCAACGAAGCGCGCAAGCATTTCTATCCGGTCGAGTTCTATCTGCTCGACATGACGCTGGTGGCCGACAACACGCTGGGGGCAGGCTTTGAGCGCGAGCTGAAAGCCACGCAGCCCAAAAACCTGTTGGCCCCCCTGGACACGGTTGCCAAAATTGTCGCTGATCCACAGTTGTGGCCGGCAGTATTGCATGCCGTCGAGGCAGGCACCTTGGGACTGATCGGAGGCGAGCCCTGCGAGCTCGAGCTGCCGCTCCTGCCGCTCGAGACCGCGCTAGAAAGTTTGTCGGCAGGAGCCACGCGCTACGAGTCGCTCATCGGCTGGCGTCCGCGCGTCTTTGGTCGCCGCAGGGCAGGTCTGTGGCCCGCGCTTCCGCAGTTGCTCTCGAAGCTCGGATATCAAGGCTCGCTGCATTTCACGCTCGACGATGGGCGCTTTCCGTTGGCATCGCAAGCCAAGACCCGCTGGGAGGGCGTCGATAGCAGCGTGATTGACGTGTTTGGACGGGTTCCGGCCGACGCCGCGCAAAGCGAGACCTTTCTGGGACTTTCCCGCAAAATTGCCGACTCCATGGACAACGACCATGTCGCCACGTTGGCGCTCGCGCATTGGCCCGGCGCGACCAGCCCCTGGTACGACGACTTGCGACGTATCGCGGCGCACAGTCCCGTGCTCGGCAAGTTCATACTGCTCGACGAATACTTCAGCCAGACCGACATGCCGGGCCGGCTCTCGAAGTTCACGCCCGATGAATACCGCACGCCGTATCTGAAACAGGCGGTGGTCCGCGGCCAGCCGGACCCAATCTCCACCTGCGTGCAAGCTCACGCCAAAGAAGCCAGGCGGCTGACGCGGCGCTCGCTCGAAATGATGCTGGCTGCGGTTGCTGGAGTGGCGCCCGCCGCCAGCGATCGAGACGCGGCGGTCGACGACCATGCGTTTGGCGAATTGGCCGGGCGAATCGCGCAAAGATTGTCGGCCGGGGGAACTGACGGCCAGAAGCCTGGAACCCTGGTGTTGAACCCGCTTGGCGCGGCTCGCAACATTGCCGTTTGCGGAGCAGACGCCTCGGCGGCGGCCGAGGCTGCTGATTCGCCGGGCCCAGCGCCACAGGTGGTGAACGTCCCAGCCATGGGATTTGCGTGGACCCCGTCGCAGAACACCGCGAGCGCGAAGAGCGCAAAACCGATTGCCACTGAGAATGTCTTGCGCAATGAGTATTGCGAAGTCACCGTGAGGAAAGCCACAGGCGGAATCCAATCGATCTTTAGTTTCTCGCGGCGCGGCAACCAACTCTCGCAGCAGATAGCCCTCCGCGAAAGCGCCGCGCAGGCTGAAACATACGACTGGGCGGCGCGCCGCGAAGCGATCTACACCTCCATGCAGGCCGAGTCCGTCGAAACCATGGTTTCGACGCCCGCTGTGGGTGAGATCGTTAGCCGCGGCCAGTTGATCCACCCGGATGGCCACCGCATGGGCGGATTTCGGCAAACCACGCGCATGTGGGCCGGCAGCCCGGTGATCGAGATCGAAATCCAGCTGAGCGACCTGGTGGAGTTGCGCGCCGACCCGTGGAACTCGTACTACGCGGCGCGATTCGCGTGGCCTGATCCCACGGCCGAGTTGTACCGGGGCGTCAGCATGGGGCGACATCGGACCGAGCTGACCCGCTTCGAAGCCCCCGAGTACATCACGATTGAAAACGAATCCGGCAGCGCGACGGTCCTGACCGCCGGGCTGCCTTACCATCGCCGCAGTGACGACCGCATGATCGACTCGTTGTTGGCCGTGCGTGGCGAGAGCGCGCGAGCCTTTCGCATGGCGATCGCGCTCGACCTTCCCCACGCGGCCGCGGCTGCCCAGGCGCTGCACGCGCCCAGCGTTACGAGCGCGACGGCAGGAAGTCTTGAGAAACTCGCCAGCGGCTGGTTCTTTCACGTAGGCGCGCGCCACGTGATTGCGACCGATTGGTCGCCCGTGCTCGCCGATCCGGATGAGGGCAAAGAGCATGCGGAGCGGCGGGTGCGGGGCTTTCAGGCGCGCTTACTGGAGACCGAAGGCCGCCCCGGCCGTGTGGCGGTGCGCACCCCGCGCGCGCTAGCGCATGCTCGGCAAATGGACTACTTGGGGCAGACTTTGCTCGAAGTGCCCGTCGAGGATGATAAGATATGGCTCGATTTCGCGGCTTATGAATGGATTGCGGTCGAGGCGATCTGGAGTTGAACCCACGGCAATGATCGTCACGATCGATGGACCGGCCGGCGCCGGAAAAAGCACAATCGCCCGCGCCCTGGCGGCTCGGCTGGGCTTTCGCTTCCTCGACACGGGCGCCATGTATCGTGCCGTCGCGCTAGCCGCGATGGAACGCAAACTGGATTGGAACCGCGCGGACGATCTAGTCGATCTCGCCCATCGCATGGATCTGCGTGTCTCCGAGCGACAGGTGACGGTGGATGGCCAGGACGTTACCTTGGCGATCCGCACGGCGGAGGTAACCGCCGCCACGCATCATGCGGCCAACAATCCCGGAGTCCGCGCGCACCTGGTCGAGCTGCAGCGGCGCGAAGCGGCCAACGACGACATCGTGACCGAGGGGCGCGACCAGGGCACGGTCGTGTTCCCTCACGCCCAATGCAAGATTTACCTGACCGCCAGTCCTGAAGAACGCGCCCGCCGCCGTGCCAGCGAGCTTGCCGCGCGTGGCGAGCCGGCCAGCGTGGACGAAGTGCTGCGGCGGCAAAATCAGCGCGACCAGCGCGACGCCTCGCGCGACGTCGGTCCCATGGTGGCCGCGAGTGACGCGATCGAAGTCGCGACCGATGGGCTCTCACCCAGCGAAGTCGTCGATCGCCTCGAAGAGCTGGTAAGGCAGAAGATGAATGAGCCGACCTGAGCTGGCAGGCGAACGTGTGACCGCGCGCGAGCGAAAAGCTCACCAGCGGCCGCTGTCCAACCGCGCTTGGCAGGCATTCCTCAAGTTCCTGGCACGTCTGACGGCGGTCACGCTCTTTCGCGTGCGAGCTCGTGGGCGTGAGCTCGTGCCGGCGACCGGCGGCGGCCTGCTGTTATCGAATCACCAATCGAACCTCGACCCCTTATTCGTGGGCCTGACCTGCGACCGGCGGCTCAACTATGTCGCGCGCGACACGCTTTTCGGATTCGCTCTGCTGCGCTGGCTGTTCCGCACGCTGGATGCCATTCCCATCGATCGCGACGGGCTGGGCCTGGCCGGGCTCAAGGAGACGCTCAAACGGCTCAAACGAGGCGAGATGGTTTTGCTGTTTCCGGAAGGCACGCGCACGCGAAATGGCGAACTTCAACCGATCAAACCCGGTTTCTGCGTAGTCGCCCGGCGGGCCAGCGTGCCGATCGTGCCCGTCGCCCTGGCCGGCAGCTACGAAGCATGGCCGCGGCAACGCCGCGTTTTCCGTGTGACTCCAATCCACGTGCACTATGGGGCACCGCTTTGGCCCGCGGAATTCTCGCGTCTCAACGATGAAGAAATGGTCGCCGAAGTCGAGCGGCGCATGCGGGCCTGCCTCGACGCGGCAGAACTAGCCCGGCGGCGTGCGCTGCGCCTGCCGCAAAAAACTTGCGAGGGCGGCGGGCGAGCGATAGCCTAAGTGCGCGTTGGTCACTGGCGCGTCCAAGTGGACATTCGAAAATTGGAACCAATCATGCTGCTAAAGATCATGCTACTCATGGTGGCGGTGCTGGCTTGCGCTCCGGCGACTGTGTGGGCCGAAGAATTAGGCGAAGAAGGATTCGCCGATTCCTCGGGGGTCAAGATTCATTACGTCACGGCCGGCGACGGGCCGCTGCTGGTGATGATCCACGGCTTCCCGGATTTCTGGTACACCTGGCGCGCCCAGATGCCCGCCTTGGCGAAGCACTTTAAAGTCGTGGCCATCGATATGCGCGGCTACAACAAGAGCGACCAGCCCGAGGGCGTCGAGAACTATGCGATGGCTAAGCTGGTCGGCGACGTCGACGCGGTGGTCAAACACTTCAAAGCCGATCGGGCAGTCATCGTCGGCCATGATTGGGGCGGGGTCGTGGCTTGGAGCTACGCCATGCAATTTCCAGACAAGACCGACCGCCTGGTGATCTTGAACCTGCCGCATCCAAAAGGATTGCAACGCGAGTTGGCCAACAACCCCGATCAACAAAAGAATTCACAGTATGCCCGCAACTTCCAGCAGCCGGATGCCGCTTCAAAAGTGGCGCCCGAGATGCTGACCTTCTGGGTGAAAGATCCCGAAGCGCGGAAGAAGTATTTAGAGGCGTTTAAGCGCTCGAGCATGGAAGGCATGCTCAACTATTACAAGGCGAACTATCCGCGCGAGCCCTACAAGTACGCGGAAGACTTCGCCTACCCTCCGATCAAATGTTCCGTGCTCATGTTCCATGGGCTGAACGACACGGCCTTGCTGCCGGGTGCGCTGAACGACACCTGGAAGTGGCTGGAAAAAGACCTGACGCTGGTTACTATTCCTGGCGCGGGGCATTTTGTGCAGCAAGATGCCGCCGACAAAGTGACCAAGTGCATGGTGGCGTGGCTCACCATGCAATAGAGCCGGGCACGCGCGCCCGCTCGCAGCCGCGGCGGAGGTTTTCCGATGGCCTTGCTCGAATTCAGCATCACGCCTCTGGGCAGCGGCGAAAGTGTCGGCCAATACGTGGCCCGCGCGGTCGACGTGGTCGATCGCAGCGGGCTCGATTACAAGCTGCACGCCATGGGCACCGTGGTGGAGGGCGAACTCGATCAACTGCTCGCGGTTCTCAAGCAGGCCATCGAAGCCGTCGCCAAAGACTGCGACCGGGTTTCCGTTTCGGCGAAGCTCGACTACCGCAAAGCGCATCCAGGCGCACTCGACGCCAAGGTAGCCAGCGTGGAAAAGAGACTTGGGCGCGCACTCAAAAAATAATCTCGCCCACGACGCTCCGCCCAGCAAAGTCGCGCCTTACCTGCTTGCGCCGAAGTCGCCAAAGATGCGATCAACGTTCCCACGCAGAACTTGATTGCCCAGGGCGATGGCGCGCTCTTCGCTCCAGCCGCGATCGATCACAAAGCGCTCGGCCAGGATCTTGGCGAGAATGCGCTTGTACATGCGGAACTTAGGCAGCGCGAATTCCAGCTTGTACATGTCGCTGTAGTAGGCGATCTGCTTTTCGCGCGGCACGGCCTCGAGCCGCGCGGCCGCGTCGTGCTCGATGTAGGTGGGCGTGTTCGAGTACCACCAGTGACCGTTGGTGACCACATTCGGGAAGATCCAGCTATAGCTGACGAGCTCCTGATTCGTCACGCTGGCGAGCACCGAGATGGGAAACGTGACCTGAGGG
>DATJEN010000186.1:0-18784 GCA_035496575.1 Pirellulales bacterium
TAGTTCGCATACACGCTCCCGTGCATCCCGAGCATGTCCAGCGACAACGGATCCGGGCTGGGATATGCGCCCAATCCCATCAGGGTCATCGTCACGGGAATCTTGGTTTTGGCCACGAGCGCCCTAAGCTCGTCGCTCGCGCCCCCCATCACGACTCCGCCGCCGGCATAGACCACTGGTCGCTTGGCGCGCTTGATGGCCGCCGCGACTTGCGCGATCTGCTCGGGATGCGCCCTGCGCGTTTCCACGTGATAGCCAGGCAGGTTCATCGGCGCGTCGTAGTCAGGCATGATCTGCGCCTGTTGCACATCCTTGGGCACATCGATCAACACGGGCCCGGGCCGACCACTGGTCGCGATATGAAAGGCCTCGCGCATCACGCGCGTGACGTCGTTGATATCGGTGATCAGATAGTGATGCTTGGTGATCCCGCGGCAGACTTCGACGATCGGCGTCTCTTGGAAGGCGTCGGTACCGATGACGGCCGTCTTCACCTGGCCTGTAATGGCGATCAGCGGGATGCTGTCGAGCTTGGCGTCGGCGATGCAGGTCACGAGGTTCGTGGCGCCTGGGCCACTGGTGGCCATGCACACGCCCGGCTTGCCTGTCGTGCGGGCATAGCCCTGCGCGGCAAACCCGCCCCCTTGTTCATGTCGCGGCAAAATCGTGCGAATGCGGTCCTTGTAGGCCGTCAGCGACTGGTGAAGGGGCATGCTCGCCCCGCCCGGGTACGCAAAAATAACCTCGACCCCGTGATTGAGGAGCGATTCGACGAGGATGTCGGCGCCCGATTGCATCTGCCGGGCGGCACGCTTGGGGGTCGAAGTTGCCACGGTCGGGAACCCTCCTGGACAAGCAAAAACGCGATGAAACCTATTTTGTCGAAACATATTAGCATACCTCGCGCCGTATGGCCGGACAACCATTCCGGCGTCGGCGCGGGCCGCATCGAAGGGGTTCGACAACCGGCGTGCGCCCGATAAAAAGTACGGCCCGAAGGATTGCAACCCAAGAGCCGTCGGGCGGGCCGCAGGTTCGCTGAACCGGCAAACGACGTAAGCTTTGGCGGGGCCATTACTCGGGCCGGGTTGCTCGGGGCTGCTGTGTCGGAACCGGCCAATCACACCGGGGTTATAATCTGACTAGCAAGTTGAATTTGCCCGCTGTAAGTTGGGTTAAACGCGAACCAGGGCTGTGGTTCGGGTGCGATCCCGGAAGTCGCACTGCACGTAAGAAGAGGCCCTACTCCTATGTTTGCTGCGCCCGAAGCTCCATTCTCTGTCGATCCAAAGACCGAGTCTATGCCCGATCGACCGCCCACGAGCTCGGGCCGACAGCGCCGCATGCTGGCGTTGTCGTACATGATCGCCATTTGCATCTTTGCGGCCGACTTGCTGTGGCCGCAGATCATTTCGGTGCTGTATGTCCTTCCGCTGCTGCTCACCACGATCTATGGAAATCCGAAGTCGGTCATGCGCGCGGTCGGATGGTTCGTGCTGCTCAATTATGTCGGGTACTTCATCAAGAACACGATCGCACCCCCTCCGGACCAGAGCTTTTTTGATTTTCGCCTGGTGAATCGCACGATCCTGGCGGCGACGCTCGTGGTGATGGGCTCGGTGTTGCGCAGTTGGATGAGGTGGAAGCGCGAGCAGGCGGATCCCGAGCTGCCGGCCGCGTTCAAGAATCAGGACCGTGAGATCGGCGAGACCTTGGCGATCCTGTGCTGCGCGCCGTTGATCCTGGCGATTGCCGCGATCGATTTCCTGGCGCCGGCCAATTACAACATCGCCATTCTCTATCCCGTGCCGCTATTCATCTGTGCTTGGACTCGCAGCCGCTGGCTTCCGTGGGCCATGCTCGCGGTGCTGTTGGTGCTGACGGTGGCGGCCTTCACGCTCGGCCCGGCGTCGACGTGGCGCGGCGACGAGTTCGAACTGTTCAAGAACCGCCTGCTGGCCGGGATTGGCATGGTGGCCGTGACGGCATTCCTGACGTCCATGCGGCGCGAGCCCGTACCGTCACTGTAGGCAGCCGCGTGTCACACGCGATTTAGCCGATTACTTCTTGGCCTTGCCGGCCGATTCTTTTTTGATCGCGTCCTTCGCGGCAGCCGCTTTATTCTCAACCGCTTTCTTGGCCGTCTCTGATTTCGTTTCGGCGGCAGCTTCGGCAGCGGCCTTGGCTTCCTTCGCTTCGGCTGCTTGCTTCTGCTGCTTTTCCTGGAAGGCCTTCAGCGTGGCCGCGGCCAGGTTCTTTCCGGCCACAAGCGACTCCAGGTCGTCGCCCAGCTCTTGCTCCAAGTTCGGCGAGAGCCCCACGCGCACGACTTGCACCGATCCGTCCTTGCCCACCAGCACGGTTTGCGGGATGGCATCGGCCTTATACGCCGTGCCGACTTCGCCATCTTTGTCGAGCGCAACCGGCAGTTCCAGCTCGGCCTGCTCCAGAAACTTCTTGATGTCGTCCGACTCCTCGCGCAAGTTCACGGCATAGAGAAGCACGCCCTTGTCCTTATACTTCTCGGCCACCTTGTCGATGATCGGCATGGCCTGCGTGCAGGGGCCGCACCACGTGGCCCAGAAATCCAGAATCACGACCTTGCCCTTGAGCTCGGCCAGGTCGAGCTTGCCGCCGTCGAGTAGATCGAGCTTCACCTCCGGCGCCGGCTTGCCGACCAGGGGGTGCGGGCCGGGATCTTGCTGTTGCGGACCGGCCAGAATGTCCATCAACGACTTGGCTCTTTCCGCTCCTTCCGGCTCCTTGATCGCAAACGTCTCTTCGTCGAACTTCGGGTTGCCTTTCCAGTCTTTGAAGGCCACCTCGTTCGTGATCTTCAAATCGGCCAAAGCATTTTTTCCGCCTTGCGCCGCGGCCATCCGCGCCATGGTCTTGGCCAAGTCGGGCACGAACAGGCGCGGCGCGAGTTCCTTGCCACTGGTGATCCACAGCTTCCAATCCAGCTCCTGACCGGTGGCGTCGAGCAGGTGGCACTTCACGCCGTCGACGTCGACCAGCCCGCCATATTTCAGCGTGGAGACTTTTTCGAGCAGCTTGTCGCCCGGCTTGTCGCTCAGCAAGGCGGCGATGACCGCGCCGGCGTTGCCCAAGCCCAACGGGCCCGCGACCAGGGGCACCTGCTGCAGCTCGGCCCAGGTGGCGGGCGCTTTTTCGATTCCGTAGCGCTTCATTTGGGCGATGTAGACTTCGAGCTGCTCGCCATCGCTGGTGATCGTGGCGCTGCCTTGCTGAGACTCGAGCTTATAGTCCAGCTTGTTGGGTCGTTCGGCAGCCAGCTTGGTGGAAAACTCTTGCGATTGCTTTTGGTTGCCCCGCTCGACGCTAAACGACACCTCCGCGGAGTACTGGAAGCCCTTGAGCGCGCTCAAGTACTTGCTCCAATCGTCGACGACTTTTTTGGCTTTGGGGTCGATCTCGCGCTTGGCTGGTTCTTCGCCAACCGCCGAAAACCACCCCACGAAAGCGGCCGCGACCACCAACGAGTAGACAACGGTCCAGCGAGACACTCGAAGACGTTTCATGGTCGCGTTCCTTCAATGCGGGGGCAGGAGGGAGCAACAGGCCGGGCCGGCCATGCGCGCCGGGGGGAGAGCCTTAAACATACCACTGCAAAATCGGCCGCGATACCACCCACGGCCGGCACGGGCGGCATTGCCTTTGGGATACCAACCAAGGCCCGCTCGCCGGCATTGCCCTTGGGAACGCGTACGTGGATTGTGCGGCTCGCGCGTTGTACAATCGAGCCCGCCAACTCCCCCACCAACCACCCCGCAAGCGAGCCCTCTCCCATGTCCCACCTGAATCGACGCCAGTTTTTGCGCACCTCGGCTGCCGCCAGCACCACGTTCGGACTGGTTACCATCGCAGGCACCAAGGCCTCGGGCCGCGTCATCGGCGCGAATGACACCATTCGCATTGGCGTGGCCGGTATCCGCGGCCGCGGACAATCGCACATCGACGCATTCAGCAAGAACGGGGCCGAAAACCGCGTGGCCATTACCTACCTGATCGATCCCGACACGCGGCTCTTCCAATCGCGCACCGCGCACGTGGAGAAGAACGGGGGCAGCCCGCCGAAGTGCGTCAAGGATATTCGCGAAGCGCTCGACGACCAAAACCTGGATGCGGTATCGGTCGCCACCTGCAATCACTGGCACTCGCTGATCACGATTTGGGCCTGCCAGGCCGGCAAAGACGTGTATGTCGAGAAGCCCATCAGCCACAACGTGTTCGAAGGGCGCAAGTGCGTAGAGGCGGCCGAGAAGTACAAGCGCATCGTGCAACACGGAACCCAGCAGCGCAGCAGCGAAGGCCGCGCTCGCGAGATCGCGGCGCTGCAATCCGGCAAGTACGGCAAGCTCACCGTCTCCAAAGCGTACGCTTGCAAGCCACGCTGGAGTATCGGCACCAAGCCCATCACCGCGCCGCCGGCTGAGCTCGACTTCAACATCTGGCTGGGTCCCGCGCCCGAGCAGTCGTATCACGGAAACCTGGTGCCCTACAACTGGCATTGGTTCTGGGATACCGGCAATGGAGAGATCGGCAACCAGGGCGTGCACGAGATGGACGTCGCGCGGTGGGCCATCAAAGACTCGAACCTGCCCAAAAGCGTGTGGAGCTTGGGTGGCCGCTTCACTCCCAGCGCCACCGGGCTCACCGATCAAGGTCAGACACCCAACATGCAAATGGCCGTCTTCGACTTCGGAGACGCGCTGTTGGTCTTCGAGGTGCGTGGGCTGGTCGGCAACAAGCAGAAGGGCGACGTGCCGAGCAAGGTCAAGAACGAGTTCTATACGACCGAAGGCGTCATTCGCGATGGCAAGTTTTATCGCGGTGGTCAGGGCGACGGCGAGCCGGTGAGCGGGCCCGAAGTTCACGTGACGCCCGGCGGACCGTTCGGCAGCTTTTTGCAGGCCGTGCGCAGCCGCAAGAAAGAGGAAGTCAACGCCGACGCGCTGACCGCCCACTACTCAGCCGCTCTGTGCCACCTGGGCAATATCTCCTATCGCCTTGGAGAGCCGGTGCCGTTCGAAAAGTCGTCCGGCAAGCTGGGCGACAACCACCAGGTCATCGAGTCGTTTGATGCCCTGCGCGACAACTTGAAGGCGGTGGGGCTGAACCTGGCGGAAACCACCTACTCCGTCGGGCCGAAGCTTGCGTTCGATCCAGCGGCCGAGCGGTTTACTGGCGACCGCGCCGATGCGGCCAACGCGATGCTGTCGCGCCCCTACCGGGCGCCGTTTGTCGTGCCCGAGCAGGTTTGAGCCCAGAGGGGCTAAAGAAATCGCGTAGCTGGTATCGGGTTTGCCTCTGCCAGCCCCTAGGCGTTGCCGCGGCATCGAGCCGCGGTCCGAGCGATTTATTGCCGGGTTTAATGGCTAGGTCTATACTGCGCGCGTTCGAGCAACCGAAAAAGTTGCTAGACACGCGCGCGCCTGACTAGCCAGGAGGGATTGGACGATGCTTTCGATCTTCTCGGATCGCCGCTTTCGGGACTGCGACGGGATCTCTCGCCGCGAGTTTTTGCAGGTCGGCACGCTGGGTTTAAGCGCGTTTGCGCTGCCGCAACTGCTGGCGGCGCGAGCCCAGGCGGCCGAGGCCGGAAGGCCCGTCCGCAATACCTCGGTGGTTTGGTTGTGGCTGGCCGGCGGCCCGTCGCACGTCGAGACCTTCAATCCAAACATGCAGGCCCCCGTCGAATTTCGCAGCACGACCGGCGAAGTGGCGACACCACTACCGGGCGTGACGCTGGGCGGCACCTTCCCCAAGATGGCCGAAGCCGCCGACCAGATGGCCTTTGTGCGCTCGTTTGCTCACAGCAACAGCGGGCACGTCGGCGGCACGCACTTCGTGATGACCGGCTACGACAACCGCGGCATCGACAACGGCGGCCAGCCGACGCGGCCTTCGATCGGATCGATCGTGGCGCGCGTCCGCGGCGCCAATCACCCGCGCACCGGCATGCCGACTTATGTGCGCACGACGCCGATGCGCAGCGGCATCGATGGCCCGGCCTTCTTGGGCGCAGCGTATGCCCCGTTCGACCCGGCGGGCCAGGCGCTCAAGAACATGACGCTCGCCGTCAATCAAACCCGCATCGACGACCGCCGCGCGCTGCTGGCCGGGCTCGATCGCATGAATAGCCAGGTGGACCGCAGCGGCACGATGGACGGTCTCAATCGCTTCGAGCAGCAGGCCTTCAATCTTGTGCTGGGTGGAGCGCCCGAAGCCTTTAATCTGAAGCGCGAGAAGCCCAAGCTCGTGGCCCGCTATGGCAAGGGACTCGGCGAACAACTGCTGCTCGCGCGGCGCTTGTGCCAGGCGGGCTGTGGGTTCGTCACGATTTCATACGCGGGCTGGGACATGCATCAACAAATAGCCTCAGCCATGGAAAAACGCGCTCCGCAGTTGGATGGCGCGGTCGCCACCTTCCTCGAGGACGTCAAACAGCACGGACTGGCCGACGACATCTTGCTCGTCATCACCGGCGAGTTCGGCCGCACGCCCAAGATCAATCGCAATGCGGGCCGCGACCACTGGGCGCCGCTCAGCACCTTGGCGCTTGCCGGTGGCGGGCTTCGCATGGGCCAGGTGATCGGCGAAAGCACGCCCAAGGCCGACGCTCCGAAGTCGCGCCCCATTCGTCCACAGGACCTGATGGCAACCGTGTTCCACGTGCTGGGACTCGACCCGCGCTTGCAGTTCACCAATCAGGCGGGCCGCCCGGTCTATATGCTCGAGGAAGGACAGCCTATCGCGGAGCTGGTGTGAGGCGTGCGCTGGATTGCAGCGGCGCTGGATGTGCCGGTTCTTTCCGATGTCGCCCGGTATGCCCCGCTGGTGAGCTACCCGGTTCCACCCTGGTTCTAGAATTTTCCAGGGAAAAGTCGGCAAATTCTTGCGACCGGCTCGCCCGCTGATCATAATAGCCGGCTGAGCAGCGGATTTTCCTCACTGATCCGCCGCGAAATCGGTCCGGCTATTCGTCAGGGAAGCAAATGAAGTCGATCGTGGTCGCCGTGGTTTGCGCGGGATGGATTCTTTCCAGCGGACTGGCTTACGCTGGCGATGCGTTGGACGAGCTGTTGGCGTCCGAGCCCTCCAGCGCGCAACTGCAACCGATTACGGCCGACGTCGTGCACGATGACGCCGCGGTCTCTCTGATGCGCTCGAGCACCGTCGGCCAGTACGAACAGAGCTGGACCGAGTCGGTCATTCCCGCCGAGCCGTCGCAAAAAACCGCGAGCCACGCCGCTCCACAGCCCAAGCCGGTGAGCGACGACGCCAGCGCCGTGCCGGAGCCGTCGGCGGTCGCCATCGCAGGCTTGGCGCTCATCTATTTCCTGGTGTTCGGCCGTCGCCGCCGCATCGTCTAATCGCAGCTCTCGCGGCCAGCGACCTGTCAGTCGACTCGCCAGTGCGCTCGCGCGCATTCGCCGCGAGCGATAGCTCCTCGCTCAACTCAAAGCGGGGCAAAGCGTCACGATGGTCTGTGATTACCGCGCAACAACGAGTTGTCGGTGCCACCCGACGCTCATTTGAATTCGACTCTCACTGCCGCTATGCTCGGAACGCTCTGATCGACCAACCGGAAACCAAACTCCAGGGGGCAATCCGAATCATGCGTGCGCAAATCGCGTTTTCAATTGCGGCAACTGTGATTCTTGCTTCCTCGGCACTGGCCGACGATGCCCGTCCCATCTTTGATGGCCGCACGCTCGATGGCTGGGTGCAGCACGGCGGCAAGGCAAAGTACCGCGTCGAGAATGGCGAGATCGTCGGCTCGAGCGTGCCGAACACCGGCAACTCGTTTTTGTGCACCGCGCGTGACTACGGCGACTTCGTCCTCGAACTCGATTTCAAAGTCGATCCCACGTTGAACTCGGGCGTACAGATTCGCAGCCACGTTTTCGACAAGCCCACCCAGTTTCAGAAAGATGGCAAGCCGGCCACGATTCCGCCCGGCCGCGTGCATGGCTACCAGGTCGAGATCGACCCGTCGGATCGCGCCTGGACGGCGGGCATCTACGACGAAGGGCGTCGCGGCTGGCTGAACGATCTGGAAAAGAACGAACCCGCCCGCCGGGCGTTCAAACAGGGCGAGTGGAACCATCTCAAGGTCGAGTGCCGCGGCCCGCACATCCGCACCTGGCTGAACGACGTTCCAGCGGCCGATCTCACGGACGATCTTACGCCGAGCGGATTCATCGCCCTGCAAGTGCACGGCGTCGGCAACCGCAGCGAGCCGCTCGAAGTCCGCTGGCGGAACCTGAAGATTCAAGAACTGAACTAGCCGGCGGCAAAACAGGGGACGGCCGTCTTCGCTCCTACTGCGGCTTCCACCAGGAATCCAGTTTCGCGCGCAACTGCGCCGCAACCTCGGCGTTGTCGGACACGACGCTGTTCGTCTCATCCGGATCATGCCCCAGGTCATACAGCTCTGGTTTCGCATCCGGCTCGTTTGCCGGGTGGGGCACAAGGAGCTTCCACTGCCCGTCGATGGCCCACCGCCAGCGCAAGTTGGCGCTCGGCCGCTCGAGATCCACGGCGCTGTGCGTAAAGCATTCGCCAAAAATCGTGCGCCGGCCAGCAACCGCCTGCTCATCGAGCAAATTCACGCCCTGCATGTCGCGCGTGGGCTCTCGGCCGATCGCGGCCAATAGCGTCGGCGCAATGTCGATCGAAATGGCCAATTGATTGGACTCTCGCGGCGCGAGATGCTTTCGCCAGCGAACCAGGATCGGCGTTCGCAGCCCGCCATCATAGGGCGACTGCTTTGACTTAGGCGCAAAGCGCGGGCCATCGGGGTTTTGGATCCAACCATTGTCCGCCAGATAGACGACCAGCGTGTCGTCGCCCAGCCCCGCGTCGTCCAGCTTGTTGAGCAACGCGCCCACCGTCTCGTCGAACCATTCGATCATGGCCCAGTATCGCGCGATCGACGGCGACGGCGCGTCGCGATAGCGCTCGAGCAATCGCTGTGGCGGCGTGTGCGGCTCATGCGGCATCATCGGCGCATACCAGGCAAAGAACGGTTTTTGGTCCGCCTGGGCCTGGGCAATGAAGTCGTAGATCGGCTGCATCGTCTTGCGACCGATCTCCAGGCCCTCATCGCCGTGCCGCTCGCCCTTGGTCATGCCGTGCGTGAATCCGCCGCGGCGATAATCGCCTTGCCACCACTTGCCCGTCTGCAAGCTGCGGTAGCCGGATTGCGCGAGCAATCGCGGCAGCGTGGGCACCGCCTCCAGATGCCGCGCCATGATCTCGCGCCCGTCGCGAAACGGCTGCGAGGCAAAAAAATCGCGCTGCGACATGCCGGCCGGTAGCGGCGGGTCGTTGCTCGTCACCTTGTGCTGGTGCGGGTAAAGCCCGGTGATGATCGAAGCCAGGCTGGGACAGCACAAACTGCTGGGCACATATCCGCGGCGAAACGTGAGGCTCTCGCGCGCCAGCGCGTCGATGTGCGGGGTTCGCACGCGCGGGTGCCCCGTGAACGAATAGTCGCGCCAACCGTGGTCGTCGGAGATGATCAACAAAACATTCGGTGCAGCCGCGCGCGCAACGCCCAAGCCCGCGCACAGCCACGCCAAGATGAGCGCTGCGCGCACAAAATGTTTTGCGGGGCAAAATCGATGCATGCGTGTTTTCCTTGCGTCCCATGGTGGCATGCCGCAGGGCGCTTCGCAAATGAGAAGAGAAGCTTGCAAAGAATGCCCTGGTCGCCCGCGACGGTGGCCTCGATAATCGAAGTTCGCCCGGCCGGTGTCCGATTGACGATCGGCCGCGTTAACCGCCTCGACCCGCCTGCGCTCGATCAGTTTATCGCTAGAACATGGCTCAACGCACGCAAACCGATCCTTACCGCGATCTGGCGGCCGCGGCCCGGCGAGGTTCTCGCGCCGCTGTGGCCGGACTGTTGGTCAGCGCCGTTCTGGCTGCCATCAAGATTTCGGCCGGCGTAATCGGCAATGCGTATGCGCTCATCGCCGACGGAGTGGAATCGATTCTGGACGTGTTCGGCGCGCTGGTGGTGCTGGGCAGTTTGCGGCTATCGACCACGCGGCCCAACGAGCGCTATCCGTTTGGTTTGGGGCGCGTCGAGCCGCTGGGAGGCATCATCGTTTCGCTGGTGCTGTTGAGCGCCGCGGTGGGAATCGCTATCGAGAGCATCCGCGAAATCCGCATGCCGCATCATGCGCCAGCCGCGTTCACGCTGGTGGTGCTCGTCGGCATCGTGCTCGCGAAGGAGCTTTTGTTCCGCCGCCTGTTGGGAACCGGGGCCGAAATCGGCAGCTCGGCCTTGAGTGCCGACGCGTGGCATCATCGCTCCGACGCGCTCACGTCGCTGGCCGCCTTCGTCGGCATTTCGGTCGCGCTCGTGGGCGGGCCACGCTACGAGAGCGCCGACGCTTGGGCCGCTTTGGCCGCGTGTCTTGTGATCGCCTTCAACGGCGTGCGACTGTTCTATGCCGGCATCGTCGAAGTGCTCGACGTGGCGCCGCCCAAGGCCCTGGAAGAGGAAGTGCGCGAGGTGGCGCTGGCCGTGCTAGGTGTGCGGCGACTGGATAAGTGTCGCGTGCGAAAGAGCGGGATGGGCTACTTCGTCGACATTCAAGTGGTGGTCGACGGCGAATCAACCGTGCGAGAAGGGCACCGCGTCGGCCACGATGTTAAAGATGCCTTGCTTGCCAGCAAGCTCGGCGTTCTCGATGTCGCGGTTCACGTTGAACCCGACTAGCTTATCGGCCCACGCCACGTCAGGCGGGCGTTCCGCTCACCGCGCCAATCTGCCGAATCGTTGGGCCCGTGTGCTCACCAGTCGCGGGCGGCTGTGCGCCGCTCGGAAAATCCGGCGTTGGCGGCGCGCTCGACGGCGTGCCCGCCCCAGGGTTTCTGGGTGACGCACCGCCCGCCGGCGCACTTCCGGCCGGTGCTTCCGCCGCGGGCAGACCCAGCTTGCTCGCGGCCAGGTTTCTCAGCTGCCGCGCGAACGGATCTTGCGGCTGTAGCTGAATCGCCTTGTCGAGCTCGGCAAAGGCTTCCTTGGTATGGCCGAGGTAGTAGTAGTGGAAACCCAACAGGAAGCGAACCGCCGCATCGTCCGGCTTCTGGTCACGCGCTTTCTCGACCGCCCGCAACTGATCGGTATAGTCCTGCGCCTTGCCGTACAACTGCGTGTAGTTGGTAATGACCGAACCCCACTTGTCATCCGGCAAGAGCTTCATGCCCAATTCGGTCGCGCCGGCGGCCTCGTTGAATTGGCCCATCGCGAAGGCGGTCTGGCCGAGCAGCATGAGCACGCCGGCATTGGTCGGATCGTCGACCAGTGCATGGCGGAAATCGCGCGCGGCCGCTTGATACTTACCGGCTTTGAAGTTCGCTTCACCCTGACCGGCGAAGTCAGCCGCGGTGATGTCGTCGACATTCGCGGGAGCCGTGGCGGTCGCATCGTTCACAACCGGTGCCTGAGTAAGCGCCGTCTCGGCCGTGGGGGCAGGAGCCTGGACCGGCGCTACCGCCGAGGGAACGGCGACATCGCTCGCCACAGTTGGAGCGGCATAGCTGGCCGTGTAGTCCGGCACGGCGGCGTAGGCCGAGTAGGTCGTGGCCGGCGCGCCGATCACGTCGGTTCCGTATCCATAGCCGTAGCTGGGGACCGCGGCATAGCTGCTGTAGTAGTTGTTGTACACCGGGTAGCTATAGCCGCCATATCCGTATGCCGGATAGCCGTAGCCGTAGTCATAGTAGCCCGGGGACCAGGGGTAGCCGTAACCATAGTACGGCCAGCCGTAGCCGCCGTAGCCATAGCCACCGTACCCGTAGCCGCCGTAGCCATAGCCGAGACCAAAGAGGCCATAGCCCAGGCTCGCGCCCAATCCCCAACCCAGCCCATAGCCGAAGCCAGGGAAGAATCCGCCGCCGTAGCCGTATCCATAGTTATAGGGCCAGTAGCCACCCCAATAGCCGCGATAGGGTGAGTTGTAGCCAAAGAAGTACGAGCGGTTGCCCCAGCGGTTCCAGCCGCCATTCCAGTTGTTGGAAAATCGGTGACCGCCACCCCAGTTGTTGCCACCCCAGTTGTTGCCACCCCAGTTGTTGCCGCCCCAGTTGTTGCCGTTCCAGTTGTTGCCGCCCCAATTCTTTCCACCCCAATTGTTGCCGCCCCAGTTGCCAGTGTGGCCAGTCCAGTTGTTACCGCCCCAGTTCTTTCCGCCGTTCCAGTTGTTGCCGCCCCAGTTGCCACTGTGGCCGGTCCAATTACCGCCGCGGCCGCCGGACCAATTGCCGCCGGCCGTTCCGGCGTGGCTAAAGTGCTGGTTCAGGAAATTTGCAGAATGAGCTCCGGCCGCGCCCCCGGCGAAGTTCCGCGCTGAGTTGCTGAAGCCGGCGTGCGCGAAATTGTTACCGTTGCCAAAATTCGCTCCGCCGCGATTGCCAAAGTTCGCGTTCCCGAAATTTGGCCGGCCAGCCGAACGGTTGGCCTGGCTGAAGTGGGTGTTTGTGAAATTCGGACGCGCGCCGCCCGAGAAACCACTATTTCCTCGCCCGCCAAAGGTTCCGCCCGCGACGTTCGAAGGGCCGGGTCCGCGCCCCGTTTGGCCGCCGCGATTGGCAAAGCCGTTGGCATTGCCGCCACGGTTTTGACCGAAGCCGCCTTGCATGCCGCTAAAGTTGCGCGATGCGAAATTGCCTCCGCCGCCTTGGCCCATGTTGCCGCGGAATGCAGAGATGTTGGAATTGCCGCGCGCGCCAGCCGACATGCTGGGCCCACGCATGGCCTGTCCTCGACCCGCGCCGCCGAAATTTGCTCCGGCGAAATTCCGCGCGCCGCCCATGGCTTGCGCGCCGCCGCCTCGGCCTGGGTTAAAGCCACCGCCGCCAGAGTTGCGCGGTGCGGAGGCATGCATCGCCGGACCGCCGCCCATGCGCGGCCCACCGCCACCCATGCGAGGCCCGCCGCCGGCATTCATGCGAGGTCCGCCACCGCCACCACTCATGCGCGGCCCGCCGCCACTCATGCGCGGTGCGCCGCCACCACCGGGATGCCCGCCCATGCGCATTGCGGCGCCGCCGCCGCGTGGTGCACCACCGCCGCCGTGTCCGCCGCCGCCTCCACGAGGCGCGCCGCCACCGTGTCCACCACCGCCGCCGTGTCCGCCACCGCCATGTCCGCCACCGCCGCCGTGGCCACCGCCACCATGCCCGCCGCCGCCGTGGGGGGCTGCAAGCACCGGGTTGGCCGTAAACATGGCCGTCGCTAAAAACGCCGCCGCAAAACTAAGTCGCCGAATCATGATCCCCACTCCCGCAGCAGAAAGCTTGTGAGCTGCCGGAAAGATTGTTGTTGTTCCCTGACATCCCGCCACCCCCAGGTGCAACACGCGCACCAAGCAGGCGCAATCCGCTCAAATTGTATGCGTTTCTCAAGCCGCGTGCCGCCAGTCCCTATACGCACGCCCTATATGGCAGTGTGCGGCCGGCTTGCGCTGGAAACTGGGCGCGAATCAAACTAGAGAGCAGATGTCGAATCGATGGCGCGACGCGCAAATTGATTCGAGGTCCGAGTTGTGATTGCGTCCCAGCAAGACGCCTCTCATCGCCAGCGCGAGCGCCGACAACGGGTTATCGAGGGGCCACCCATAGCGAGGCCCTCACGGCGCCGGTTTCTGATCGAGCTTCAACGCTCGCGCGAAAAAGTCTTGCACTAGCGGTTCCACGAAGGGTACCCGCACCAGCGAATGAGGGCAGTGGTCCACCCCAGCCAGACGTAGATAGGTGATGTTCTTGTGACCCGCGCGGCTCAAGTCGGCCATGAAGGCGTCGACCGATTCGATTCCGACCTGGCCGTCCGCTTCGCCATAGATGAGCAAGAGCGGCGGCGCCTCCTGGCCCACATAGCTGCTGGGAGACGCCTCTCGATAACGCTGCTCCTGCGGCGCTCCGCCCAAGAAAGTTTCGATTACGCCGCGCAGTTGATTGCGCTCGTGCTGCCATAGCAGGTTGACCGGTCCACTATCGCTGGCTGCCGCCTGGACGCGGCTCGATTGGTCGGCGTGTGGCTCAGCGGCGGGCGGCTTGCCCTCGGGCATGAGCGCGAGCAGCAGCGCCAGGTGCCCGCCGGCCGAATTGCCGTATGCTCCGATCCGCTTGGGATCGATTCCATACTCGGCTGCATGAGCGCGCAACCAGCGCACGGCCAGCCGGCAATCCTCGAGCCCAGCCGGGTAGGTCGCTTCGCGCGACAGGCGGTAGTTGATCGTTGCCGCAACGAATCCACGACGGGCGAACTCGCGGATGCTGCCCGGCATCGGGTGGTCGGCCGTGCTGAAGCTCGATTTGTCGCCTTCGATCCAACCGCCGCCGTGGATCACGACGATGGCAGGTCGTCCTGAGCGGCCATCCTTCGGCACTGCCAGGTCCAGACGACAGGCCGGGCTGCCATCGCGGTAGCTCAGGTTCGCGAGCACCTCCATCGGCGGTTCGCTTGCGCGTGGTTCTTCGGTCGGCGCGTGAGCCGCTGCCAGGCAGACGGCCAGCAGGAGGCACGTTCGCACGAGGTGTGGCTTCGACGACATGGCAGTGGCTCCAGGGTGAAATGGACCAACGCGGATTTTAGTTCCGCGCATCGAGCCCACCAACCATGAACTGCCGTCGCCCGATCGGGCCGCATCACGTGTGCAAGATACGCCGGGCTCGCTGCAAGAGCCTCTTGTTGCTTCGCAACACCGGCAAACGAGTTGCCGGTGCCACCCGCGCAAGCGGGCGGAAGAGTGAGTGCCGCATCCTTACGGCATGGTTTCCCGACGCATGACGGCGCTGAAGGACAGCGTCTTGCCGCCCAAATACATGGGCGATGGCAGCCAGCTCACGTTGTTGAACGGCACGGACACTGTCACCGTGACGGGGGCGGTGGCCGCGGCCGAGCTTGGCGTCGACGGGACAACCGTGACGGTGGCCGTCGTGATGCCAGCCGGCGACAGGTAGTTGTTCACCGCCGTGGTCACGCTGGTTTGCGTGCTGCCGTCCAGCACACCCACCCGGGCGCCTTCTCGCGCGGCATTGACCAGCAGTTGCTGCACCATGACCATGCGGCCGTATTCGATCATGCCGAATACGAGCAATACAAACAACGGAGCGACGAGCGCAAACTCGACGGCCGCCGTGCCACGCCGGCGGTCACGAAGCGGCCGCCGGCAAACCCGTTTCTTCGATAATCGAGCGAGGAGCGTGTGGCTCGCGCCGGCACACCCGTTGTCTTGCGCCAAGGAAAGGAGGCTCATGGATGAACCCTTTGTTTCGGTCGCCTGGTTGGCTAACGTACTAACCACACGCTGTACGAATAAACATACTTGCTAGTTTGATTGCCGCCGCCGGTGCCACCCTTCACCCCGACATAAGCGGGCTGAATGGTGATGCTCTTTAGTTTTAGGGCACCCGTCAATTTGACGGCCATCACTCGGACGCCAACGAATTGGCAAATCGTGTACGTGCAATTGTCACCCGGGCTAGCTACGGAGCTATAAATCGGGATCATGCGCGGCTGCCCGATGATGTCCCGCATTTCATTTTGGATGCTGGCGCTGACGCCTGTATCACCGTTGAGAAACAACTGGCCATTCGCGTCAAAACCTATCTGCCCATTCGGAAACGCCTGCAAGTCCTGCGGGCTGATTCCGTATTCAATTTGGCGGGCGATGTCGGAGGTGCTGTTATCGGTCGTTCCGATATCGACCGTGCCAAAGTTGCCCGGCGTCGTGCCGTCCGGAAACAGGTCCATTTCCAGTATGTTGTCGCCCTTGTTAGTGACGCCCTTTGAACTGGTCCACCCGTATGCATCTGAACCCTGCCCGGCGAGCATGCTATTCCATGTGTCAAGTTTGAGCGCGATCGGCAGCATGCCCAGATTACTGCCATCGCTGGGCGCCGTGAATGAAGTGAATCCTTCTGTTCGGATGGCCGCCGTGGCGGTGGCTGTCGCAGCCCGGCTGTTAATGCCGAACACCTTTGAAAAGAACAACGCGACCTCGCCATTTTCGCTGGCAATTTTTCGCACCGTAACCGTGGCCGCATTTGCCAGATTCATGTTGCTGAAACTCATAGCTTGCGTCGGGTCGGATGGGTTTGAAAGGTATCCGATCACCACGTCGCCGGTCGTGCTATTGGCCGTATTCAGATTCACCACGGGCGCGACGGTCCGCACTTGATTTAAGCCAGCAAATTGCACGGCCTTGGCGCGGGCCGAAGCAATTTCCCCAGTCATGTCTGGGTTCCCCGTCAAGCCGCCACTATCTGGGATGAGATCGCCCGCCGCGGCCAGCGCCGCCGCATCCGCAGCGTTCTGCAGTTCCGTCCGCGCCAGCAGCATGATCCCAATATCGATTGCAAAGGCCGCCAATCCCAGGAAGAACACGAGCATGATCGCGGTCAGCACGATCATCGCGCCGCGCCGGCTTGTCGGAGCGGAGGATGTCCGGAGTCGAGAGGTGTGATGTGGCATGGGTGGATCTCCGAATAGACGGCGCGCTTTTCTCGGGGCGTTTACACTCACCTCGGCAGAGACTCTAACGCCGCTAGTTGAAGCCTAGGTCGCCTAATCCAGTTGTCAAAAGTGGGGCAGCGGCACACCAAATACGCCGGAATTGCACCCTGCTTTTCCAGGGGGAAACGCAGCGCCCGGTTGCGGTTGGCCGCGCGGGAGTCAAAGACGAGCGCAAGCGCGGACTGGGAACTACCGCAAGTTCTGCCAGGCGTCCATGCCGATGGGCGAGAGCGATTGCCGATAGTAGCCCTGGATCGGGATCTGGAAGGGGCGCTCGTGGGGACTTTTTACCAGGACCGTAAACAGCATCGAGTTCTCCGGGAACTGCCGCGCCTTGATGTACTCGTAAATCTCGTCCCGCTCGCGAATCTGCAGAATCGTGCGGTTGGTCAGGTCCTGCACGAACATCCCGAGCACCAGGTACTCGTTGAAGTGGGCCAGGTCATAAAACAAGGTCGGCTGCAAATTGTAAAACCCGTGCTCGATCCAGCCGGTGAACGGACTTTCGTGGATCATCATTCCGCCCGGCAGCGTGTATTCGTGCATCGTGCGAAACACTTGCGCGATGTTGAAAACGTGTTCCGCCGTGCCGTGGTTGATGACGATGCCGAAGCGCCGCTCGAGCGAAACCGGTTCGTTCAGGTCCAGGCGGTGGGCCGAGGGCGTGCCCTCGAAGTCGATCGCCTGGCGCTCGCTGGGCGCGAAGAACACTTCGTAAAAGATTTTGGCGATCTCGAACTTGTCGAACTCGCCCTGACCGGCCGCGACCGCTTGCAAGCGCGAGACCAGCCACGCGCGGGTGGCGGCGTCGCCCACAAAGCGATTGATGTCTTCGGTGAGCGTGGCGGGGTCGATGTCGTAGGAGTTGGCTTCGCCGATTTCGAGCAGCGCCTGGCCGCGCGGCAGCAGGCCATGCTCGAACAGGTCGCGAATCAAGTGGTAGTGCGTGGCTGAAATCGCCATGAGCTTGGATCGCCGCGATGGATAGGGCGCGTGGCGGCCGGCGCGCGTATCACTGCTCGTGAAGCAGGACCACGATCTTGCCGTCGCGGGTGACATAGCCGCGATACATGCCGACCGCATTGTAGGGCATGGCCAGGTTGCCATGCGCATCGAGCGCAATGACCCCGCCTTCGCCGCCGGCCGGCTTCAATTTTCCCAAGATGACGGTCGAGGCCGCCTCCTCGATGGGCAGCTTCTTGTACTCGACCAGCGCCGCGATGTCGTGGGCCACCGCATAGCGAATGAAGTATTCGCCATGCCCAGTGGCGGACACGGCGCAGGATTTATTGTCGGCATACGTGCCGGCGCCGATGATGGGCGAGTCGCCGACGCGGCCGAACATTTTGTTGGTCATGCCGCCGGTGGAAGTGCCGGCCGCCAAATTGCCGGCTCGGTCGAGCGCCACCGCGCCCACGGTGCTCCACGGCTCTGTTTTTATAAGAGCGGCGGCCTTTTTGTCCCCTTCGGCTTCTTTCTTCCAGATCCGCTCGATGTCGCGCCAGCGTCGCTCCGTCCAAAAATAAGCCGGGTCGACGATTTCCAGCCCGGCCTTGGTCGCAAAGACTTCGGCTCCGCGGCCGACTAGCAGCACGTGCTTCGAGCGTTCCATGACGGCGCGGGCCGCGGTGATGGGGTTCTTGAGGATCGTGACGCTGGCGACCGCGCCGGCGCGTTTGTCCTTGCCTTCCATGATCGAGGCGTCCAGTTCGTTGCGTCCTTCATGGGTGAAGACCGCCCCGCGGCCGGCATTGAAGTGCGGCGAATCTTCCAGCACGCGAATCGTGGCTTCGACCGCATCCAGGCTTCCGCCGCCTGGTTTGTCGAGCGCCGCCTGCCCGGCCTGCAAGGCCCGTCGCAATTCAGCGCGCAGGGTGTCGCGCAGTTCATCGTTGAGCTCGCGCTTTTCAGCCGCGATTCCTCCGTGGACAGCCAGACTTACCTGCGGCACGGCTGGCTCTTTTGCCGCCGCAAAAGCAGGCCAAACCGCCACGAGCGCAAGCGACGGCAACAAGGAATTGGACATGCGTGCTTTCGAGTCATTGTGCTTGTTTTCATGGAACGAAACCGAGCGTTCAGAATAGTTTTGCCTGCTCGGGCACGCAATGTTCCTGCGATGCGCGTACACGGGCAGTCGCCCCGATCATCGAGCGAGCGTATAACAGAGCCAGCACCAAAAACAGGCCTCGTTCAATGACCCACGCTCCACTGCCAACCGAAACC
>DATJEN010000187.1:0-2158 GCA_035496575.1 Pirellulales bacterium
AGCTGACCTTCCCGGCCGCCGGCGACTACGAGTTGCAAGTCAAACCACGCTCCAAGCCTGGCGCGGCCGTGATGGACTTGCGCGAAGTGCGGCTTATCCCCACCGGCAAGTGACTCGTCGAGTGACCCCCGCTGGCCGGCGCGCCTAGCGACGCGGAAAGACGTGATAGCCGGGCGTGGTGAGCCCGATGCGGTACAGCCCATAAGCGCGCTTCTGCTGCGGGTCGTTTGGTGCTGGGCCCGCGCCCGTGATGTAGAGCGTTTTGGCGGCGTCGCCGATTCCGAACACGCAGTTGCTGGGCGACCCGGGCATGGGAATGAAAGCTCGCTGTTCCCCCCCGGGCCCGAATACATAGATCCCGGCTTCCGAGCCCGATCCGGCCGTGGCGTAGATATTGCCCGCCATGTCGAGCGTCATGCCGTCGATGCCGCGCCGCTCGCGGCCGAACTCGAACAGGACACGCTTGTCGGCGAGCGTGCCGTCGGGCCGCACGCTGAACTGGACGAGCTGGTGATTGCCTTCAGCGAGGCTATTGTTGTCGGCCACGTAAACCGTGCGATCATCCGGCGTGACGATGATGCCATTTGGCTTCTGAATATCGCGCGTGGCCACCCGCACCTCGCCGCGCGGGCTCACGACGAACACTGCCTCGAAGTCGAGCTCGCGCGGTTCGTCGCCCACGTAGCGCGGATCGGTAAAGTAAATCGTGCCCGCGGTGGTGATCGCCAAATCGTTGGGGCTGTTGAAGCGGTGGCCATCGTAGCGATCGGCCAAGTTGCGCACGGCGCCTGTGGAGTCGGTGATGGAGATGCGGCGATTACCCCCGGGAGCCGCGCCCTCGCAGGCGACCAGGTTGCCCTGCGGATCGAACTTCAGCCCGTTCGATTTTCCGCTTGGGTCGCGAAACGTGCTGACTTTGTTCGACCGTGGGTCATAACGCAGGATGCGATTTCCGATGTCGGAAAACAGAATCGAGCCGTCCGCCGCGGGGGCGGGCCCTTCGGTGAAATCGCCTTCGTTCCACAATAGCTCGACCTTGGCTCCCGCTGGGACGATCGTGTCCTGAGCCACCGGCTTGAAAGGCCATGCCTGGGCGGCGCTAGAGTTGAATGACGCCACGAGCAGCGCGGCCAGCACAAGGCGCGAGCTCGCAGAGCGGGCCGTGAATCGTGTTTGCATCGAACGCTCCCGCAGGGTTGAACAACGTGGTTACTCGGGCCCATTTTGCGTGGTCGCCGAGCGCGCGGCAAGCAGCCCAGCGTGTGACGGAGGACTTGAGGGGGATCAGCCTCGAGGGGGTCAGCCTGGAATCATCCATGGCACCAGGTAGGCCTGCGCGAGTGTCAGCAGGCCCACCAGACCCGCCAGGGCCACGCTATGCCAGAACACGAAGCGCAGGATGCGGCCCTCGCCGCCGGTTTGCTCGGTGGCGACCGCCGCCACGACGATGCTTTGCGCGTCGATCATCTTTCCCATCACGCCGCCGGTGCTGTTCGAAGCCACGATCAATGTTGGGTTAAGCCCGAGTTGCTCGGCAGTGATGCGCTGCAAACTGCCGAACAGCGCATTCGACGAAGTGTCCGACCCGGTCAACGCGACGCCCAGCCAGCCCAGCATGGGCGCGAAGAACGGATAGAGCGCGCCGGTCTTGGTGAACGCCAGGCCCAGCGTCGCGTCGCTGCCGCTGTACTTGGTGACAAAGGCCAGCGCCAGCATCGAAGCGATGGTCGCCAGCGCCCACTTCATTTTGCCGAGCGTCAGGAAAAACTCGGCAACCACTTCGCGCGGTGAAAGCCGCAGCCAGGCGGCCGAGAGCAGCGCGGCCAAGAAAATGCCCGTGCCCGTGGTCGACAGCCAATTGAACTTGAACGTGGCGTCCTCCGGCTGAGCGGCGCGGTCGGATCCCGATGCCACCGCCACGACCGGCGCGGTGCGATACACGCGGTTGTGAATGCCCGGCACTTCCCAAGTGAACTTGCTGATGCCCGCGAGCGCATTGGGCTGCTGGGGTGGCCCGCCATCGAGCAGCTCGCGCACCGCCGGCGTGCCCCACAGGAAAACCATGATCGAGAGCAGCACCCAGGGCACCCAGGCAAACACCACGCCGCGCGTCGTCAGTTGCTGCGTGTCCGAGGTTGCCGGCCCGCGCTCGAACGCT
>DATJEN010000188.1:0-8254 GCA_035496575.1 Pirellulales bacterium
TCATCGGCTGTGGCATGATTGCGGGCTTCCACGCGAAGGCCGTGGGCGATATTCGCGGAGCCAAGGTGGTGGCCTGCTTCGACTCTTTTCCGGCCGCCGCCGATAAGTTCGCCGCTTCGCAAGGATGCAAGGCCTATCACAAGCTCGGCGAGATGCTGGCCAACCCGGCCGTCGAGATCGTCACCATCGGCACGCCCAGCGGCGCCCATCTGGAGCCGGCCGTGGCGGCCGCTCGGGCCGGCAAACACGTGATCGTCGAAAAACCGCTTGAGATCACGCTCAAGCGCTGCGACCAGATCATTCGCGAGTGCGAGAAAAACAACGTCAAGTGCTCAGCTATTTTCCCGTCGCGCTTTCACCGCTCGAGCATCGAACTTAAAAAAGCGGTCGACCAGGGCCGCTTCGGCCGCTTGACGCTCGGAGAAGCGTACGTGAAGTGGTATCGAACGCAGGCCTATTACGACAGCGGCGCCTGGCGCGGGACGTGGGAGCTGGACGGCGGCGGCGCGCTGATGAATCAGGCGATTCACAGCGTGGACCTGCTCACCTGGTTGATGGGCCCCGTCGTGCAGATCACCGCGCAGACCGGATTACTCGCCCACCAGCGCATCGCGGTCGAGGACACCGCCGTCGCCACGCTGCAGTTTGCGAATGGCGCGCTGGGGATTATTGAAGCCACGACCGCGGCTTACCCGGGCTATCTCAAGCGGATCGAGGTCCATGGGTCCGACGGCAGCGCGGCTATGGAAGAGGAAGACGTGGTGGCGTGGGACTTCGCCAAAAAGGCAAAGAGCGATGCCGCCCTGCACGAACGCATGGCCGCGCGCGTCAGTACCGCCGGAGGCGCCAGCGATCCGGCCGCGATCGGGCATCATGGGCATACCGAGCAATTTCGCGACGTGCTCGACGCCATCCGCAACGATCGGTCACCGGCCGTCGATGGCCACGAGGGGCGCCGCTCGGTCGAGATTATTCTTGGCATCTATAAAGGCGCCGAGACCGGCAAGGCGATCAAGCTGCCACTGGCTTCCGACCCGGTGCTGGCCGCCCGCAAGCGGACGAAAAGCTCGATCAAATAGCTCAATCGCCCAGGAAACCCCAATCGCTCTTTGAGCGATTGGGGGTGGCGTGGCACAATGTGCCGCTCATCCCCGATTGGCCCTGTGAAGCCCGCCGTGATCACCTCGCTCGTGCAAGACATTCTCGACCGCCTGGCCTATTTCGTGGTGCGCATTTTCGTGTGCGTCGTGCAGGCGCTGCCACTCGAACTGTGTGCGTCGCTGGCGCGCCGTCTCGCGACCCTTTGCACGCACGTGTTTCGAATTCGCCGCGACCTGATCGAAGATAATCTCAGGCACGCTTTTCCACACATGTCCGCCGAGGAACGAACCGCCGTTACCTGGCGGATGTGGGAACATCTGTTTCTGATGATCGTGGAAATCGTGCATGCCCCGCGAAAAATCCACGATACTAACTGGCGCGATTACATCACGCTCTATCGAACCGACGAGTTGGTTCGCGCCTTGTTCGACGACCGCGCCACGATCATCATCTGCGGTCACTATGGCAACTTTGAGCTGTCGGGCTATGGAATGGCGGTCTTGGGCTTTCCTTCATTCACCGTCGCTCGACCGCTCGACAATCCTTATCTCGACCGCTTTTTGAATGAGTTTCGCGCCCACAGCGGACAATACATCCTCTCGAAAACCGGCAGCGCCGGGCAAATCGAGGGCGTGCTGGCGGGCGGTGGAAATCTGGCCCTGCTCGGAGATCAGTACGCTGGCCCCAAAGGGTGTTGGGTCGATTTCTTTGGACGACCGGCTTCCAGCCATAAGGCCGTGGCACTGCTCACATTGGGAAACCCGGCCCAGGCTGTGTTCTGCTTTATCCGCCGCGTGGGCAACCGTCCCTTGTGCCACGTCATGGGCACCGAAGGCGTGCTCGATCCGCGCGCAGCAGGCCACCTGACTGTCACCGAGGTCACGCAGTGGTACACTCGTTTACTAGAGCAAACGATTCGCATCGCGCCAGAGCAGTATTGGTGGCTGCATCGTCGTTGGCGGGACACGCGCGCGGGCAAGCCCAAGAAACCATCCGAAAGCCAAGCGGCCTGAACTGCCAACGTCGCTCCAACCGCTCGAGAACGAGCGCGGGAATCATGGCCGAGTGGATGCGAGTAGCCGAGCTTCGCGATTGCCCCCCCGGCAGTTCACAAGAACGCGTGGCGGGCGATCGGATCGTGGCGATTTTCAACGTCGACGGTCAGATTCACGCGATCGACGGCGTCTGTGCGCATCAAGGTGGACCGCTGGGCGAGGGCGAGCTCGTCGGCTGCACGGTGACGTGCCCGTGGCATGGCTGGCAATTTGACGTGGTCACGGGACAGAACCGGCTCAACCCGCGCATCGTGCAAGAGCCATTTGAAACGCGTGTCGAAGATGGTTGGATCTTGATAAGATTGCCGTGAAGGCTGCAAGCGCACGCGCGACAAGTCCCCGACGAACGAGCTGCCCCGTTGTGATCGAGTATCGAACGTTTCGCAACACGGATCCGCCCGCCGTCGCCGAGCTGTGGCGCACTCAATCGGGGCGGCCCGGCTGGATGCAGCCCATGTCCGTGGCGCTCTTCGACCGTCACGTGCTTTCAAGAGCCATCTTCGATCGCCAGGGCCTGATCGTGGCCACGGACGCCGGCCGCCTGGTCGGGCTCGTCCATGCGGTGCTCGAGCCCGCTCCGCCCCAGCATGCACAGCGAATCGGCACGATCGCGCTTTTGCTTGCGCGGCCCGACGCTTCGGAAGTGTTGGCCGAGCTACTCGCTCGCGCAGAGAATTACTTGCGCGAGCGCGGCGCCACCGCGATCCAGGTTGGATCCCTTTCAGGCCAGGCCCGCTTGTACTTTGGCTTGTATGGCGGCGCGGAGCCGACGGGCCTGCTGGACGCCGATACCTTCGCGCGCGAGGCCCTGAGCGCTAGCGGATATCGAGAAAGCGGCCGCTCGATCGTTTTCAGGCGCGAGCTGGCGACGTTTCGCCCCATTGTGGATCGCCGGCAGTTGCAGGTTCGCCGCGCGAACACGGTGGAGATGTTCGTCGAGCCGCCGCCCGCGGATTGGATGGATGCCATGACGTTCGAGCCTTTTGCCCGAACCAGGTATCGGCTCATGCCGCGCGCCGGCGGGGCGCCGCAGGCTACTGTGGATTTGTGGAACATGGACACCATGCTAGGTGTGCTAGGCGCGCACGCGGTTGGCATTGTCGACCTGATCGTGCTCTCCGAGCATCAACGCAAGGGGCTCGCCCAATTCCTGCTAGGCGAAGCCTTGCGCCAGGCACACACCGAGGGCGCCGCGCTGGCCGAAGCTCATGTCGACCAGGCCAATGCCCCCGCCGTCGCGCTGTTTCGCGGGCTGGGCTTCGACGAAATCGACCACGCGATCGCCTATCGCAAGGACTGACGCAGCACGGCCAGGTGGTCGAGCAGATGTTGATCGCACTGCGGATCGGTGCGCCGCAACTGCTGATAGAGCGATTCGCGGGCTTGTCCCGCGACGAGCAGCCTGAGATAGCCACGCAAGATTTCCTGCCTCTCGGGCGAGCTTTCCAGCAGGAAATGGACCCAGGCCCAGCTTTGCGCATACTCGGCCTGCGACATTTCGGCCGTCTCCCCGAGCATCTCGAGGCGCGTCAAATCGGGCCGCCAGGGGGGCGCCGCTTCGCCGGCCAATAACTCGAGGTGCGCGCGGTTCACGCCCGACTGCCCGCGAGCGACTTCGAAGTATTCAGCCAGCCCTTCGTCGAGCCACAAGGGCAGGTTTGGCACCACCGCGTGCAGATAGCCGTGCGCGACCTCATGCCGCAAGTCTTCAGCAACGCGGTCGCCCCAATAGGCAAATACGCTCAGCCGTGTATCGCTTTCCACAAAAAATGCCCGCCGCTTCGGCAAGGTGGGATAGTGAACGCGCAAATAGGATTCGAGTTTTTCGGCCGAGGGGAACAGGTAGACGTGGATCGGCTCAACCGAAGTCGAGAGCCCCAGCTTCTGGCTAACAATGGTGCGCTGCGCGCGCAGCTCGTCGAGCAGTCGATGCTGGGCCGGCAGAGGCGCGTCGCTGGCAATGACGAGCTGGTCCAGCCGCATCTCGTTCCGCGAGGGAAGCACGGGACCCTTCGACCACCGCGCGCAGCCTGGCAACAGAGTCAAAACAAAGATCGCCAGTAGGCACAAGCGTCTGGTCATCCGTGACCTTCCGTCTGGTTGCTCAGTCCGAGCAAGCCACCGTTATGTCGGGCTCGTCGTAGTTTCGCCTTCGCACCTGGACCGCTCCGCGATCAGGAGGTCGAGCTCCTGCTTGACCCTGGGCAAAATGGCATCGTAAGAAAAGGCGCCCAGCTCGCGCGGGCCTCGCTTCAGATTCACGAACTTCGGCCCGCACCACAGCCCCAGGTCGGCATCGTCGGTTTCGCCGGGCCCGTTCACGCGGCAGCCCATCACGGCGATCGTGATCGCATGCGACTGGGCATAGCGTGTCAGCTCCTTGACGTCCTGCGCGAGCTCGATAAAGGCCTCATTTTCGACGCGCGAGCAACTGGGGCAACTGATAATGTTCAGCGTTCCCAACCCATAATCCACTACGCTGCGGACGCGCCCGGCCGCGATGTCCTCCAGAATCTTTCGTCCCGCCGCGATCTCTTCGTGCTTGCGCGAGTTCGGCACCGTCAACGAGACGCGAATCGTGTCGCCGATGCCGCGGCTGATGAGCTGCTCGAATGCAATCCGCGTCTTGATGACTCCTTCAGGCGGCAAGCCGGCTTCGGTCACGCCCAAGTGCAAAGGCACGTCCGGCCGCCGCTCGGCAAAACGCCGGTTGACCTCGATCACCTTGGCCGGGTCGGAGTCCTTCAGCGACACGCAGTATTGCGTGAACCCCAAGGAATCGAGCAGCTCGCAATGCTCCCAGGCGCTGGCCAACATCGGCGCCAGCGAGTCCTCGGCGCCATAGCGCTCCAGCTTGTCGGGATCGACCGATCCGCAGTTCACGCCCACGCGCATCGCGCAATTGTTTTCGCCCGCGATATCGACCAGGAAGCGAACCTTGTCTTGCCAGGGCTTCTCGCGCTCGTGATGGTACAAGTGCCCAGGGTTGTAACGAATCTTGTCGACGTGCGGGGCCACGGCCCGGGCCAGGCGATAATTCTCTTGCAGGTCGACCGACAAATTCGCGCGCGTGCGGGCGCGGATTTCGGCCAAGGCTTCGGCGTCCTTGTTGTTGTCGACGGCGATCCGCACGACGTCCGCCCCGGCGGCCACCAGATCGTTCACCTGGCCGGCCGTGGCAGCCACATCCTGCGTGTGCGTGGCGGTCATGCTCTGCACGGCGATCGGGTGACCGCCGCCCAGCGTGACTGAGCCAATTCGGACGGCACGGGTTGGATTGCGCGGCAACTGCACGGGCGCGAACTCCGGACGAGGTGTAGACGCAGACCGCTCGGCCGCGCACCACCAGGGCCAAGAGGGGTCTAACTACCTCAAACCCTCAGACTACCAGATTGCCCAAAACTGGGCGAGGCGGGTTTTGGCGGATTGGCCTCCGCTTCGCGCGTTGAATTCACCAGCCGGAAGCGCTAGCGCCCGGTGAAGTGGGAAGTACTGGGGGGAAACCAATGGGCCGACGAGGTGGGCGATCCCGTTTGGTGTGGTTGCTCCGTCTTCATCGTTTCGGCCGAAACCGGGCGCTAGCGCTTCCGGCTAGTGAAGAGAGTTTGTGCACCGCAGCAATTCGACACGGCCTACGCCGCCGGCGTGTACCCGAGCACGATGTCGAACTTGGCACCGAGCTCGCCGGCACGCGATTGAGGGATGGGCGAGAAGTCGACCGTGAGCAGCTCGCGCGCCTTGGCGTCACCGACCGCCTTGAACACGAAGTCGCGCTCGTTTTGCGGATGGCCCTTGATGTAGCACTGCGTGGTAAACGGCTCGTTGCCTTTATGCTTCACTTGGAAGTGAATGTGCGGCGTGCGGCCCGGATATGGCACTGGCTTGATCGTGCGGAAATAGTAGTCGCCGTTGGAGCCGGTGAGAAAGCGCCCGAAACCCTGGAAATTGGCATCCTGCTTTTCCTTGCCGCTTGAGCCGCTGTGCAAATAGACGCCGCGGCTGTCGCACTGCCAGATCTCGACCAGGGCCCCGCGCAGCGGATTGCCGTTGGCGTCCAAAATGCGGCCTGTCAGATGCGTGACGTCGCCCACGGCCTGCGTGAGGCCGTCGTTGATCACCAGCAGGTCGTTATCGGTATCGAGCGGCAGCTTGTCCGGATAGAACGGCCCTTCCATCTGCTTGGGCGTCTTAAGAAGTTCATCAGCGAAGCACCGCGTGCCCATCGAAACGGTTGCAATCGCGGCAGCAGTCAGAAAATCGCGACGGGCGCGCAAGGTTGTGAATGGAGTCATGTCTGCTTCCTCTGAGCTTTGGGCGACTTTGTTGCCATCGACGCAAGGGGCGTTCTTTGCATTTTAACGCGAAGCGCCGCCAGCCGCACCAGAGCCTTCCAGGCCCAACTTTGCCAACGGCAGAAACTTCACACACACCGGCGCGCCCACTTCGATCGTCTTGCCGGTCGGGCTCAAATTCCCCGTCTGTGGGTCGATCGCGAACAGAACGATCGTGTCCGAATCCTGGTTGCCCGCGAAGAGCCATTTTCCGCTGGGATCAATGCCAAAGCCGCGCGGCGTCTTGCCCTGGGTGCTTTGGTTCTGCACGAGCTTCAGCCGGCCATCCGGGCCAACTGAAAACACGCTGATGCTGTTGTGCCCCCGGTTTGAGCCGTAGACGAATTTGCCGGTGGGGTGGACCTGCACCTCCGCCGTGCTGTCTTCCGGGCGCACGCTCACGCCCTCGGGTAGCGAAGAAACCGTGCCGATTTCCTTCAGCACGCCGCGGTCGGCGTCGTACGCTAGCGCCGTGACGGTGCAGGCAATCTCGTTAATGGCATAGGCGTGCTTTCCGTCTGGATGAAAAGCAAAATGCCGCGGACCCGCCCCAGGCGCGAGGGAAACGGCGGCCGGCTCGTTCGCAGCGAGCTTGCTACTGACGGGATCGAGCTTATACACGAGCAGCTTGTCGAGCCCCAAATCCGCGGCGATCGCGAATCGGTTTCCCAGATCCACGTTGATCGAATGCGCGTGCGGGCCTTCCTGGCGCGCAGGATTGACGCTATGCCCCTTGTGTTGGATGACCGATGCGGCGGGCCGAAGTTTCCCGTCGGCCGAGATGGGCAGCGACGCCACGCTTCCGCCGCCATAGTTGGCGACCAGCAGCGTGCCCCCCTTGCGGTCGACGATGACATGGCACGGTCCAGCGCCACCGGAAGGCTGCTCGTTCAGTCGGGTGAGCTGTCCGCTCGCGCGATCAATCGCGAAAGAACAGACGCCGCCGGTTTTCTTGCCGGCGAAGTCATCGATCTCGCTCACCGCAAACAGGTGCTTGCCGTCCGGATGAATGGCCAAAAACGAAGGGCTTTTCACCTCCGCCGCCAAGGTAGGCGCGCTTAGCTTGCCCGTGCCGGGGTCGAACCGCAGCACGTAAATGCCCCGGCTCTTTCCGCCCGTGTACGTGCCGACATAAACCAGGCAGGGCCCGACCGACGCTTTGGCGTTCGCGGTATCATCCGCCGCCGCCCGCGGCGGTGGGTCGGCCAAGAGCGAAAGTGCGACCAGAACACACGCGCGGCAAATGGACCGCAGATAAAAATTGTGCATGCGAATCACCTCACAGGTTGAGCATCGATCGGGGCACTGGATTGTAAGGCCCGCGCGCGGCACTTACCATGAAGCGGCCCCTTTTCGGATTCGCATTTCCGGACGCTTTGCGGTTGGGCGAACTCCCATGAACCCAGCGACCAGCGACAGCTTCGATGCCCCGCTCGATTTTGTGGTCGTCGGCGCCGGCTTGTCCGGCCTGTGCGCCGCGCGCGACCTGGTGCGCGCCGGCCGAAACTGCGTCGTGCTCGAAGCCCGCGACCGTGTCGGTGGACGCACGCTGACCCAATCGGTTGACGGCGAAATGGTCGACTTGGGCGGCCAATGGATCGGTCCCACGCAAAACCGCCTGGCGGCGCTGGCGCGCGAGTTGGGCGTCACGACGTTTCCTCAACATCACGCGGGTCGCAAGCTGCTGTCCTGGGCCGGCAAGCTTTCGACGTACAGTGGAACCTTGCCCCGGCTGTCGCCCCTCGCGCAGTGGGAATTGTTTTGGGC
>DATJEN010000189.1:0-10035 GCA_035496575.1 Pirellulales bacterium
AAACGCCAGCAAATATCGTGCTCCTATGCTCTTTATATTAGGCCATATATACTGGCGCTAGTAGTGGCCGACGGCTCTAGCCGCCCGAAGCGGCGCAGGGCCGAGCGACACTTCTTTCCTGGCGTTTTGCTTGCCGCGCCCTTGGCTGGCGCCCCAGCGGGTTATCAGGATAACCGACTGATTATGGAAATTCAGAAGGTGGTCGTGTTTCGCGGCCCTAACATCTGGGCTCGCTTTCCCGTGCTCGAGGCGTGGGTCGAATTGGGTGATCTGAAAGATTCACCCTCCAACGAGATCGCCGGCTTCAACGAGCGCTTGATGAGTTGGTTGCCGGGCATGATCGAGCACCGCTGCAGCATCGGCGAGCGGGGCGGATTTTTTGAGCGCTTGCGACGCGGCACCTATTTGGCCCACATCCTCGAGCACGTCACGCTCGAGCTGCAAGGTTTGGCCGGCAGCCCGCTTGGTTACGGGCGTGCTCGCGAAACCATGGTCGAGGGTTTGTTTCGCGTGGCGATTCGATACGAGGAAGAAGCGCTGGGTCGTGCCAGCCTGTTGGCAGCGCGAGAGTTGTGCCTGGCGGCGGTATTCGACCGCCCGTACGACGTGGCGGCCGAAGTTCGCCGCCTGCGCAAAATGGCGGAAGACGTGCTGATGGGCGCCAGCACGCGCACCGTGGCGGATGCGGCGCTCGCTCGCGGTATTCCCGTTCATCGGCTGAACGACGCGAGCTTGTTGCAGCTTGGCAACGGCGCCAGGCAGCACCGCGTTCATCGCGCGGCCACTGACCACACGATCGCCGTGGCTGAAAGCGTCTCCGACGACAAGGATGTCACGAAAAACTATCTGCGCGCAGCCGGCGTGCCCGTGGCGCTAGGTCGACTCGCTTCCAGCGCCGCCGACGCCTGGCAAGCAGCCCAGGAAATCGGGGCGCCAGTGGTCATCAAGCCAAAGGATACGAACTTCGGCAATGGCGTCGTGATCGGGATTTCGGGCCGAGACCAGATCGAAGCCGCGTACCGACATGCTGCCACGCTCGGCTCCGGCGTGATCGTCGAGCAGTTGGCGGCGGGCCTCGAGCACCGGTTGCTTGTGGTGGGTGGCAAGTTCGTCGCCGCCACGCGTGGCCATCCGGCCGAAGTCATCGGTGACGGCAAGCAAACCATTCGCGAGCTGATCGAATCGCAGCTCAATAGCGATCCGCGCCGCGGCACCGATTTGAGCTGCCCGCTTGCGAAAGTTGAAATCGATAGGAACGTCGAGCTCGCTCTAGCGAACGAAGGCTTTCGCCCTGAGTCGGTGCCGGCGAAAGGCCAATCGGTCATAGTTCAACGCAACGGAAACCTGTCGATCGACGTGACCGACGAGGTTCACCCGGCCGTGCAGCGGCATGCCGAATTGGCCGCCACCGTCATCGGACTCGATGTGGCGGGCATCGACATCATTGCCGAGGACATCAGCCGACCGCTGGAAGAGCAAGGCGGAGTCATCATCGAAGTCAATTCAGGCCCCGGTCTTCATACGCACGTGGCGCCCGAAGTGGGCACGCCGCGCCCGGTGGGCGAGGCCATTGTCGGTACCCTGTTTCTAGCAGGAGATGAGGGGCGCATCCCGATTGTGGGCGTCACCGGCTCGCGCCACACGGACCCCATCGCGCGCTGGATCGCGGCCTGGCTTGGCTCGCGCGCCAACCACGTGGGCCTCGGCCTCGCCAACGAGACGTTCGTCGGCCCGTCGCGGCTGCCGGCCGTGCGTCCCGGATTCGACAGCGCGCGGAGCTTGCTTTTGAATCCGCTGCTTGAAGCCGCGGTTTTCGAGTTGCCGCTCGATCGTCTGTTGCACGAGGGCGTGGGTTTCGACCGTTGCGACGTGGCTGTCATTACCGACGTCGGCCCCGGCATTCGTGTTGAGCTCGCCGATTGGGATTCGCCCGACCGGCAGGTGATGGTGCATCGCGTCCTGAGCGACGTGGTGCACGCGAAAGGGGCGCTGGTGTTGCCCGCCGACGAGCCGCTTGGGCCGGACATCATCAAGCATTGCGCCGGCGCGACCATCTTGTTTTCAGCGGACGAGCGAAGCCCGGGACTGGCCGAGCATCGCGCCAAGGGCGGTAAAGCGGTGTTGCTGCGCGACGGCAAGGTTGTCCTGGCCAGCGCGACGGGCGAGACGGTTATTCCGAATCTGCGGGCGGGTGACGAGGCCGAAATCTTGCTGGCCACCGCCGCAGCCATATGGGGATTGGGCGCGTCGGCCGAGGAATTATCGAAGCTCGAAGAAACACGCCCCGGCCAGAATCACCCGGCCAGGCAAGCCCACGCCGCCAAACTTTGACACTTCTCGCCAGCCTACGCATACTAGCTATGTTGAGGAGAAGGCTTTCTCGGGCCACCTTTTGAGCGGGCAAATTGCATCTCCGCCCCGCCCTCGTGGCCATGCTCGTCTGACGAGGTGTTCGCATGCGCGGGCGGCTGTTTTGGTCGGCTCTGGTCGCGATTGCTTTTTGTGTTCGGCCCATGCCGGCGGGCGACGAGCTCGTCGAAGACACGGTCGAGGCTTCGAGCAGCGAGATCGACGGCCACTCGGTAGAGACGCCGTTCGAAGAGGCTGCCGACCTTGCGGCGAGCGCGGCGACCCCAAACAAAATCGCTGAAAAGCGCGTAACCGGCAATGGGCGCTATGCCGTGCCCGACCCTGCGCTCGAGCTGGTCGATCCGCGCACGTATCGCCTGAGAGTGGTCATTCGCATTGAGGCCACGGACAGCCCGGTTAAAAACGTGGTTGCGACCGGCCCCATCCCCATGGATTGGCCCGAGCAGCGCGTGCGCTTGATCAGCGAGAAAATCAGCCCACAGTGCAAGGTGAGCGAGCAGGTGCTCAAAGGGCAAGCGGCGCTGATCCGCTTCCAGGCGCCGCAGATTCCCAAAGGCGGGTCCGTCTTTGTCGAGCGGCTGTATGAAATCACCCGTTATCGCACGAAGTTCTCGCTGCCCAGCGAGGACCTCAAAGCGCCGCGCGGCGTGCCGGCCGAGCTCAAGGAGCAGGTGGCTGGAATCGCGCCGGGCGTCGAAACCAAAAGCCCGCAGATGATTGCTCTGGCCGAAACCTTGCGCAAGCTCAGCGAGGAAAGCGGTTCGTGGGAGATGATCAAGACTTTTTGGGGTTGGACGCGCGACAACGTCAAGTTCGAAAACGGGGACTTCCGCGGCGCGCTGTATGCCATTGAGAATCACTGCGGCGATTGTGAAGAGATGAGCGCCCTGTTCGTCGGCTTGTGCCGCTTGTCGGGCATTCCGGCGCGCAGCGTGTGGGTCGAGGGGCACGACTACCCGGAGTTTTATCTGCTGGACAAACAAGGCAAGGGGCACTGGATTCCCGCGCAGGTCGTCGGCCCGCCGTGGTTCGGCGAGATCACCGAATACCGCCCGATCTTTCAAAAGGGAGATCGTTTTTACGATCCTTTGAAGAAGACGTTCGTGCGCTATGTGCCGCACACGGTGAAGGGAGCGGACGGCAAGTCGCTGCCGAAGGTCGAGTTCCGTCACGACATCATCGCCGATTCCGATATCAATGGCCCTTCGTATAACAATGCGAAGTAGTCCTAGGGCTGCTCGCGGCGGCGCGGGGCGTGAGCCGAATTCCATGTGTGGTTCTGGACCGATTTCTGGGCGCTGTTCTCGGATCGCTATTGCGGTCGCGCTGGCGCTCGGCTTTCTGCTTCCTCGCGGGGCCGTCGCCGATGACAGCGAAAAGCTCGACGCGGAGCAAGAGCTGATCGCGCATCGTCGCGCGCGCTTGAGCCAGCTCCCCCCGGCCAAAGCGCCACCCGAGGTCAGCCAACCGACGTTCAACCCCATCGATCAGTTCGTGGCGGCAAGCTGGCCCAAGGACCAGCGCCCGGCGCCGCAGTTGTGCGACGACGCCACCTTTCTGCGGCGGGTCTACTTGGACGTCATTGGCGTGATTCCCACGCCAAGCGAAACCAACCGCTTCCTGGCCTCAAGCGGCGGGCAAGCGAAGCGCGACAAGTTGGTCGACCAGCTCCTTGCGCGCAACGAAGACTACGCGGCGCATTGGACCACCTTTTGGGAAGATGCGCTCGCCAGTCAAAACGTGCGTGCCCAGGGCGGCATTCTCACGCGCGGCAATTACCGCGACTGGCTGCTTGAGAGCTTCGCGCACAATCGGCCATTCGACGTCATGGTGGCCGAGCTCATCGATCCGGCCATGCCTGGTCGCAAACGCGCCGAAACCGAAGACGTGCTCGGAAGCAAGTTCACCATCGAGTACGTCCGCAACGAGGATCACACGGCCACGCTGCAAACCGCCGCAAACGTGGCCCAAGTCTTCTTGGCCACCAGCATGAAATGCGCAAGCTGCCACGATCATTTTGAGAATGATGAATGGCCCCAGGAGCGGTTCCTCGCGTTTGCCGGCATGTTCGCTGAAAAAGACCTGGAGAAAATTCGCTGCGAGCTCAAGACCGGCGTACACGTGCCCGCCAACGTCCCGTTTGCGCTGGCCGATCTGCCGCGGGAAGTGCCAGGGGATCTGCAAGGTCGGCTGCAACTGGCGGCCCGCTGGTTGACCGATCCGGCAAATCCGCGCTTCGCCAAATCGATCGTGAACCGGCTGTGGAAAAGGTATTTTGGCCTGGGATTGTTCGAGCCGACCGACGATTTTCGTCTGGATGTCGCGCCTAGCCATCCTGAGCTGCTCGACTGGCTCGCGCGCGACTTCCTTGAGCATGATTGTGATCTCAAACACACGACGCGGCTGCTGCTCACCAGTCGTGTTTACCAGTTGCGCTATGATCCGACGCTGGAGGACGCGCCGGCTTCGCGCGGCGACAAGCAACCGCGCTATTTTCGTTCGCCCGCTTTGCGGCGGCTGACCGCCGAGCAGTTCTTGGACAGTGTGCGGACGGCCGCCAGCGGAAAGTTCGTGCCGGCCGAACGAACGTTTCTCGACAACCGTTCGACCGCGCTGGCCCGCGCGCTGGGGCGGCCGGCCTCGCGAAACGAAATCAGCACCGCCCGCCCGGACGACGTGGCCGTGGTGCAGGCCTTGGAATTGGCCAACGGCCCCGAGCTGCAGGCCATGATCTATGCCAACCCGCTCGCGCTCGATAGCGGCCGCAAGGGCGATCCGCGGCAGCTGGTGGATAAGCTTTATCGTGGCGTACTGAGCCGGCCGGCCACGGTAGCGGAAAAGAACGCTGGCCGCGTCTATTTGCAAGCCTCTGAATCGGCGACCGAAGGGCTGCAGGACATGTTTTGGGCGCTCGTGTGCACTCCCGAGTTTCAATACATCAAATAATCGCCATGGCCGACCAGGTTAACCGCCGCCGATTTCTGCAAACCAGCGCCGCAACGCTTGGCGCCGTGGCGGCTCCGAACTTCGCGCGCGTGCTGGCGGCCGACCGCCCCCAACAACGCCCACAGGCGAAGGCCGATTCGGTGATTTTCATCTGGTTGCCCGGCGGCATCGCCCAGGCCGACACCTGGGATACCAAGCAGCACACGCCCTTCGAGCCCGGCATGAAGGGCAGCGAGCTGTTGGGCACCTGCGAAAGCATTCCAACCAGCGTCGCCGATCTGCGCTTCGGCGCCGGGCTGGAAAACATGGCCGACGTCATGCGCCACGGAACGCTTTTGCGGAGCCTCACCAACGAGACGAAATTCGGCGCCGTTCATTTGAAGGCCCAATATTACATGATGACGGGCTACTTGTTTCCCGTCGGGCTCAAGGCGCCCAGCATGGGCGCGGTGGTCGGCCGCACCTTAGGCCCGCGCAATTCGAACGTTCCGCCCTACATCTACATCGGCCGCGACATCGATACGAGCGACAGCGAAAAACAATTCATCAGCGAGTACATCGGGCCGGGCTTTTATGGCGTGAAGCACGCGCCATTCATGATTCCCGATCCGACCGCCGGACTTGCGACCCTGAGCCTGGCCGCCGGCATGACGCGCGAGCGGTTCGATCGCCGCCAGCAATTTTTGCAATCGGCGCATGGGCTGGCCGGCGAGGGATTGAAAAACTCGCCCAAAGCCGCGGAGTACCTGGGCACGCTGGAAGCGGCCCGCGCGATGATGGACTCGCCGGTCAAGCGGGCGTTCGATTATGCCAAGGAGGAAAAGCCCGCCACGCTCGCCGCTTATGAGCCGCGCATCGCGCGCGGCGAAGTGCTCGACAAGTCGTACTACCATGGGCGGCGGTTTGGCCATGGGCTGTTGCTCGCCCGACGGCTGGTCGAATCCGGCGCGCGGTTCGTGCAAGTCGAATATCAATACGGGCCGTTCAAGGGTTTCGACATGCACGAGGACGGACAAACGCGGATGGTCGAAATGAAAAAACAGATCGACGGGGCGATTGCCCAGCTCATTCGCGACCTGGCCGACCGCGGCCTGCTCGATCGCACGTTGGTCGTGATTGCCACCGAGTTCGGCCGCACGATCGCCAATCAGCCCAAGGCGGGCGTCGAGCCCATCGGATTTGCCGAGAGCCAGTCGGGCGACGAACTGGTCATCGAAGACGCCAAGATGTATGGCTTCCACGGTCATTTCTCGAGCGCGAACTCGCTGTTGTTTTTTGGCGGCGGGTTCAAACGCGGGTTCGTCTACGGCCGCACAGCGGATCGGCATCCGATGCTGCCGATCGAAACCCCTGTTTCGCTCACGGACGTCCACGCCACGATCTACAAGGCGATGGGCATCGCGCCCGACGCGAACTTTGTCACGGAAGGCCGCCCCTTCTACGTGACCAAGGATGGCAAGGGCAAGCCGATCGACGCGCTGTTGGCCTGATCGCGCTTGTGGCTTAATAGCTGACGGGCTCACTCGTCGCCCGCGCGCCGCGGAGCTTGAGCCAACTCCACAGGCCAAAGCCCGCCGCGGCCAGCTCCGCGGGAACCAGCAAGATCGCGGTCGCGATGAATAGCGGCTGAGCGTCGCCGGCCGGCAGATGGCTCACGTGATCGTTACTGATCGCCACGAAGTGGTGGTAAATGCCGAACAGCATGCCCGCCAGCATCGATGTCCATAGCACGAGCGCCCCCTGCCGAGCCCAGCGCGTCCAATACAGAACGAGGGCGATGAGGGGCGCGATCATGATCACCACGATCACGAACGCCTGCTGCCACGGCGAAAGCAACACTTGCAACTCGTCGTGCGCCATGCCGTGCAGCGCGGCAATGAGCTGTCGCAAGACGATGAGCGCGCTGGCCACCGCGGCTATGACTTTCATGGAATCACCAAAGCGGAAAATCGCTCAAAGGCTTCGTCCCACCGATCGGCATTGCGTGGTTCATAGCGTGTGACGGGAAAGCTGCGCCGCACGACTTGCCGCGCTTCGGCGATCGACCCCAGTTGGCCGGCGGCGATGGCCTGTACCAGCACGTTGCCGATCGCCGTGGCTTCCACGGGGCCGGCCAGCACGCTGCGTTGGCAAGCGTCGGCCGTGGCCTGGCATAGCTGTGCATTCTGGCTGCCGCCGCCCACCACGTGAATAGCGTTGATCTTGCCGCCGATCAATTGTTCCAACCAGCCGAGCACCAGGCGGTAGCGCATCGCCAGGCTCTCGATCGCGGTTCGCACGATCGCGCCCGGGTCTTCGGGCACGGTTTGCCCGCTGCGGCGGCAAAAATTGCAGATCGCGTCCGGCATGCTGTGGGGAATGACGAAGTCCGCATGGTCGGGATCGACGAGCGAAACCAAGGGTTCGGCGGCATCGGCCATCTGCAAAAGCTCGCTCCAGCTCCAAGCCTGACCCGCTTCGTTCCACACCCGGCGGCATTCTTGAATGAGCCACAGCCCGGCGATGTTTTTTAACAGACGGGTTGTTCCGCCCACGCCTCCTTCGTTTGTGAAGTTCAGCTTCAGGCACGTCTCGTTGATGATCGGGCTGGGGACCTCAGCGCCCATCAATGACCACGTGCCCGAGCTAATGTAGCACCACTCGGGCGGCTGCGTGGGCGCGCCGCAGGCAGGCACGGCAACGACCGCGCTGGCGGTATCGTGAGTGCCCGGTAGAACCACGCGCGTGTCGTGCAGCCCGGTTTCTTGCGCCACATCCTTGCGCAAGGGACCGAGCACAGTTCCGGGTTCGGTGATCGCACCGAGAATGCGATCCGGAATATCAAACTGCCCGAGCAACTCGCGGCTCCAGGCTCGCTTGAGCGGATTGAAGAATTGGGTCGTGGTTGCGTTTGTAAACTCGTTCGACTTTTCGCCTGTCAGCAGCCAGTGGAACAAGTCGCCCATCATCAAGAGATGCGTGGCGCCCTCCAGCGTCGCGCTGCCACCCAGCCGCAGCGCCCACAATTGATAAAGGGTGTTGAACTGCATGAATTGCAGCCCGGTCTCGGCAAAAATGCGCTCGCGCGGAACGACGCGATAGGCGCGCTCGAGCAGCCCATCGGTGCGCGCGTCGCGGTAGTGCACCGGATTTGCCAAAAGCTCGTCCCCCGGTCCGAGCAGACCAAAATCGACACCCCAGGTGTCGACCCCCATGCTTTCGATTGGGCCCAGCTCCGAGCCGGCGGCTGCCCGCAGCCCTGCTTGCACCTGGGTCCATTGGGCCAGCGCGTCCCAATGCAAGTGTCCGCCTGCCCGAACCGGCCCGTTCTGAAAGCGGTGCACCTCGACCAGCCGCAAAGTGTCGTCGTCCAGCAGGCCTGCGACGTGGCGGCCACTCGAGGCTCCCAGGTCGATCGCCAAATAGGTTCGGTGGGAAGCCATCGAAGAGCCAGATTACACCCACGGGCCAGCATTCGAGCGGGGGCTGTCAAACATGATGCTGGCAAGCGGTTGCGTCAAGCAGCCGACGGTCATTCGGGGCCCTGAATGTGCTGAAGATGAGGCCGGGGTGCCGACGATAACTTGAGGAGAGCTGAAAGTTGACTTATATTAGCAACATTAGTACCATTGTAGCCTCCGCCGGGCCCTTTAACTGCGACGAACTGGAATGACGGTTTCGCTGAGTACCCGACCGCAGGCCGATCCAAATCCTGGCACGGTAGCGACCCCCACTGACGAGTTTCTGGCCGACCTGGCTGAACAGAGCCGGGTGTTGGACCAGGCTTCTCCCCAAGAAATCATCGCTTGGGCAGTCGAGCGCTATTTTCCCAAGCTGACGATGGCGACCGCCTTCGGTCCGGAAGGGCTCGCCATCATCCACATGCTGGCAGCTATCGAGCCGCGCACGCATTTGTTCAACCTCGACACGGGCTACCAGTTCAAGGAAACCCTCGAGCTGCGCGACCGCATCGCCCAGCGGTACGGCATGCACGTCGAGCTGCGCAGCACCGACACCACGGTGGCCGAGTACGAAGCGCTGCACGGCGGGCCACTGTATAAGACCAACCCCGACCAATGCTGTTTTGATCGCAAGGTCACCGTGCTGCGAGAAGCGGTTGTTGGTTTTGATGCCTGGATGAGCGGAATACGCCGCGACCAGAGCGCGGATCGGGCGAACGTTCCCATCGTGGCCTGGGACAAGAAATTCTCGCTCGTGAAAATCAGTCCGTTGGCCAACTGGACCAAGAAGGATGTGTGGAAGCTGATCGTGGACCACGACATTCCATACAACCCGCTGCACGATCAGGGCTACACGAGCATTGGCTGCTGGCCCTGCACACGCGCCGTGATGTTCGGCGAGGATGAGCGGGCTGGGCGGTGGAGCGGGACTGCCAAGAAAGAGTGCGGCTTGCACACGAAAGACTGATTCGCGGCCGTCGCCTGCGAACGATTTGCTTAACGCGCGGCGCGTTCAACCGCTCCTCGGACCGATGAAGATATCCGCCAAGACCGAATATGCCTGTTTGGCGATGCTCGAGCTGGCGGCCCGATACGGCTCCGATCAACCGGTGCGCATTCGCACCATCGCCGATGAGCACGGCATTCCGTCGCGGTTCCTGGTGCAGATATTGTTGCAGCTCAAGGGCGCGGGCTTTGTCGCCAGCACCCGCGGGGCCGCGGGCGGATATCAACTGATCAAGCCACCCAACGAAATCACGCTGGGTGAAGTCATGTCGGT
>DATJEN010000190.1:0-19190 GCA_035496575.1 Pirellulales bacterium
CGATCGACTTAAGTGCGGTGCCTCCGCTGGGGCTGGCCGGGATCGATGCCACAGATAAAGGCGCCGAGCGCGACGGCATGAAATGTTATGGCGCGATCGGCGTTGGAGGCACCAAGATGAAAATACACAAGGCCGCGCTCAACCAGCTGTTTACAGCCAACGACCAGGTGCTCGACGCGGAGGAGATTTACCGCGTTGCGCAAAGCCTCGGCAATTAGCAGGTATATTGTCCGCGTCACCGCCACGCCTTGCTACAGGGCATCTTTGAGTCCGCCAAGCGAATGAACGACCCCGCCTTTACGCCCGTCGACATTCTGGTGGTGGCTCCGCATCCCGACGATGCCGAGCTGGGCATGGGGGGCGCCATCCTGCAATATCGTAAAGATGGATACCGGGTTGGCGTGCTCGACCTGACCGACGGCGAGCCGACGCCGTTTGGTTCGCGAGAATTGAGAGCGCAAGAAACCGCCGCCGCCACCAAGATTCTGGGACTCGACTGGCGCGGGAATCTGGGGCTGCCGAACCGCAGCCTGCAAGCGACGCTCGAGGCGCGCCACAAGCTAGCCGGTTATTTCCGCCAACTGCGACCCCGTCTGCTGTTTGGTCCGTATTGGGTCGACTCCCATCCCGATCACGTCGCGGCGACCGATTTGATTGAAGCCGCGCGATTCTGGTCCAAGCTCACCAAGAGCGACCTACCCGGGGAGCCGCATCATCCCGAGCGCGTGCTTTACTACAACTGCGTGCACCTGCGGCAGGTGGACAAGCCGGCCTTCGTGCTGGATATCAGTGACTTCTGGGAGCAGAAGCATGCTGCCATAAGCTGCTACCGCAGTCAGTTCATTACCGGTCGGCCGCAAGAGCCCCCCACCTTTCTCGACCGGTTGCGCGACCAGGCGGCCTTCTGGGGTTGGTCGATTGGGACCAAATACGGCGAGCCTTTTTTTAGCCGCGAACCGCTGGGCCTACACAGCATGCGCGACCTGACCTGAGCGCATAGGTAGCGTCCTCGCATTGCTAGCGATCCATAGGCCGGCTCCCGGCATGCCTCTTCTGATGGCACGACTTAGGCGGCGCTCCAAGCCCGCGCGATCGGATTATTCGATTCCGCTGGCACGAATCTGAACGGAGACGCAAGCCACGTCAGGGCTTTGGGCGTCGGCTGCTCAAAGCCCGCTCGTGAAGCGTCCGCCACTTGGCCGATAACTTGCGTAGGCCACAAGTCGCACCCGACGTCGCGGCCTCTGCAAGTTGCCAGACGGCGTGGCCCACCAATGGAGTAGCGGCAGTGGATCAAGACATCAACGTCCTGGCTCTGGTGAAAGGGGCCGAGCGATACGTTTTCCTGTACGACGATTCGAGCCGCGCCGAGACATTGCGCGTGCTCGGCCGATACGCGTCGAATCCCGAACTGAGCTTCACCTGGTATGACGCGGCGGTCTTGAGCCAGAAGATTCGCCAAGAGAGCCGCAAGGCATCCGTGCCCCGTCGCTTCGATCTGCCGCTGCCCACCGACGCCGAGGGGGACGAATTCTAGTTCGCGGTTCGACGGCTCGCGTTCAAGCAAGCAGGCTATCCTGTTCGAGCGAGCCCGATCTGCGAGCTCACAGAAAGCGGTGACATGCGAGAGGCGGTCGCGCGGTTTCTGCGTTATCTCGAAGTCGAGCGAAACGCGTCGGCCTACACCATCAAGAGCTACCGCGAAGATCTCGACGCGTTGGTCGAGTATCTGACCGAGTGCGAAGGCCGGCCGCCGCGGGCTGAATCGGTGGGCACCGTCGAGTTGCGCGGGTACGTTGCCGCGCTGCACGAGGCGGGCTACGCGAAGACGACCATTGCGCGGCGGCTGGCGTCGCTGCGCAGTTTTTTTCGATTTGGCCAGAGAGAAGGTTGGACCAAGTCGAATCCCGCCAAGCCGCTGCGCAATCCACGCAAGTCGCGCGCGTTGCCGCATTTCTTAAGCTCGGAGGAGATCGAAAAGCTGCTCTTCTCTCCAGACGCGAACGAGGCACATGGCTTGCGCGACCGGGCGATTTTGGAAGTGCTGTACTCGGCCGGCCTGCGCGTCGGCGAACTGGCCGGGCTGAACGATGGCGATCTCGACTACGCCAGCGCGACTTTGCGCGTGCGTGGCAAGGGACGGCGCGAGAGGATCGCTCCCATCGGATCCTACGCGATCCGCGCGCTCAAAGCGTGGCTGAAGGTTCGCGCGCTTTCGCAGCGCGAAAAACAAGGCGCGCAGGCGCCCGTGTTCACGAACAAATTCGGGCGACGGCTGACGACCCGCAGCGTGGGCCGCATGTTGGAGAAGCACCTGCGTGCGACGGGGCTCGACCGGCGCACGACGCCACACACGTTGCGGCACAGCTTTGCCACGCACCTGCTCGACCGCGGCGCCGATATTCGCAGCGTGCAAGAACTGCTCGGACACAAGAGCCTGGTCACGACGCAGATCTACACGCACGTCAGCACGGCTGGCTTGCGCGCCATCTACGAGCGAGCCCATCCACGGGCGAGTTGATTGAGTCGGCCGCTAAACGAGCCCTTTGCGCACGGCCCAAACGGCGGCTTGCGTGCGATCGGTCACGGCGATTTTGCGCAGGATATTCTGCACGTGCTCTTTGACGGTTTCGATGCTGATCGAAAGCGAGTGAGCGATTTCCTTGTTGCTCAGGCCGAGTGCAACGTGGCGAAGAACCTGCGTTTCGCGATTCGTGAGCGGGACGTCGTTGTGATTTCCGTTGACGGTTTTGCCCATCGCACCGGCCACGCGCGCCAGCTCGCCGCCGGGAGCAGGTGACTGGTCGGCCGCGGCCGCAGTGATGGTCGCGATCAGTTGCTGGCGATTGGCCCCCTTAAGCACGTAATCGCTCGCCCCTAGCGCAACCGCCCTGGCCACGTAGGTGGGATTGTCATAGGTCGAAAGGATGACGACTCGCGTGTCCGGCAATTGGTCGTGGATTTTTTCGAGTGCCTCGAGCCCATCCGAATCGGGCATGCGGATGTCGAGCAGCACCACGTCGGGCTTGTGCTTGACCGCCATTTTAACGGCTTCCGCGCCGTTGTCGGCATGGCCCACGATCTTGATATCGGAATCGGCCAACAAGCTGGCTAATCCCGTGCGAACGACTTCGTGGTCGTCGGCAATTAAGAGTTTGACGCTCATGATGTCTCCACAAAAAAGCGGCCAGCCATCTGTTCCGGGGCGGCCACAGAGAAGGTAACAAGCAGTCGTTCCGAGTACTGCCCCCTACTCGTCATGATAACCCAACCGAGTTAGTGGGAAAGACCCATACGTTTGGATTGGCGGTTCGACATTGCGTGGTCGGCTTACGCATAAAGCACCAAAACTGCCGGATATGACGGTTTCATCGTCTTTTGGTCGGTCCAAATAACTTCTTCGTAATGTTGAACTCCCATTCAATTCGTCAATGCGGACTCACCTTTCCAACGCGTTGACCGGGTGCAACGCGTGACGTAGATATTCGACGACGCTTCTCGAAACCGCATGGAACCGCTCGACCAGCGAGTTGACACTCTCGTCACGCGCGGGGCGGCGGCTGCGAACCCGTTAAATAGGCCACCTTAGAGTGAACGCAAAAAAAGACGTGACGAACCATCGGGGTTCGCTGCTGCTCGTGGATGACGACCGCCAGGTGTTGGAGTCCATGGCGGATTGGCTGCGCGACCAGGGCTATCAACTGGATGTCGCCAGCAGCTACGCCGGCGCCGTCGAGCTGCTCGGGAAGAAGAGCTACGAACTCTTGCTCGTCGACATTCGCTTACAAGATGGCGACGGTTTCGACCTGCTAGCTCACGCCAAGCAGAATTTCCCGGGACTGACCGTCATCTTGATCACGGGATACGGCACAGTCGAAACGGCGATCGAAGCCATCCGCGCTGGCGCCTTCGATTTGCTCACCAAGCCTTTGATCGACGAGGAGCTCGAGCTGGCCATTGAGCGGGCGCTCAAGCAGCGCACTGTCATCGAAGAAAACAAGTCGCTCAAAGCGCAGCTCGATCTGCGATTCGGCCTCGAAAGTATCGTGGGCCACGATCATCGCATGGCCAAAGTCTATGACCTGGTTGACTGCGTGGCCGACACCAAGGCCACGGTCTTGATTACCGGCGAAAGCGGAACCGGCAAGTCGCTCGTCGCGCGCGCGATTCATCGCCGCAGCTCGCGTCGCGACAAGCCGTTTATCGAAGTGGCTTGCGGTGCCCTGCCCGAGACTTTGCTGGAAAGCGAGCTGTTCGGCCACGTGGCGGGCGCGTTCACCGGCGCGACAACGGACAAAACTGGCAAGTTCCTGCAGGCCGATGGCGGTACGATCTTCCTGGATGAAATTGCCACCGCCAGCCCCAGCATGCAAGTGAAGCTGCTCCGCGTCCTGCAGGAGTTGCAATTCGAGGCGGTCGGCGGAAACAAGACCCACCACGTCGACACGCGCATCATCCTGGCCACCAACGAGGACCTGGGCAAGCTGGTGGTCGAGGGTCGCTTCCGGCAGGATCTTTTCTACCGGATCAATGTCATTAACGTCGAGCTGCCCGCGCTACGCGACCGGGTCTCGGATATTCCCCTGCTCGCGCAACACTTTTTAACCGAGGTGTGCGCCGAGACTGGCAAACTCATGAAGGCATTCAATCCCGAGGCCTTGGCGGCCCTGCAGCGGTACCGCTGGCCTGGAAATGTTCGCGAACTGGAAAACGCGATGGAGCGCGCCTTGTTGCTCAGCAAAGGCGAGACGCTTGGCCTCGAGGACTTGCCACAGCAAATCGCGGCCGTGGGTCCCCTTGCCATGGAACCGCTGGGAACGCGAACTCTGAAAGAGGCGCTGGCTGCTCCCGAGCGGCAGATCATTTTCGAAGTGCTGCAGAGCAATGGCTGGAATCGATTCGCCACCGCCGAGGTGCTGGGTATCAATCGCACCACGCTCTACAAGAAAATGAAGCGGCTCGGCCTCGACGAAAGCCGTTATCTGGTAAAGACGGAATAAGAGGCAGTTCGGGCAATCGGCGGCACGCGCGCCGGCATGCTTTCCCGAACAAACGGTTGTCTCAAGGCTCTCACGCGGCCGAAAATGCTTATAGGCCGCTGTGCGTCACGTACCGCGTGACGCGCGCGATGTGGCCTCCTCCGATCGAGCCAGGTGACCGCCATGAAATGCTGGGCCACAGCAACGATCTTGAGCCTCGCGATTGTCGCTCTCACATCCGCGAGCTCAAGTGCCGGCGACCGCAAGGCCCAGCCACGGCGCTACCACCGCGGCAGCTTCTTCGAGACGATCATCGTGCGACAGAAAGATGGCAGCGTCCAAGCCCGCCAGGTGTATACAGGGTATCGCGATCATTTTCCGACCCCGGCCTGGCTGTACTACGGATATCCGCACAGCGGCGATGGCAGCGTGAGCCCCTGGATACAATAGGCCAGCCGGACTGAACCGCAACCTCACGCGCGACAGGCCGCCCGCAGCTCGTCCAGATATCGTGGGCAGGCAGACGTCGGGTCTTCAGCTTCCTCGAATTCCAGCACGACGTATCCACGATAGCCGGCATCGCGCAGAATGCGCGCCAGTCGGCTGAAGTCGGCCCGCTGGCGCTTGCCTTGTTGAACGATCGACACCTTGATCTGGACGTTGACCGCATAGGGCGCAAAGCGAGCCAGATCGCCATAGACGTCGTCGCCTTGGAAGTTGCCGGTATCCAGATTCACGCCGAACCACGGGCTCTTCACGTCGCGCACGAGCTTCATCAGTCCGTCGGCGCTCGTGGTGAGCCCACCATGATTCTCAAGGGCGAGAAACACGCCGTGCTTTCCGGCATAGTCGCAACACTCTTCGATGCCCGCCGCTGCCAGGCGGTGAGCTTCTTCGACGGAGGTGCCATGTTCGTGCCCGGAGAAGATTCGAATGACGGGCGCGCCAAGAGTTTCCGCGTGATCGACCCAGCGCTTGACGTGCGCGATTTCGCGGTCGCGCTCGGGACCAGCGGGATGACAAAAATCGTTTCCAACGGCCGTGCCTGAAATATCAAGGCCGAGCCGGAAGCAAAGATCCTTCAGATGCCGCAGGTAATCGGGCGTGGGATCTTTGGGGAAGTAGTAGCTCGTCAGCTCGGTGCCCTCAAGGCCCATCTTGGCGCAATCGCGGATAAAGTCATCGAGCGTGAGCTTCTTGTCAGGCGACTTGGCGTTCAGCAAGTCGCGATAGCTATACGCGGCCAGGCTGAATTTGAAAAAACTGCCTCCCACGCGCTCGATCGGTTCGATCGCGCTTAGCGACTTCGCTCGCGCGAGCAGCGCGCCAGCGGAAACCGCGGCACACGAATTCAAGAACGCGCGGCGACTCACCAGGCAACTCATGCAGAACTCCGCAACACCGGGACAAAGTAGTCTGAAGGCCCAGGTTATTTTCCGGGTTGGACGCCGACCACGCAACCGGCCGCGGAATCAGGCTGTTTGCGGTGCGCTCGACCAGAATCGGCCCGACAAGGCCAGCACCGTATCCGGCGAGATAAATGCCATGGCGGCCGTGCCGAGAGCCAGCGCGAAGGTGATATCGCCCGTAACCAGTGCCAGGGAGGTCCACACGAAGGCCGCAATGCCCAGCAGCAACGGCCGCGCAAGCCGATTCCAAACCAAGATCGGAAATGCCAGCTCAAACAGCACAATGGCGTGGGTCCACAGGTCGATGACGTCGGGATGACGATAGAGCCAGCTCAAGTCGACGAGACGCGACTCGCGGCGGGCAATGAGCCACCACATGCCTAGCCCGCTCCACCAGGTGTCTCCGGTGAGTTTCGAGAATCCCATCATGGCGATCCACAAAACCAGGTGCACTTGAATGAGCCGAGTCGCGATGCTGGCGCTTGTCCACAACTCGGGTGCGCGCTCTTGGCCTGGCTTGAGATGGCGGTCTGCCAGCAAGCGGTCGAGGGAGTAGCACCGCCCGCTTGGGCCAATGCACAAATAGGCGAGCAGCATCGCGACAATTGGTTCGGTGCGGCCAGTGATCATGGGCGCTCGCTGCACATCAGACAAAAACACAACGAGGGCCAGGATCGAGGTGACACGGGTCCAAAAACCGCTCGTGAATAGGGCGAGCACCGCCAATCCCAGCACATGCACCGTGATGAGTTCGGAGCGCGCCTGGATGTAATTCAAATAGGAGAAGGTGCTGCCTTCGAGCGGCGCGATGTCGCCGGGTGGCAACAGGCCGCCTGCGCCAAAGAAGGTCACCAGGTCCGGCAATAACGATCCATGCAGATAAAGAGCCATCAATCCAGTCAGGATGCGGATCACGCCCAGGGTGGCGGGATCGCTCGGCGTGAACCAAAAGCGATTCCAGCCCTCCCCAAAGGCGGCCATAAGCCGGGCGAAGTAGTCGCGGAGGGCGCGCGTCATGGCTGTCGAGTGCCTCGCGGCGCGGGAGTCGTTTTGCGCGGCGCGCCTTGCGTTTCAACCGGTGCGACCTCGAGCGTGGTCGATTTCTTGAGCAGCTCCACGTTGCCGCCGCTGATGAACACCTGCGCTTCGTAGGTCGTGCCGGGCGGAGGCACGCGCTTGGATGGATCGGTCTCGTCCATCAGCTCCATCGGCGGAATATAGTTCGCTTGCAGTCGAACCGTGCCCTGGGTTGCCCCGCCGCGCTTGAGAATGGAGCCTGCAATGGCGCGCGGAAGAATTCCGCTGTAGTCCTCGTTCGATTCCGCGTCGGCCAAGGCGCCGGCCGCGTTGGCTAGCGCCTGGTAGCGCCGCTCACGCACCAACGGCCGCAGCTCCGGTCGTGGCACGACTTCGGTGTGAGTCTGCCCATCTTTGTCTTGATAGGTCACTTCGCAAGTGAAATCGATGTCGATCGGCAGCGCATGGGTCAAGTAATAACGGGCGAAGGGATAGCTCGTGGGATACGCGGTGAAATGCAAGTTGCGCAAATACGGCGCAAACACGTCGTGCAGCTTCTGCTGGAAGTTGCTGGGACGCGTGTAGGTCGTGACGGCGATCACAAGCGCGCACAGGTGCGCGAACAGCAGCAGGCTCGCTAATGAGCGAGCTTCAGAGCCCCAGCCGTGCGCCGCGGGGCGCGATTGATCACTGGCCATCGATCTCCCTCTGACAAGCCCGCGCCGGCGGGCGTGTGAATCGGGTAGCTTCCCTCATCGACCTCGTTGCGGCGTTGGCTATAGCGGTGCCGTGGCGCGTCGATTCTTGCGATGCATCGCTACGATCGGCAAGAAAAAAAGCCGGACCCCAAATTTGAGGTCCGGCTTGAAAGCCGTTCTGCCGCCCGCCGAAGTTACAGGGCGCCCATCAAACGGACAGCAGATGCATGGCTCCGTTTGTTACAAAATCAGGCTCTTGCCTGGGGAGAGCCTTAGGCCGGCTTGTCGGCCGAGGGGGCCGGGGGGGCCGGAGGCGCACCAGGAGCAGCCGGAGCTGCTTCGGGAGCCGGAGTAGCCGGGGGACCGGCCGGGGCACCACCGTTGCAGCCGCCGCCATTGCAGGCCGGGGCCGCGCCGCAGCACGGATTGCCGCAGCAACGACGATGGTGACGCTTGCCGCGGCAACCGCAGCAATCGGCGGCGGCGCCAGCGCAACCGCCATCGCAACCGCCGCAGCGGTGACGATGATGACGACGACCGTGGCAGCCACAGCAAGCAGCGGCACCACCACAATCCGAAGCGCCACCACACGAGCAGCCGTTGCAGCCGTGGTGACGGCCAGCAACCGCCGTCTTTTCGCTGCCCACCAGGGCCAGCCCGACGACCGCGACAAAGGCGGCAATTCCCAAAACTAACGTGCGATTCATTTAAGAATTCCTCCTACGAGATACCGGAACGTATGGTCCGTGTGACTATCAATTGCCGTCCTACGTTCTGCTCCAGTTGTGACGGCAAGCAACTGAGCCAAACTCTCAACACGTTAGACCGGCGTACTGAAAACCCGTCTTTGTGCACCGCGGAGGCTGCCCTGTTGTAAGCCTTTGCGGGTTACAGAGACTGTTCCGGCTGCACAGTCTAGGACGTTAAGTTAGCATGGTGGGTCTCGTTGTCAAGCGACAGCGGGACAATGTGTGCGCTTGGGGATAACCTGGCGCATTGGGGGCAATTTCACGCACGAAATTCGTGTTTAACCGTAGGTCACGACGGCGCGCAGCGCAGTAGAAAACTGCAAAAAAAGGCTCCTCGCCAAGAAAGAGCGGGAGTGCCGCTGATGAGCTAACCAGCGAGTGATGAGCGGTTTACGTCAGCGCAATCCGCACGAAGCGAAATACCAGCAGAAATCCTGCTAGCGGATTGCGGGCGCGTCCGATGCCGACGCTGCCGGCGATCGACCGTCGCGGCGGGCGATTTCTTCCTCAGCTTGTTGCTGCTTGCGCAACATGTCGGCTGGGTCTTCGAAGTTGAGCACGATCGGCTCCTGGTCGGCAAACACGCGTGCTGACATTCCGGCGATTCGCCAGCCCTGCGGCTCATGATGCAGGATCCACACGATACGATCCGTGTGTGGCTTGCCATCGGAATCCAAATCCGTCCAATCGCTCGTGACGTGGGCGGCCCCGCTCTGCAGTTGGGTGTCCAACACCTGAAACCTGGCAGTCTCGCTCCCTGGCGGCGCCACGACCATTTGCATCTCGGCCGTCTTTTGGCGAGCCAGCGGAGTCAGCAACCCAGATGCCTGCTCGTCGTCACCCGCGCGGATGGCTTCCAAAAACTTCGAGATGACCTCGCCGGGAGTTTGATTCGACCCGGACGAATCGGCGATGGAAGTCAGTCCGCACCCGCTGGCGGGCAGCAAAGCGAGCAGGAGCGAGAGTCGAGCCATTCCCTTGAGCAGTTGCATAACGGTGCCTCCTGCGAGCGCGTTTGCCCTTTTACGCGATCTACGTTGGCGCAATCGAGGCGGGAATGTCGCAGGAAGTTTGGAACACGTCAAGACAACTGCGATCGTGCTAGCTGTCAGCCCGCCCGCAAACCGCGGTCGAAGGCATCCTGGTCTCGGCTGTAGAGTGCCAGCACCGATTCGAATCGCTCGCTGGAGATCTTCCAATTGGGCGCTTCGTCGGTATACGCGTTACAGTGCGCCACGATCAGCCGGTACATGAATTTGAAGAGATGCCGCGGCACGCGCAAGCCGCGGAACGCATCGGTCAGGCGGCGATCCGTAATGACCGGATCGAATAGATCCTTGAGCGCCGGGTTGGCTCCTGGCATGGCACAAGCTTTGATGCGCGCGGTGGCGACGTCAAAAAGCGCTTCGCCGGTCCATTCCAGCGAGGGCACCATGTTTTGCTTGTCGAGCCGGGCGCGCTGATAAAAATCGCGGTCCTCGCGATCAAGATAGTGTGCAAGCTCAATGGGCAGCAGTAGCTTGAAGCCGATTCCGGGGTGCTTGAGGAACTTGTTGTCGAGCATCGGCCACAATAGGGCCCTCATTTGCTCGACCGAACCATTGATCAAGTGGGGTTCGTCGACCCGGTCGACCAGCACCACGATGCCATCGAAGCCCAGGGTTTTCAGAATTCCCTGGAATTTGGCGAGCAATTCATAGCGGTCGTCCGTTCGCTGCTTTCGCGGCAACGGTTGCCCAACCAGGTCCGACGCGCGCATGGCCATCAGCACCTGCCGCAGAGCGTTGGTTGGGCGTTTGCCGACGCGAACGTTCCGAGCGATGCTGGCGGCTTGAAAATAACGTCGCACAAAACGCGCCAGCCAGATGACCCATCCGGCCAGCACGATCAAATAGGGCCACGGTGTTTGCAGCCAGCTCCACTGCTCCTGGTAGGCGATGACTCCAACGGTCGCCAAGGTCACGGCAATGCCAAGGGCAAAGTCCCATTGGGCCGGCCACGCTCGATAGCGCAGTTTGCGGCGCAAACGAGTCCAGCGGCCCTTCATGGTTTCCGATGTCGACGTGTCGTAGCAGGCCGCCAGCAGCAGCAGGTCGCGTGCCTGGTGCCGGTCCAGCGCCCGCAGATCAGCCTGGCCGAATTCATTGGCGAGCGAGTCCGCCGTATGGCGCGCTTCCAGAATGCGATCGACCAGCCCCGTCACGCCGATCGATAGCAGCGCGTCTTGGTGATCCCACAGTTTAAAATCGGCCAGCACCTTGTCGGCGCGCCGATGTCGCGTTCCGAATCGATCGCGAAAACGATCGAGGAACGGATTGAAGTCATCGTATTCGATGACGTAGGCGCGCTTGGCAGGATTTTTGCGGTTGTATTCGCTCAGGTGCCGCACGATTTGCAAGCGCAGCGCCGTTTTGCCGGACCCTTTCTCGCCGAACACGATAGACGTGGCCGGGTCGGCGGGCTCGCCGTAGATCTTGTCCCACGTAGGGTGCCGCGTGCTGTCGATGCAGAATTCCTTGAACACGGGGTCCGTCTGCGCATCCTCTTCGGCGAAAGGATTCGAGCGGATGCCATGATGTTCGAAAAACTGCTCGGTTTTCATGCGTGGCTTTCTCAGCTCGAGCTCGGCGACTCCGTCGCGATCTTCAGCTTGGCTACTTGGTTTCCAAACTCTGGATCATGCTCATAAACGCGCGCTCGTTCTCGGCCACGGTGCGCTCGGGACCATAGAACTTGATGAAGTAATTGCCTGCTTTGGGCGTCACGACGATCGCGGCGAGCATTCTGTACTTGGGCCGCTCGACGGCCGGCGCGACTGGCCCGCGCTGGTCGCGGAACGTTCCGGATAAATCGACGACGTGCACCTCACAGCCGCTCACCTTGAGCTTGCTGACCTTGGCGCGCTCGCGCGAGTTTCCCCCATCGGGCTGCGTGAACTGGCCGTACCAGCGTTCGAGATTGGCTTCAACGCCCCCGCCGGCCGACATCATGGTCAGTCGCCCATCGGTCTTGTCATCGCCAGCGGCAGGTATCGAGAGCTCGCGCTCGGTGATGGCGCTTTGTGGTTGCTTTTCGGTCCAGGCGTCCGGCACTTTGAAGGCCAACTTGCCCCCCGCGCCGCTCACGGTTTTGGGGGCATCGGCCGCCACGAGCGCCGACGTGATTGCGACCAGCGCCAACGCAAACATCAAGGCACGACTACGGCTCATGGCAACATCCCTCACGAGTAGCTGAAATTCGACGCGCTCTGAACGGCGCCGGCATCACACCAGCAAGCTCACTGCTCGCTCTTGCTGCCGTGTCGCTGTCTTCGCATCTCGACCCTCGTCCGCCGGCTCTTCAGAGCGGTTGAAGACGATCACGATCAAGATCACGACTAAGATTACCGCGATGGCAAGCAGTACGATACTCACCATGGGGCTGAGATCCTGGCCCCGCCGCCTGCGGACCACCGGCGGCATGGCCGGAATCGACTTTGCGAGATCGGGCAAATCGGCATGCGATTCGGCTGTGCCCGGTTCGTATCGAGCGACATGCGACACCGCTCGGCCTACCGGCAAGCTGGGCGCCGCGGTCGGTGAGCCCATCGGCACCGCCGCGCCGTTGGAGGGCGCTGGCGTCGTCCGCGGCTCGGGCGCGGAAGTGACGGCTGCCTGGAGTTCGGGGAAGACTGAGGCCGCGGCGCGCCACTCCGGCCAACCCGCCCGCCATACCAGCGAGCTGGCGCCGACTCGACCTTCGCCGAGCCAAGCGCGCATGATCTCGGCCGAGGCCGGGCCGAACTGCCCGCCGGTCGGCGGGCGCACATACCAGACGGCGGTCGGATCTTCGGCGATCGGGTCGGCGCTAGCGCTAGCTTTCCCCGTGCCCGCGGCCAGTCCACTCTCGCTGGGGGCCTGATCGAGCGAGAGAGCCGACTGCGAGGCGACTTGAGCCACCGAGCTGCCGAAATCGTCTGGATCGGCGTCGTTGCCGGGCAGCGTGGACTCGTTCGGCACGACCACTCTGGCCCCACACTTTGGGCAGATTGCCTTCTTGCCCATCAGAAAGGATTTGACGTGCAGTTTATGCCCGTTGGGACATAAAAACTTGATGCCCATCTCGTTTACCGACTGGAGAAGCGCACGTCGTGCCGTCGCGGGGCGGAGAAGACCAGAGGATGCCAGCAAGCTCCCAAGCCACTATTATACTAGTGAGAGAGAGGCATGGAAGTTGACCGCAAGCTCGCTGACGAGATGCTGCTTGACTGCGGAAAGCAGTCCGGCCAGCGCCTTTCGTGGCTGGAGGGCCCGGTGGCGCGGAATAATCGGCGGCCTTCTTGCGAGCTAGTTTCAGACGCCGAATGCCGCGCGTTTTCCAATCTCGCGCGGAACATTCGTCAAATCCCGTGCTCGTCGGCGTTTCGACACAAGCGCTAAATTGCGGTATCTTGAAGCTAGAACTTGATTGTTCGGGCCTGCCAGTCAGACTAGCAGTGTGCGCACCCTCGGCGACAGGCGCACTTTGCCGCCACGCACTCCGATCGAGACACCAGGTATGCATCAACGCGAATCGGAAGCCCCGGTTGAGATTTCTCTGGTCGGCGACTTGACCGATAACGAGGTCGAGCTCACCGACAAGTTGCTCAGCGTCGAGCCCGGCGGCGAGTGTACGCTGTACATCGACTCCCCTGGCGGCAGCCCTTATTGTGCCGTCTCGTTGATGACGCTCATCCTGGTGCGCGGGCTGCGCGTGACGGGAATCGTGACCGGCGAGTGTTCTTCGGCGGCGCTATGGCCGTTTGCGGCTTGCACGCGGCGAATGGTCACGCCGTATAGCGTGCTGTTGTTTCACCCGATGAAGTGGCAGAGCGAGGAACACGTGGGCCTGGCGGAAGCGGCCGAATGGGCGCGCCATTTCGGTCAGCTCGAGCGAGAAATGGATGCCCTACTGGGCGAAATGTTCGCGCTTCCCGCGGCCGAGATGGAAAAGTGGATCACTCCGGGCCGGTACGTGTCCGGGCGCGAAATGGCCGAGGCCGGACTGGCTGAGCTGATTGACCTGCGCAAAATCAAGCTCTTCGCCTCGAACGGCGCAAACGGCGCACCGCGCCGCCGCCGCCGCGTCGCCAACTAAGCCGCGCGGCTCTCATTCGCGAAAGCCTTCGTGGCAATCGGTGCAACTGCGGCCGATCTCGAGTACGGCTGTTCGCGCCCCTTCGAAATCTTTTTGTTCGGCGGCTGATCGAAGTGATTGCGCGGCCTCGCGCATGGCGCTGGCGAGCTCGCGATAGCTCTCGTCATCGGAATGCTCATATCCGTCGCGCGCGATCAGGTCTGCCAGCAGCGTTACCACTTGCGCTTCGTGCGCGAGATGGCCCACGTCCTTGCGGAATTGCTTATCCTGGGCGGTGCCAGGCTCGAGGCTGCGTCGGTGCGCTTCGTCCAGCCGCTTCATCAGCTCTGCGCGTGGGCAGATCTCGCTCCAAGCGGGCAATGCCGGCGGCGGAGAAGGTCGAGCCGCGAACGTTCCATGCACCAGGTCAGACATGTCTCGCGCGCACTCGCCCGCCATGCGCTGTGCTCGCGCATCGGGGGTCTTGCAAGCATTGGCGGCCGCGGAGAGTTTCACGCACAGGTCCGCCGCTTCGTGCTGCCAGCGAACGGATTCGCCATAGCCCGAATTCACGGCCATCAGCGCCGCCAGCCAGCCCAGGCGCGAGCGGGCATTTCGATAGCCGCTGCCGCGAAACTTTCCTGGATCCTTTACGTCCTGAGCCAATAGTAGCTGCTGGCGTTTAATTTCGTCCTCCAGCGCTTCGCTTGAGATCAATCGAGACCAGTTGGCCGAGTCTGACCCCGCGGCCACCTTATTGGCGAGGGGCGTGGCCTCGCGCTCGCGTCGAGGGCCCAATTGTTCAAGTGCATTGGGAAAGAAGACTTCTTGCTGCTCGCGCGAAAAGCTGGGAGGGCGGGCCCGCGCGGGTCGCTGGGGAGTCTCGGCCGAGAGTGGGCAGCGATTGGCCAGGCTGAACAGCACCGCCATTCCGCTGATCCCTAGCCGCACGGCGCGGTTTAATGCAATCGGATTCCGCATAAGTCGATTATCAATCTCACGCCGATTCGTTGACAAGTCGGACGATCCTGCCAGAGCTATAATTGAAACATGAGCACGGCCCCCAGATCGAATCGCCGCGAATTTTTGCAAGGCAAGTCGGCCGCCGACACCTTGGTCGACCTCGCGCAGCAGATGCTGCCCGGCGGCGAGGGATCGACCCAGGTACCGCCGGCGGAAAATGCCCCCGACAGCTACCTGCTGCGGCTTGCCCGCTCGGCCATGGCCTGCACCTTTGAAATCTATTTGAACGCGGGGCAATACCCCGGTGCGCAAAGCACGGCGCTGGCGGCGCTCGACCTGATCGATCGCCTGGAAGATCAACTCTCGGTTTATCGCGCTCATAGTGAGGTCAGCCAACTCAACGAGCGAGCGTGCGAGCAGTGGGTGCAAGTGGAGCCGCGCCTATTTGCGCTGATGGCCGAAGCTGTCGAGCTGCATGACGAGAGTCAGGGCGCCTACGACATCACGGCCGGCCAGCTATCGCGCATTTGGGGGTTCACGCGCCGCGCGGGCCGCTTGCCGGAACCTGACGAGCTGGCACAATCGCTGGCGCGCGTGGGTAGCCAGTTTCTGGAACTCAACGAGCAAGAATCGAGCATTCGCTTCAAACGCGCGGGATTGCAAATCAATCTGGGCAGCATCGGCAAGGGTTATGCGCTCGACCGCGCTGCCGAGCTGTTCGAGTCGGCCGATATTCACGACCTGCTCATTCATGGAGGCAACAGCAGCGTGCTTGCGCGAGGCTCCAACGCGTCGCTCGGGCCGGGACAGGGCTGGTTGGTCGGCGTTCGCAATCCCAACAGGCCCACCCGCTATTTGGGTCAATTACGCTTGCACGATCGCTCGCTGTCGACCTCGGGCTCGGGCACGCAGTTCTTCACGCACGAAGGGCGCCGCTATGGGCATATTCTCGACCCGCGCACAGGCTGGCCCGCCGAAGGTGTTTTGTCCGTTACGGTGGTTGCGCCGACCGCGGCCCAGGCCGATGCGCTCTCGACTGCGTTCTACGTGTTAGGGGTGACGGGCTCACGGGCTTATTGCGAGGCGCATCCAAGCGTCTCGGCCGTAATGCTGTGTGCGGGCGAGCGACAAGGGCAACTCACAACCCATTTGATTGGCGTCGATCCACCGGAATGGATTCCGCCGAACGAGTCAGAATAGAGAGTGCTTGCGCGCCCGAAGGAGGCAAGGGCGCGCTCGCCGGCAGAAGGCTTTCCTGACCTATCATCGCAGTTAGAATGCGTGGAACGTCGAGGGGCGTCCGCGCGAACCGCAATTTTGGGCGAATCACTTGTTTGATCTGCAGTTGGACCACATTTCTTACCTGGGGATCGTGGTCGTCCTGATCTTAACCGGATCGGGCTTGCCGTTGCCCGAAGAGGTGCCCATCGTGGCGGCCGGCGTGGCCAGTTCAGTCGGCTCGCTGAATCCCTGGTGGGCCTTTTTGTGTTGCCTGATCGGCGCGGTGGCGGGTGATTCGGTGATCTATGCGATTGGCTATTACTTCGGCTATTCGCTTTTGACCTCGCATCCGCGTTTTGCGCACCTGCTGCACGCGGAGCGTGAGGCCAAGATCGAAGAGATGATTCGCCGGCACGGCTTGAAGGTGTTCTTTTTTTCGCGCTTTATGGTCGGCATCCGCGCGCCGGTCTATCTGACGGCCGGAATCCTGCGGATGTCATTTCGCCGCTTTATTTTGATCGATGCCTTTTGCGCTACCGCCGTCGTCGGGCTGTTTTTTGGGCTGAGCTATGCCTATGGTGATCGAGTTACCGCGCTGATTACCCTGATCCGACGATCCGAAGCGCGGCTCTCGATTGTTGTAGGCGCGGCGCTGTTCGTGATCGCCTGTTACTTTATCTGGCGTCACTACCGGCGCAAGTGGATCGAACGGCGACTTGCGCCCTCGGAAGAAGAAGCCTGGCCCGTGGGCGGGCGCGATTCGGACGAAGTTGCCAACCACATCCGCCGCTAGACGGCTGGAGACAAAAGTGAGCGGCCTGCCGCGCGGCTCGCTCGATAGTGCTCATGAGAACCGCCGTATCCATCGTTGCTTGCGTAGCCGTGGCGGGATGCCTCGTTGCGACAGCCTGCGCGCAGGCGGTGCCCCCCTCGCCAAGCAAGCTCAACGCCGACCGCTTGCGCTGGATCTACTACAAGATGGTGGCCGGGCGGGTGGCCGTTTCGAGCACGTATCCAGGCACCAACATGACGTTTGGGCCAGCCATGGTGAATGGCCGCCGTCGCGAGCAACTGGAGGTTCACATCACGCCGGGAAACATCCAGCTCGAATTTGAGATGGCCGGTTCGGACGAGCAACTATCAATCTCGCTCGATAGCGCTAGCCACTTTACGATCCGACGCTCGCGCGGCGAGCCGAGTCACCAGCTCGTTTTCGAACAACCGATTGACGAAGCAATCGCGCTCGAGATCGCCGATGGTGGTTCCGTTCGGCGGCTGAAGGGCCGCAGCCTGTGGCACTTGTACCTGGCTGATCCGCAGCTCATTGCGCGTGAGGTCATTCCGCTGCTCGAGTTGTTGCATCCGTCCTGGCAATTGGCGGCAACCGGTGCGACGACCGAACGGGCGTTGCTCGAGCTGGCTGCCAAGCCGACGCCTCCCAAGTGCCACGAATGGCTGCGGCTGGTCCAGGATCTCTCGCACGAGCGGTTTGTCGAGCGCGCCAGCGCCGAACGCGCCCTGCGGACCTCCGGCCAAGGCGTCGTGCCCTTTTTGCAAAGCCTGGGCCGAGACACGTTGGATGCCGAGCAAGCCGCGCGGGTTCGCGTGTTGATTGATTCGCTGTCAGCCGGGTACGAGGATTCGGCCGAGCGGATCGTGCCGTGGCTGGCCGGCGACCCGCAAGCCTGGCTCGCATTATTGGCGCGCGATGAGGTTCAAACGCGCCGCCTGGCCGTCCGGCAGCTTGCGCTGATCTGGGGAGAAAGTGTCGCCTTCGATGCGGATGCCGAACAGGCGATTCGCGACGAGCAACTGGCGCGACTGTGGGAGCGAGCTGGCACGAGTGTCGGCAAGCCTGATACCGGCAAAGCGAAATGACGGGTCGCTACTCTGCCAGCGAGCTGCCTAATCCCACCACCAGGCGTCGAGAGGCATCTCGCCGGCCGCAGCCGCTCGTTGCTCGGCGTCGAGCTTTCCGTACGTGTCGGTTTTGATCGCACTGGCTTTGACGTATTTCCAGGGCGAAACCGACACGCCCCCGCTGACGCCGACAATGATGTGCTTGCCGCCGATGACGCGATGGTTGATGACGGTCTGCACTTGATGCGGAGCCGGTCCAAGTGCCGGCCTGTATTCGTCCGCGTTGCCAAAGCAGGTGAAGTGCCAGTCGACACGATCTCCCAGGCCCTGGGCGGTGATGAGCGCGCTGACAAGCGCCAGGTCGCAGATATTCTGCAGGTCGGCGTACACCGGATACTTCTGCGCCAGTTCTGGAAAATGCTTGTTGAAGCGCTCGGCGAATTCCTGGTTGAGCGGTTCTGATTTTCCAGTGTGCACGCGCCGGCCGAGATTCGTCAGATGCTCATTCTCGCTTTCGACTCTCACGCCCGGGCCGCGCAGCTCAAAGGCACCTTGATTCTCGGTCGACCTGATGGCGTCGTAGCGGAGCGTAAACCACCACCGCAGCACGTCGAGCGGCGGCGGGGCCTGGCCGCGCTCCACGCGCACCAGATCCAAATAGCTCGGCACGTCGGCCGTGCCTTTTTCCAGTCCCATGCCCACGAGCTTCATCCGGTAGTCGGCTTCGACGAGCACGCGGGCAGCGCGGGTGCGTGGATCGAGCCCTTCGACCGAGATGGTCTGAAGGCCCATCTGCTGGCGCAGCCGCTGGAGCCAGTCGCCGCGCTCGGACGGTTTGATGGGTTGGGCGCTGGATTGCTCGGTGAATTGGCGAGTTCGCGCGAGCCCTTCGGTCGTGGGGTCGATCGAGCAGCCAAAGGTCGCGCCCGGCGTACTTTTGAGATAGCGGAGCACGACCACCAGGTCGTCCAACTGGAGGATGGGGCGGCCTGACTCGCTGCTGACGATGCGGCCCTCTTCGTCGGGCTGCCAAGCGCCGGCGGGCCCGGCAAGCACCAGGTCGCCGGTGTCGGGGTACACGAATACGTATTTGATTTTTTCCAAGCCCGCCAGGTTGAGCATGTCTTCGCCCGGCCGCTTACCTTGCGCGAGCAGAAGCTGCACGTGCTTTTCCAAGCGGGGCAACGAGACCTTGCGCAA